>NZ_JAGPXP010000008.1:0-213548 GCF_018070485.1 Micromonospora sp. C41 | reverse complement strand
GACAACGTCAACTCGATGGCGTCGAACCTGACCGCGCAGGTGCGCAACATCGCCCAGGTGTCCACGGCGGTGGCCAAGGGTGACCTGTCGCAGAAGATCACCGTGGACGCGCAGGGCGAGATCCTGGAGCTGAAGTCGACTGTCAACACGATGGTGGACCAGCTGTCGTCGTTCGCCGACGAGGTCACGCGGGTGGCCCGTGAGGTGGGCACCGAGGGCAAGCTGGGTGGTCAGGCCCAGGTCAAGGGCGTCTCGGGTACGTGGCGGGACCTGACCGACAACGTGAACTCGATGGCGTCGAACCTGACCAGCCAGGTGCGGAACATCGCCTCGGTCACCACCGCCGTGGCGAACGGTGACCTGGGTCAGAAGATCACCGTGGACGCGCAGGGCGAGATCCTGGAGCTGAAGAACACCGTCAACACGATGGTCGACCAGCTCTCCTCGTTCGCCGACGAGGTCACGCGCGTGGCGCGTGAGGTGGGCACCGAGGGCAAGCTGGGTGGTCAGGCCCAGGTCAAGGGCGTCTCCGGTACGTGGCGCGACCTCACCGAGAACGTCAACCAGCTCGCCTCCACGCTCACCACGCAGTTGCGCGCGATCGCGCAGGTCTCCACGTCGGTGACCCGCGGCGACCTGACCCAGCGGATCAACGTGAAGGCGCAGGGCGAGGTCGCCGAGCTGAAGGACAACATCAACCAGATGATCGTCACCCTCCGGGAGACGACGAAGAAGAACGCCGAGCAGGGCTGGCTCGACTCGAACCTGGCCCGGATCGGTGGTCTGCTGCAGGGCCAGCGCGACCTGGGCGAGGTCTGCCGCATGATCATGATGGAGGTGACCCCGCTGGTGGACGCGCAGCTCGGCGCGTTCTTCCTGGCGGACAGCTCCGAGGGCAGCATGCGGCTGCGGCTCACCGCCTCCTACGGGTACGTGGCCCGGGGGCACGACGTCACGTTCGGCCCGGGTGAGGGGCTGGTCGGGCAGGCCGCGTTGTCCCGCCGGACCATCCGGGTCAAGGCGCAGCCGGACGGGCGCCTCGTGGTGCGCTCCGGGCTGGCCGACACGCCCCCGGCCGACCTGGTGGTGCTCCCGGTCCTGTTCGAGGGCGAACTGCTCGCCGTGATCGAGTTCGCCGGCGTGGCCACGTTCTCCGACCTGCACCTGGCGTTCCTGGAGCGGCTGGTGCTCACCATCGGCGTCGCGGTCAACACCATCCAGGCCAACCGGCGTACGGAGGAGCTGCTGGCGCAGTCGCAGCGGCTGGCGCACGAGATGCAGGACCAGTCGGCCGAGTTGCAGCGCACCAACGCCGAGCTGGAGGACAAGGCGAAGCTGCTGTCCGAGCAGAAGGCCAACATCGAGACGCAGAACCGGGAGATCGAGCTGGCCCGACTCGGCTTGGAGGAGAAGGCGCAGCAGCTCACCCGGGCGTCGGCGTACAAGTCGGAGTTCCTGGCGAACATGAGCCACGAGCTGCGTACGCCGCTGAACTCGCTGCTCCTGCTGGCCCGGCTGCTGGCCGAGAACCCGGAGCGCAACCTCAGCGCGAAGCAGATCGAGTTCGCGCGGACCATCCACGGCGCCGGCTCGGACCTGCTCTCGCTGATCGACGACATCCTCGACCTGTCGAAGATCGAGGCGGGCCGGATGGACGTGGAGCCCACCGAGATCCAGTTCGCCGAGATCCGGAGCTACGTGGAGCAGGCGTTCGCGCCGCAGGCCGAGGAGAAGGGCCTGGACTTCCAGGTACGGGTCAGCAGCGATCTGCCGCCGGCGCTGGTGACCGACGCCCAACGGTTGCAGCAGATCCTGCGCAACCTGCTCTCCAACGCGGTGAAGTTCACCGACAACGGCGCGGTGACGCTGCGGATCGGGCCGGCGGCCGAGAACGCCGTCTTCGACGTGCCGGCGCTGACGAACGCGCAGCGGGTGATCGCGTTCACCGTGATCGACACCGGCATCGGCATCTCCGACGACAAGCTGTCGCTGATCTTCGAGGCGTTCCAGCAGGCGGACGGCACCACCAGCCGGCGGTACGGCGGGACCGGCCTGGGCCTGTCCATCAGCCGTGATCTGGCCCGCCTGCTCGGCGGCACGATCACCGTCTCGTCCGCGCCCGGTCAGGGTTCGACGTTCACTCTCTTCGTACCCGATGTGCTGGCGCCGGACGCGGTGGTGGCGCCGGCGCCGCCGTCGCCGAGCCGCGCGGGCCTGCCGTCGTCGCTGCTCATGCCGATGGAGCTGCCGCAGCCGCAGGAGACGCCGGCCACCCGGCGGCTGGACGGCGTGACCGTGCTGATCATCGACGACGACGTGCGGAACGTGTTCGCGTTGACGTCCGCGTTGGAACTGCACGGCATGACCGTGTTGTACTCGGACAACGGGGCGGACGGCGTCCGCCAGCTCGCCGAGCATCCGGAGGTGGACATCGTGCTGATGGACGCCATGATGCCGGACCAGGACGGGTACGAGACGACCGCGCAGATCCGCCGCAACCACCGGTTCGCGGACCTGCCGATCGTCTTCCTGACCGCCAAGGCGATGCCCGGCGACCGGGAGTCGGCGCTCAGCGCCGGCGGCAGCGACTACATCACCAAGCCGGTGGACCTAGACGAGCTGATCGAGCTGATGGCGTCCTGGATCGGCCGCAGCCGAGGCGAGGAGAACGCGTGACGCAGACGGCCAAGGCCCTGCTGGTGGACGACCGGCGGGAGAACCTGATGGCGCTGGAGGCGATCCTCCAGGGTCTCCCGGTGCAGTCGGTCGCGGTGGAGAGCGGCGAGGCCGCGCTCAAGCAGCTCCTCGTGGACGACTTCGCGGTGATCCTGCTGGACGCCCAGATGCCCGACATGGACGGCTTCGAGACGGCGACGCACATCAAGCGGCGCGAGCGCACCCGGCACGTACCGATCATCTTCCTGACCGCCGCGGACAAGGACGCGCAGCTCGCGTTGCGCGGCTACGCGGCGGGTGCGGTCGACTACCTGACCAAGCCGTTCGATCCGTGGGTGCTGCGGGCGAAGGTGACCGTCTTCGTCGACCTGTGGGTGAAGACCCGGCAGCTCGCCGCCCAGTCGGACCTGGTGCGGGAGCGGGATCTGCAGTGGCGGCACCTGACCGACGCGGTGGACGAGGCGACGGCGCTGCTGCGCGCCGACGACGACCCGTCCACCCGCGAACGCGCGGTCGAGCTGCTGGAGCAGGCGCGCTGGGGCAACACCCGCTGACGGTTCAGCCGCCGGCCGGGCCGCCGTGCCCGGTCGCGGCCCGCCGGGCCCGCCACCGGTCGCCGAGCGATTCCAGTTCCTCCTGTACGAAGAGGAAGAAGTCGCGCATCTCGGCGACCCGTTCACCGGCCGGGGTGCTGCGGCCGTGCAGCGCGTCGACCCCGCCGGCGGCGATGTCGATGAAGTTCTTGTAGAGCGTGGTCTTGGTGATGGTCGCCTCGTACCAGGGGTTGTCCGGCATCCGGTAGCGGTCGCGCCGGGAGCCCTTGACCGGCTCGCGGACCAGCATGGCGAACTGGGTCAGGTAGCGGACCGCGCCGCTGACCGCCGCCGCGCTGACGCCGAGCCGTTCGGCGATCTCGCCCGCGGTGAGCGGGTCGTCGGCGCTCATCACCGTGAACAGGACCCGGGCGGCCATCCGGGGGAAGCCCACGTCGGCGAAGGCCATCGCCATCCGCTCCACGAAGAGGTGGACCTCCTCCTCGTCGTGGCGGAACGGCTTGTTCATGGTCGGCTCCTCGACACTCACCCCGTGACCTTACAGTCTTCACAAGTTTGTGAAACGAGCGTAGCTTCTGAATTATGGAAACGGCAATCGATGTGTCCGGCCTGGTGAAGACCTTCGGCCGCACCCGGGCCCTCGACGGGCTCGACCTGACCGTCCGCACCGGGGAGGTGCACGGCTTCCTCGGCCCGAACGGCTCCGGCAAGTCGACCACCATCCGGGTGCTGCTCGGCCTGCTGCGGGCGGACGCGGGGGCCGCCCGGCTGCTGGGCGGCGACCCCTGGCGGGACGCGGTAGCGCTGCACCGCCGCCTCGCGTACGTGCCCGGCGACGTCACGCTCTGGCCCAACCTCAGCGGCGGCGAGGTGATCGACCTGCTCGGCCGGATGCGCGGCGGGCTCGACCCGAAACGCCGCGCCGAACTGCTGGACTCCTTCGAGCTGGACCCGCGCAAGAAGGGCCGCACCTACTCCAAGGGCAACCGGCAGAAGGTCGGCCTGGTCGCCGCGCTCGCCTCCGACGTCGAACTGCTCATCCTCGACGAGCCGACCTCCGGGCTCGACCCGCTGATGGAGGAGGTCTTCCAGCACTGGGTCCGCCGCGCCGTCCACGACGGACGCACAGTGCTGCTGTCCAGCCACATCCTCGCCGAGGTGGAGGCGCTCTGCGACCGGGTGACGATCATCCGGGCCGGCCGGACGGTGGAGTCCGGCACGCTCGGCGACCTGCGCCACCTGCACCGCACCGCGATCGACGCCGAGGTCACCGCGCCGCTCGACGGCCTGGCCGACCTGCCCGGCGTACACGACCTGCGGGTCGACGGGCGGCGGGTGCGCTTCGACGTCGACACCGCCGCGCTCGACGCCGCGCTGCGCCGGCTCACCGAACTGGGCGTACGCAGCCTGGTCAGCACGCCGCCCACGCTGGAGGAACTGTTCCTGCGGCACTACGAGACGGCGGACCGGGCATGAGCACGCTCACCGGCACCCGCCACCTGGTCCGGCTGATCCTGCGCCGGGACCGTCTCCTGCTGCCGCTGTGGGTGCTGATCCTCGCGGTGCTGCCGATGACGTACGCGGCCAGCTTCGCCGGGCTGTTCCCGACCGCCGCCGAGCGGGCCGCGTACCTGGAGGGCACCGCCCGCAACCCGTCCATCGTCGCGCTGCTCGGCCCCGCCTACGGCGACAGCATCGGCGGGCTGACCGCCCAGCGCAGCGGCTTCCTGCTGCTCATCGTCGCGCTGGCCAGCCTGCTCACCGTCATCCGGCACACCCGCACCGAGGAGGAGGCCGGCCGGCGGGAACTGCTCGGTGGCAACGTGCTCGGGCGGCACGCCGGGCTGACCGCCGCGCTGCTCGTCACGTACGCGGCGGATCTGCTGCTCGGCCTGCTCACCGCCGCCGGGCTGGTCGCGACCGGGCTGCCGGTCGGCGGCTCGCTGGCGTACGGCCTGGTCACCGTGCTGACCGGCGTCGTGTTCGCCACGCTCGGCGGGCTGGCGGCCCAGTTGACCGAGACCGCGGGTGGGGCGCGGGGCATCGGCCTCGCCGGTCTCGGCGCCGCGTTCGGGCTGCGCCTGGCCGGGGACACGGCGGGCAACGACTGGCCGAGCTGGCTGTCCCCGCTGGGCTGGGCCGCCCGGGTCCGCCCGTACGAGGGGGAGCGGTGGTGGGTGCTGCTGCTGCCGCTTGCCGCCACGGCGCTGCTCGCCGCGTTCGCGTACCCGGTCTCGGTCCGCCGCGACCTGGGCGCGGGCGTGCTGCCGCCCCGGCTCGGCCCGGCCGCCGCCGGTGGTGGCCTGTCCGGTCCGTTCGGCCTGGCCTGGCGGCTGCACCGGGGGCAGATCCTCTGGTGGTCGGTCGGGTTCGGCCTGCTCGGGCTGATCCTCGGTGGCGCGGCCGAGGCGGCCGGCCGGTCCGTCGAGGGCAGCCCGCGGATGGAGGAGATCGTGGCCCGGCTCGGCGGGGCGTCCGGCATGGCCGACGCGTACCTGGGCGTGACGCTGAGCCTGGCCGGGCTGGCCGCCGCCGGGTACGGCATCCAGGCCGCGCTGCGGATGCGCGCCGAGGAGTCCGCCGGGCACGCCGAGCCGGTGCTGGCCACCGGCACCCGCCGCTCGACCTGGCTGCTCTCGCACGTGACGTTCGCGCTGCTCGGCCCGGTGGTGGTGCTCGCGGTGACCGGGCTGGCCACCGGCCTGACGTACGGGCTGAGCACCGGTGACGTGCCCCGGCAACTCGGCCGGATGCTCGCCGCGGGCCTGGCTCAGGTGCCGGCGGCGTGGGTGCTGGCCGGGCTCGCCGTGCTGCTCTACGGCCTGCTGCCCCGGCTCGCGCCGGTCACCTGGGCGGTGCTGGCGGTCTGCGTGCTGCTCGGGCAGCTCGGCGCGGTGCTGGAGCTGGACCAGTGGCTGCTGGACCTGTCCCCGTTCACGCACACCCCGCAGGTGCTCCGCGACGCCTGGACCCCCACCCCGCTCTACCTGCTCACGGCCCTGGCGGTGACCCTGGCCACGGCTGGCCTGCTCACCTTCCGCCGCCGCGACGTCCCCGTCCTCTAGCAGCGTTGATCTTGCACTTGCGGCCCCGGCGAAAGGGGTGAATCACCCTCGTGGAGGGCCGCAAGTGCAAGATCGCGGAGGAAAGCGAGGGTCGGGCTACGGGGTGGCTTCGTTGCGGATCATCAGGGCGCTGCGGAGACCGGTGATGTCCAGGACGCGGATCAGGAAGTCGCCGACGTTGGTGAGTATCAGCAGGCACTGGGTATGACTGGCCTTGCGGCTGAGCACCACGAGCGTGCCGAGGCCCTGCGAGTCGCAGAACGTGACCCCGGCCAGGTCGAGCACGATGCGCGGGGGCGGATCCGCCAGCACCTCGTTGACCACCGTCGAGAGCTGGGCGGCCGTGAGCATGTCGATCTCACCGGCCAGACGAAGCACTGCTTCGTCACCGGTCCGCTGTACGGCGATGGACAGTTCGGCACGATCCACCCGGTCAGCCTATCGCGATCTCGACCGACGGGCCTGTCGAGCGGATCGCTGGCGGCCTGCCGCCGCTCACCGGGGTGAGCCTGGTAACCCCCGTCGCGGGGTGCGTGCCAGGCAGTGCTCCGGCGCTGACACAATGGGCCCATCGTGACCGAGACGCTTTCCGCCGGATCCGGCCGCTACCCGGCCGACGCCCCGGCCTCCGAGGCCCTGTTCGACCGCGCCAAGGCCGTCGTGCCCGGCGGGGTGAACTCTCCCGTGCGCGCGTTCCGTGCCGTCGGCGGCACCCCGCGCTTCATGGTCCGGGGGGAGGGTCCGTGGCTCTTCGACGCCGACGGTCGTCGGTACGTCGACCTGGTCTGCTCCTGGGGCCCGCTCATTCTCGGCCACGCGCACCCGGCAGTGGTGGAGGCGCTGCGCGAGGCCGCCACGCTGGGCACGAGCTTCGGCACGCCCACCCCGGGTGAGGTAGACCTGGCCGAGGAGATCATCGCGCGGACGCCGGTCGAGCAGGTGCGCCTGGTCAACTCCGGCACCGAGGCGACCATGTCGGCGATCCGGCTGGCCCGCGGCTTCACCGGCCGCTCCAAAATCATCAAGTTCGCCGGCTGCTACCACGGCCACTCGGACGCACTGCTCGCCGCCGCCGGCTCCGGCGTGGCCACGTTCGGCCTGCCCGACTCGCCCGGCGTGACCGGCGCGGCAGCGGGCGACACGATCGTGCTGCCGTACAACGACCTGCGCGCGGTCGAGGAGGCGTTCGCCGCCCAGGGCCAGCACATCGCCGCGATCATCACCGAGGCCGCCGCCGGCAACATGGGCGTGATCGCCCCGCGTGACGGCTTCAACGCCGAACTGGCCCGGATCGCGCACGCGCACGGCGCGCTGCTCATCGTCGACGAGGTGATGACCGGGTTCCGGGTGTCCCGCGCCGGATGGCACGGCCTCGACCCGTCGGACGCGGACCTGTGGACGTACGGGAAGGTCATGGGTGGCGGCCTGCCCGCCGCGGCGTTCGGCGGGCGCGCGGAGATCATGGCGAAGCTCGCCCCGGCCGGCCCGGTCTACCAGGCCGGGACGCTCTCCGGTAACCCGCTGGCCTGCGCCGCCGGACTGGCCACGCTGCGGCTGGCCGACGACGCGCTCTACCGGCGGCTCGACGAGACCTCCGCCGCGCTCGGCAAGCTCACCACCGAGGCGCTGTCCGCGGCCGGCGTGCCGCACCGCCTCTCCACCGCCGGCAACATGTTCTCGGTCTTCTTCACCGACGCGGACGTGCGCGACTACGACAGCGCCCGTACCCAGGTGGTGCCGGCGTTCAAGGCGTTCTTCCACGCGATGCTCGCCGGTGGCGTCTACCTGCCGCCGAGCGCGTTCGAGTCGTGGTTCGTCTCGACCGCGATCGACGACGCGGCGTGGGAGCAGATCGCCGCCGCCCTGCCGGTGGCGGCGCGGGCGGCGGCAGCGGCGGGAAGCGGGGGGTAACTATGGCGGAGACCGTGGTGCACGTGCTGCGGCACGGTGAGGTGCACAACCCGGACGGCATCCTCTACGGCCGCCTGCCCGGGTTCCGCCTCTCCGAGCTGGGCGTGCAGATGGCGAAGGCGGCCGCGCAGGCGCTCGCCGACCGGACCGTGGTGCACGTGGTGGCCAGCCCGCTGGAGCGCGCCCAGCAGACCGCCGAGCCGATCGCGGCGCAGTTCGGCCTCTCCGTCGGCGTCGACGAGCGGCTGATCGAGAGCGCGAACTGGTTCGAGGGCAAGAAGGTCTCGCCCGGTGACGGCTCGTTCCGCGACCCGCGCAACTGGTGGGTGCTGCGCGACCCGGTGACCCCGTCCTGGGGCGAGGCGTACCGGGCCATCGCCGAGCGCATGTTCGCCGCGCTGCACGCCGCCCGCGTCGCCGCCGAGGGCCGCGAGGCGGTGCTCGTGTCGCACCAGCTCCCGATCTGGACGCTGCGCCGGCACGTCGAGCGCAAGCGCCTCTGGCACGACCCGCGCCGCCGCCAGTGCGGCCTGGCCAGCCTCACCTCGTTCCACTTCGACGGCGCCAAGATCGTCGGCATCGGGTACTCCGAGCCGGCCGCCCACCTGGTGTCGATCTCGCCGACCGCCCGGACGGCCAAGGGGGCCTGATGCTCACCCGGAGGCTCGCCGCCGCCCTGCTCGCCGCCGTCACCGCCGGTACGGCGCTGGTCGGCTGCTCCTCCGGCAGCCAGGAGAGCCGGTGCGCGGCCGACGGCTCCGTCGTCACCTGCGCACCCGACCAGCGCTCGAAGACGCCGAAGGTCAGCGGTGAGCTGCTCACCGGCGGCGGCTACGACATCTCCCGCGACCGCGGCCAGGTCGTCGTGGTCAACTTCTGGGGCTCCTGGTGCGCGCCCTGCCGTGCCGAGGCGGACGACCTGGAGGACACCTACCAGGCCACAAAGGGCTCCGGCGTGACGTTCCTCGGCATCAACGTGCAGGACAGCAAGGACAAGGCGCTCGCCTTCGAGGAGGGCCGGGTCACGTACCCGAGCATCTTCGACCCGGCCAGCCGGCAGGCGCTCAACTTCGACATCCCGCCGAACACCACGCCGGCCACCGTCGTGCTCGACCGCGAGGGCCGGATCGCCGTGGTGATCCGCCGGGCCGTCACCCGCGACGAGCTGCGGCCGATCGTCGAGAAGATCGCCGCCGAGTCACCGGCGCCGAACGGCGCCCGCTGATGGGCGAGACGTTCCGCCAGCTCGCCGAGTCCGGCCCGCTGCTGTTCGCGGTGGGCGCGGCCGCACTGGCCGGGCTGGTGAGTTTCCTGTCCCCGTGCGTGCTCCCGCTGATGCCCGGTTACCTGTCGTACGTGACCGGCCTGGCCGGCGCCGACCTGGAGGGTGCAAGGAAGGGCCCCCTGTTAACGCCTCCGGTAGAGGAAGGGCCCCTTGTTAACAGCGGCGGCGCGAGCGGGGGCGGTGTGGGCGTCGCCGAGCGGGCGGCGCCGGCCCGGACCACCGCGGCCGTCAAGGGCCGGGTGCTCGCCGGCACGCTGCTGTTCATCGCCGGCTTCACAGTCGTGTTCGTCGCCACCGCGATCCTCTTCTCCGGCGTCGGCAAGCTCTTCTTCCGGTACGAGCGCACGCTGGAGATCGTCATCGGCGCGCTCGTGGTGGTGCTCGGGCTCGGCTACCTCGGGGTGATCCCCGGCATGCAGCGGGAGTTCCGCATCCGCTGGCTGCCCTCCGCCGGGCTGCTCGGCGCGCCGGTGCTCGGCGCGGTCTTCGCGCTCAGCTGGCTGCCCTGCACCGGCCCGACGCTCGGCGCGGTGCTCGGCATGGCGGCCACCGAGGGGGGCACCGACCGGGCCGTGGTGCTCGCCGTGGCGTACTGCCTCGGGCTGGGGATACCGTTCGTCGTCTTCGGGCTGGGCTTCCAGCGCCTGCTCGGGGTGTTCCGCGCCGTCCGGCGCAACAGCCGCTGGGTCACCCGCATCGGCGGGGCCCTGCTGATCGCGATCGGCCTGGCGCTGATCAGCGGCGGCTGGGTGAACGTGGTGATCTGGCTGCAGACGAACGTGGGCGTGGGCGAGGTGAGCATCTGATGACGACCGTCGACGACCGGCCGTCGACCCCTCCGGCGCAGGCGCCCCGACGGCGGGTCAACCCGGTGCTGGCCCTGCTGCGCAACTCGTGGCGGCAGCTCACCAGCATGCGTACCGCGCTGATCCTGCTGTTCCTGCTCGCCGTCGCGGCCATCCCCGGCTCGGTGCTGCCGCAGCGCGGCGTCAACCCGGAACGGGTCAACCAGTGGTTCGTGGACCACCCCGACCTCGCGCCCCGGCTGGACCAGATCGGCGCGTTCGAGGTCTTCGGCTCGGTCTGGTTCTCCGCGATCTACCTGCTGCTGTTCACCTCGCTGATCGGCTGCATCCTGCCCCGCGCCCGGGACCACGTCCGCGCGCTGCGGATGAAGCCGCCGGCCGCGCCGAAGCGGCTCGAACGGCTGCCCCAGCACACGGTGCTGGAGGCCCCGGCCGCCGCCGACCCCGAGGCGATCGCGGCGGTGCTGCGCGGCCGCCGGTGGCGGGTCACCGTGCGCGGCAACGAGGTCTCCGCCGAGAAGGGCTACCTCAAGGAGACCGGCAACCTGCTCTTCCACGTGTCGCTGGTCGCCGTCCTGCTCGGGGTCGCGCTCGGTTCCTGGTACGGATGGCACGGCAACCGCATCCTGGTCGCGGGCGAGGACAACGCCTTCTGCAACACCCGTCAGCAGTACGCCGAGGCGTCGCTCGGCCCGCGCGTGGACAGCGCCGACCTGCCGCCGTTCTGCCTGACGCTGGAGAAGTTCGAGGCCGACTACCTGCCGTCCGGGCTGGCGTCCCGCTACTGGGCCACGGTGACCGTGGAGGAGCCGGGCGGCGAGGCGCGGACCGCCGGCTTCTCGGTCAACTCGCCGCTGCGGCTCGGCTCGGCGAACGTTTACCTGCTCGGCAACGGCTACGCGCCGCTGCTGAAGTACACCGACAAGTACGGCCGCAGCCAGACCAGCGAGGCGCCGTTCCTGCGTACCGGCGACTCCAACGCGACCGAGGAGGGCGTGGCGATCTTCCCGGACGCCAACGTCGACCCGAAGACCGGCGCGCGGTCCCCGGACCAGCAGATCGCCTTCGACGGGCTCTACCTGCCCACCGGGCCGGAGAGCGCGCCGTACGTGGCGTCGCAGTACCCGGCCGAGCGCAACCCGATGGTGAACCTGACCGCGTACCGCGGGAACCTCGGGATGGACGCCGGCATCCCCGGCTCGGTATACGCGCTGGACCGGCGGCAGATCGACGACGGCAAGCTCAAGGAGATCGGCACCAAGCTGCTGCGGCCGGGGGAGAAGTGGACCCTCGACGACGGCAGCACGCTGGAGTTCGTCGGCACCAAGCCGTACATCACGCTCGCGGTCCGGCACGCGCCCGGGCAGACGCTGCTGCTGGTGGCCAGCGGCACGCTGCTGCTGGGCCTGATGGGCTCGCTGTTCGCCCGGCGGCGACGGGTGTGGTTCCGGGTTTCGCCCCCGGAGGGTGGATCTCCGACGGGCGGTAGTAGTTTGGTGGAGGCCGGTGGGCTGCCGCGCACCGAGCACCCAGGGTTCGCCGACGAGTTCGCGCAGCTCGTCGCCGCGGTGAGCGGCGACGCGCCGGACGCGCGGCGGGCGCGAGAAGGAGACGAGTGATGTCCGCACTCTCCGACCAGCTGGTCGCGTACGCGATCCTGGTGTACCTGATCGCGATGATCAGCCACGCCGTGGAGTTCGCGCTGGGCAACGCGCGGAAGGTCCCCGCGGCCGCGCCCGCGCGGGAACTGGTCGGCGCGGGCGTCGGCGGCGCCGGCGGCACCGTCGACGAGCCGGCCGCGCCGCCGCGGCCGGACCACTCCGCCGCCCGGGCCGTGCTGGCCGGCCGGATCGCCGGCTGGCTCACCGCGGTCGCCGCCGCCGTGCACCTGGGCGCGGTGATCACGCGGGGCGTCGCCGCCGACCGGATGCCCTGGGGCAACATGTACGAGTTCGTGCTGACCGGCACCTGGATCGGTGTGGCGGCCTGGCTCGTGGTGCTCTGGAAGCAGCCGTGGCTGCGCCGGCTCGGGCTGTTCCTGACGCTGGTGATGGTGCTGCTGCTGGCGTTCGCCGAGCTGAAGCTCTACGTGCCGATCGAGCCGCTGATGCCGGCGCTGCAGTCGTGGTGGTTCATCATCCACGTCTCGACGATCATCTTTGCCTCGGGCCTCTTCCTGCTGGGCGTGGTGCCCGCCGCCGCGTACCTGATGCGGGCCGGCTGGGAGCAGGGTCGCCGCAGCTTCCCGTACACCCTGGCCCGCCGCCTTCCGGCGGCGGCCGGGCTGGAGCGGTTGACCTTCACGCTGCACGCCTTCTCGTTCCCGATCTTCACGTTCGCGGTGATCGCGGGCGCGATCTGGGCCGAGGCGGCCTGGGGCCGCGCCTGGGGCTGGGACCCCAAGGAGACCTGGGCGTTCATCTCCTGGGTGGTGTACGCGGGCTACCTGCACGCCCGGGCCACGCCGAGCGTGAAGCGCAACGTGGCCACCTGGATCTCCATCGTGGGCTTCCTGACCGTGATGATGAACCTGTTCGGCGTGAACTTCTTCTTCACCGGTCTGCACTCGTACGCCGGGGTGTAGTGGCCGGGCGCGCGCTCAGCACCTCGTCCACCCGGCGCGTGACCTGGTAGGCCACCTCCGGCAGGTCGGCCAGTTCGAGGCGGTCGGCCCGGAGCGCGAACTGGGCGTGCAGTTCGCGGGCCACCGCGTCGCGGATCTCTGCCTGGAGTGGGCTGAGGCCGTCCGGGTCACCCACCACGTATGCGTCGTCCATCCGTCGATGATGAACCGCCGTCGGCGAACCTGTCAGTGACGAATTCATCCGCCGAACCAGCCGGGGACGTCGAGGCGGAACACGTCGGCGGGAACCATCCGGCGCAGGTCGTCCTCGATGGCGGCGACCCGGTCCGCGCCGAGCGTGGCCGCCCAGCGGTCGCGTAGCTCGTCGAAGACCGCCGCCGAGCGGTGCAGCCCGTCGCGGCCCTTCGCGGTCGTCCGGACCAGCTTGCGTCGGGCGTCGGCGGGGTCGTCCACGCGTTCCAGGTAGCCGAGCGCGACCAGCCGGTCCACCGTCTTGCCGGCGGCCTGCTTGGAGACGCCGAGGCGCTGGCCGAGGTCGGAGGCGGTGGTGCCGTCCGGGCCTACGGCCTGGAGGACGAACCCGTGGGCCGGGCGCAGCTCGGGGTGCCCCTGGCGGGCCAGCTCGGCGTGCAGGTCGTCAACGAGCGTACGGAAGCCGGCGAGCAGGAGCAGCGGCAGCGCGAAGCCGGGGCGGTCAGGCGTTGCCACGTTCGACAACCACGTTTACTATTTCGTCAACCACGTTGACCATCTTACGAGAGGGGCACAGTCATGTCCCGCTTCACCACGTACGAGCCGGACACCGCACCCGCCGCCGCCCGCCCGGTCATGGCCGGGGTACGCCGCTCGCTGGGCCACCTGCCCGCTGCCGTCGGCCTGATGGCGGGCTCACCCGAACTATTGAAGGGCTTCCTCGCCGCCAACGCCGCGTTCGAGGCGACCGACCTCGACGCGGTCGCCCGGGAGGTGGTCGTGCTCACCGTCGCCACCCGCAACGGCTGCCACCTCTGCGTGGCCATGCACACCGCTACGCTCGTCCGGCACGCCGCCGCGCCGGAGCTGATCGAGGCGCTGCGGACCGGCGCGACGCTGCCCGACCCCCGGCTGGAGGCGCTGCGCCGGTTCACCGTCGCCGTCCTCGACCACCGGGGCGCGGTCCCCGACGCCGACCTCGACGCGCTGCTCGCCGCCGGGTGGCAGCGCCGGCACGCGCTGGACGTGGTGCTCGGCGTCGGCACGTACACCATCTCCACGTTCGCCAACCGGCTCACCGAGGCGCCGCTCGACGCGCCGCTGGCCGCGTACGCCTGGACGCCCGCGGCCTGAGCTGCGGGGTGTTAAGAAGGGGCCCGTCCTCTACCGGAGGCGTTAACAGGGGGCCCTTCCTTACCTCGCAGGAACGTGCGGGAGGATGGCGGCATGGCGGCTCGTGGCTTCCCGTACACCGATCTCAAGGACTTCCTCGCGGCGCTGGAGCGCGCGGGCGAGCTGCGGCGGGTGAGCGCGCCGGTCGACCCCACGCTGGAGATCAGCGAGATCGTCACCCGCACCGTCCGGGCCGGCGGGCCGGCGCTGCTGTTCGAGCGCCCCACCCGGGGCGAGATGCCGGTGGCGATCAACCTGTTCGGCACCGAGAAGCGGATGGCGATGGCGCTCGGGGTGGAAGACCTCGACGAGATCGGCGCGCGGATCGGCGACATGCTCAAGCCGGAGCTGCCGCAGGGCTTCTCCGGGATGATGGGTGGCCTCGGCAAGGTCATGCAGCTCAAGTCGATGCCGCCGAAGAAGGTCAAGACCGCCCCCTGCCAGCAGGTCGTCTACCGGGGCGACGACGTCGACCTGAACCGGCTGCCCGGGTTGCAGGTGTGGCCCGGCGACGGCGGGATCTTCCACAACTTCGGGCTGACCCACACCAAGCACCCGGAGACCGGCAAGCGCAACCTCGGGCTCTACCGGCTCCAGCAGCACAGCCACAACACGATCGGCATGCACTGGCAGATCCACAAGAACTCCACCGCGCACCACGCGGTCGCGGAGCGGCTGGGCGAGCGGTTGCCGGTGGCGATCGCCATCGGCGCGGACCCGGTGGTGGCGTACTCGGCCAGCGCGCCGCTGCCCGCCGACATCGACGAGTACCTGTTCGCCGGGTTCCTCGCCGGTGAGCGGGTCGAGATGGTCGACTGCCTGACCGTCCCGCTCCAGGTGCCGGCGCACGCGCAGATCGTGCTGGAGGGCTACATCGAGCCGGGCGAGCGGCTGCCCGAGGGCCCGTTCGGCGACCACACCGGCTTCTACACGCCGGTCGAGCCGTTCCCGGTGATGCACATCGAGTGCATGACCATGCAGCGCGACCCGGTCTACCACTCGATCGTCACGTCCCAGCCGCCGCAGGAGGACCACGGTCTCGGCAAGGCCACCGAGCGGATCTTCGCGCCGCTGCTGCGCTTCCTGATCCCGGACATCGTCGACTACGACCTGCCCGCCGCCGGTGTCTTCCACAACTGCGCGATCGTGTCGATCCGCAAGCGCTACCCGAAGCACGCGCAGAAGGTGATGAACGCGATCTGGGGCGCGCACATGATGTCGCTGACCAAGCTGATCGTGATCGTGGACGAGGACTGCGACGTCCACGACTACAACGAGGTCGCGTTCCGCGCCTTCGGCAATGTCGACTACGCCCGGGACCTGTTGCTCACCGAAGGCCCGGTGGACCATCTCGACCACGCCTCGTACCAGCAGTTCTGGGGCGGCAAGGCGGGCATCGACGCGACCCGCAAACTGCCCGAGGAGGGCTACACCCGGGGTTGGCCGGAGGAGATGCGGATGTCGCCCGAGGTGGTCTCACTGGTGGACAAGCGCTGGAAGGAATACGGGATCTGATGACGGCGGCGGTACAGGAACGGCCCGGCCGGGTCGCGTCCTTCCTCAAGCTCGTCGCCATCGAGCACTCGGTCTTCGCGCTGCCGTTCGCGTACCTGTCGGCGCTGACCGCCATGCAGCTCAACGGCGGCCGGGTGCGCTGGGGCGACCTGCTGCTGATCACCGTGGCGATGGTCGGCGCGCGGACGTTCGCCATGGCCGCGAACCGCATCCTCGACCGGCGGATCGACGCGCGGAACCCGCGTACGGCGAACCGGGAACTGGTCACCGGCGCGGTGAGCGTGCGGACGGCCTGGACCGGCGCGGCCGTCGCGCTCGTGGTGTTCCTGGCCGCCGCCGCCCTGCTCAACCCGCTCTGCCTGGTGCTCGCGCCGCTGGCCGTGGTGCCGCTGATCGTCTACCCGTACGGCAAGCGGTTCACCAACTGGCCGCACGCCATCCTCGCGGTGGCGCAGGCGGTCGGCCCGGTCGGCGCCTGGCTGGCGGTCACCGGCACGCTCGACGGCTCCGGCCCGGCCTGGCTGCTCGGCGCGGCGGTCGGCCTCTGGATCGGCGGCTTCGACCTGATCTACGCCTGCCAGGACTCGGAGATCGACCGGGAGATCGGCGTGCACAGCGTCCCCGCCCGGTACGGCCGGCGCTTCGCGCTGCACGCCTCCACCGTCGCGCACGTGGTGACGTTCGCGCTGTTCATCTGGTTCGGCGCGTGGGTCGGCTTCGGCTGGCTGTGGTGGATCGGGCTGGCGCTGACCGCTGCCGCCTTCGCGTACCAGCACCTGGTGGTCAGCCCGACCGACCTGAGCAAGGTCAACCGGGCGTTCTTCACCGCGAACGGCTTCGTCGGCATCGCGTTGTTCGTCCTCGCGCTGCTCGACCTGGTGATCCGGCTCGGCCTGCGGCCGTAACGGCAACGCCGGAACGCGGTCAGGACGCCGGGGTGACCGGATAGCGGGCGCTCTCCAGCGTCCAGTCCACGGTGCCGCGCACGGCGGCGGCCAGGCCGTCGAGGTGGACGGCGACGGCGTCGTCGAGCGTCGGGCCGAACGACGGCGCCGCCGCGCGGAGCGCCGCGAACCGGGCCATCTCGGCCCGCCAGTGCCCGGCCACCAGGTCGACCGCCGCCGGCAGCGGCACGCCCCGCTCGGCGGCCACCGCCAGCACCAGGTTGTGCCCGCCGCCGGTGGCGTGGTCGCGCTCCAGCGAGGCGATGTCGTTGAACCAGGACAGCAGGTCGTTCGCGAGGTCCGCGAGCCGCCGCAGTGCCGGGTGGTGGTAGACCGCGTCGGGCAGCGGGCGTCCGGACGCGAACTCGATGAGCGGGTACGACACGTACGCCGCCGAGGTGGCCCGGCGCAGCCGCACGTACTCGGCGACGCCCGGCGGACGGCCCGACCCGGTGGCGGTGGCCTCCCGGTGGACGCCGTCGAGGTGGTCGGCGACCGCGTCGGCGAAACGTAGCCGCCAGCGGGCCGGCATCCGGCGGCGGGGCTCCCGCCACGCCTGCACCAGCAGGCGCCGCAGCGGGCCGGAGAAGCCCGGATGGCGGGCTCGCGGACCCTCGCGCAGCAACGCGAGCGCGCCGTCGCGCAACGCGCGGATCTGCCCCGGCGTCAGCCCGTCCCGCCCGTCGCAGGCGTCGTCGACCAGGAAGAACCAGGTGAACAGCGCGGTCAGCACCCGCAGGTCCGCCTCGGTGGCGTCCGGGTAGAGGCGGCCGGCGTACCGGGCGAACCCGGCCCGCGCCAGCCGCCGCCGGGTGGCCGGGTCGGGCGGCAGACCGAGCCGGTCGACCAGTTCCACCAGCCAGCCCTGCACGTCGTCCGCGTACGGGGAGAGGCGGGGCGTGATGGGGCAGTCGGAGCGCAGCGCCCGCAGCACCGCCGCAGTCATCACCGGCCCTTCCCACGGAAGTGGATTTGCCGATCGAAGAATTTCACGCCGAGGGAACTCCCGTGAACCCTCTGGACATCCCGGGCGGGCCGCCCGAACGGGGGTCGTGGTCCGCCGCCCGCGGCGACCAGGCACGCTTGAGGGCATGCGCGAACCATGGGTGGTGGGTGTCTCCGGCGCCTCGGGCACGCCGTACGCGGCGGCGGTCGTCCGGGCACTGCTCGACGCGGGCCAGGCGGTGGACCTGATCGTGTCCCGGGCGGCCCGGCTGACAGTGCTGGACGAGACCGGCCGGCCCTTCCGGGACGGGCACTGGGCCGAGGACCTGGCCGCCTGGCTCGACCGCGACCTCACCGGCGCGGACATCCGGCACTGGCCCGCCGGTGACCTGGCCGCCGGCCCGAGCAGCGGCTCCTATCGGGTACGCGGCATGGCGGTGGTGCCGGCCAGCACCGCCGCCTGCGCCGGCATCGCCATCGGGCTCTCCAAGGACCTGCTCCAGCGTGCCGCCGAGGTGAACCTCAAGGAGCGCCGCCCGGTAGTGGTGGTGCCCCGGGAGACCCCGGTGACCCGCAGCCACCTGGAGCACCTCATCGCGCTGCACGACGCCGGCGCCGTGGTGCTGCCGGCCAGCCCGGGCTTCTACGGCGCCGGGGCGGCGGCCTCCGCCGGGCAGCTCGTGGACTTCGTGGCCGGCAAGGTGCTGGACGCGCTGGGCGTCCCGCACACGCTGTTCCGCCGGTGGGCCGGCGAGCTGGCCTCCGGTCGCCGGGAACCCGGCCCGGCCTGACCGGACCCGGCGTACGACGAGCGGGGCGCGGCCTCGATCGGACCGCGCCCCGCACGTTCAGTACATGCCGGCGTTCGCCGGGCCGGGGCCGGTGGAAGCGGTCGGGCCCATGTTGCGGGCCTTGCCCATGTCCTCCGCCTCGTCCAGCATGCCCTCCCCCTCGAGCAGGGCCCGCACCTCGGATTCCCGAAACCGGCGGTGCCCTCCTGGAGTCCGGATACTGCCGATCCGGCCGGCCGCTGCCCATCTGGTCACGGTTTTCGGGTCAACCCGAAACAGCGCAGCGACCTCACCCGGTGTCAGCAGGCGATCTCCAGTGTCCACAGCCCCCTCCTCGCGTCGACGAAGCCCCCGGCTGAACACACTGCCCCCGGCCGGTGCGAGCCCAGAGCCGTCATGAGGGACGTATGGCAATTACAGCACCGGCTACCGGACGTGTCCGCCAAACGCGAAAAACGCACACACTGGGAAGTTAGGAAATGGTACCGGCGGAGAACCCCCGTGAGCGCACGTTTGTGATAGGCGCGGCCCGACCTCATCGTCGCCCGGTGGCCGCAGTGCCGGGCCCCGATCGAGATAGGGTCACTCTCCGTGGACACGATCGACCTGAGCCTTGTGGAGCTGTTGCGAGGCAACGCCCGTCTGTCGTACGCCGAGCTGGCCCGTCAGGTCGGCCTCTCCGCCCCGGCCGTGCACGAGCGGGTCGGCAAGCTGGAGTCCAGCGGCGTGATCCGGGCGTACCGGGCCGAGGTCGAGCCGGAGTCGATCGGGCTCGGCGTCACCGCGCTCATCGGCATCATCGAGGACTCCGACGCGGACACCGACGACGTGCTGGAGTCGTTCCGGCGCATCCCCGAGATCGAGTCCTGCTACTTCATGGCCGGCGTCGAGTCCTTCCTGCTCAAGGCGCGGGTCGGCACGATCGCCGAGCTGGAGCAGCTGATCGTCCGGCTGAACCGGACGGCCGGCGTGGCATCCACCCGTACCAGCATCGCCCTGTCGACCAAGTGGGAGAACCGCCCGCAGCCGCTGGAACCGCCCACCGCCTGATCACTCTGGCCCCGGCGCGGGGATTGCGGTTACCGTGCGCCGATGACGATCTCGGGACGCGGCGCCGCAGTGGTCACCGGTGCGGCCGGCGGGCTGGGCCGGGCCATCGCCGTCGCGCTGCACGCCGACGGCTGGAATGTGCTGCTCACCGACGTCGACGCCGATGCCGTGGCGACCGCCGCCGCGCCGCTGGGTGGCTGGTCGCGCCCGCTCGACGTACGCGACGAATCCGCCTGCGCGGACGTGGCCGCCGAGGCGGCGGCCGCACCCGGCGGCCTCGGGCTCTGGGTGAACAACGCGGGCATCCTGGTCACCGGGCCCTCCTGGGCGCACGACGCCCCGACCCGGCGCGCGGTGGTCGAGGTGAACGCGCTCGGCGCGATGAACGGCACGCTCGCCGCCGTCGCGGTGATGCGCGAGCAGGGCCGCGGCCACGTACTGAACGTCGTCTCGCTGGCCGGGCTGATCGCCGCGCCAGGCGAGACGGTGTACGCGGCCAGCAAGCACGCCCTGCTCGCGTTCAGCCTCGGCACGATGAGCGACCTGCGGATGGCCGGCGTCCGGGGCGTACACGTGTCGTGCCTGTGCCCGGACGGGATCTGGACGCCGATGCTGCACGACAAGCTGGACGACCCGGGCGCGCTGGCATCCTTCACCGGTTCGCTGCTGACGCCGGAGCGGGTGGCCGCGCGGGCCGTCCGGCTGGCCCGGCGGCCCCGGCCGGTGGTCAGCCTGCCGCGCTGGCGCGGCGCCCAGGTACGGCTCCTGGACGCCTTCCCCCGGCTCGCCCTGGCGCTCACGCCGGTGATCCGGGCCACCGGCCGGGCCGGTCAACGGCGGCAGGCCCGCCGGGTCCGGGAAAACCCGAGCCCACCTCGCTTGTAACGTTGCCGACGTGACTCATCTCGACCGGTGCGACGAGGCCAGCCGGCGCTGGGTGACCGAGGCGATCGCCGCTGTCGAGGCGGACGCCAACCGCTCCGCCGACACCCACCTGCTGCCGTTCCCGCTGCCCCGCGAGTGGGGGATCGACCTCTACCTCAAGGACGAGTCGGTGCACCCCACCGGCTCGCTCAAGCACCGGCTCGCCCGCTCGCTGTTCCTCTACGGGCTCTGCAACGGCTGGATCGGCCCGGACACCACGATCGTCGAGGCGTCGTCCGGCTCGACGGCGGTCTCCGAGGCGTACTTCGCGCGGATGCTCGGGCTGCCGTTCATCGCGGTCATGCCCGCCTCCACCTCGCCGGAGAAGATCGCCCAGATCGAGTTCCAGGGCGGGCGCTGCCACCTCGTCCAGGACCCGGCGAAGGTGGTGGTGGAGGCGCGCTGGCTCGCCGAGGACAGCGGCGGCCGGTTCATGGACCAGTTCACGTACGCCGAGCGGGCCACCGACTGGCGGGGCAACAACAACATCGCCGAGTCGATCTACGCCCAGCTCGCGCTGGAACGGCACCCGGTGCCCGCCTGGATCGTCGTCGGCGCCGGCACCGGCGGCACCAGCGCCACCATCGGCCGCTACGCCCGCTACCGGCGGCTGCCCACCAAGCTCTGCGTGGTGGACCCGGAGAACTCCGCGTTCTACCCCGCCTGGCAGGCCGGTGACTGGTCGGTACGCACCGACCGAGGTTCCCGGATCGAAGGCATCGGGCGGCCCACCGTCGAGGCGTCCTTCCTGCCCAGCGTGGTGGACCGGATGGTGCAGGTGCCGGACGCCGCGTCGCTCGCCGCCATGCGGGCCGGCTCGGCGGTGCTCGGCCGCCGCGTGGGCGGCTCCACCGGCACCAACCTGTGGGGCGCGTTCGGGCTGATCGCCCAGATGCTGGCGGACGGACGTACCGGCTCGGTGGTCACGCTCATCTGCGACCCGGGCGACCGGTACGGCGACACCTACTACTCCGACGAGTGGGTGGCCGCGCAGGGCCTCGACCTCGCCCCGCACCTGGCCACCATCGACCGGTTCCTGACCGACGGCGCCTGGCCGGCCTGACCGGCGCCCCGGCTTTGGCGGCGGCGGACGTCAGCGCGGGTCGACCCGCTCGGCCAGCCCCGGATAGCGCACCACGAAACCCTCCGGGTCGACCTCCAGGTCGGCCGTGAACGTGCCGCTGGCGTACCGGACCCGGCCCGGGCCGAGCGAGGTGTAGACCTGCTCGGCCGGGATCACGGCCAGGCCGGGCAGCAGCACCCAGGCCACGGTCACCGCCGTCGCCATGTCGGCGGGCAGCCGCCCCAACCCGATCCGGCGGATCGGCATCGTGTTCGTCAGCGGGGACCCGCCCAGGTCGACGTCGAGCGCGTCGTCCAGCCGACCCGGGTCGTCGGTGCCCGGCAACCCCGCCGGTGGGTGGCCCGCCGCGCTCAGCGCCGCGTCCAGGTCACCCTCCTCGCCGGTACGCACGCGCCACCCGTCCCGGCCCCGTTCCAGGCGTACGCTCCGCGACCAGCCCGCGCCCTCTGCCTCGACCTCCAGCTGGTCGGTCGACCAGTCGGGCGCGAGCGCCAGGCGGTAACGGCAGGTGTACGGGATCGGGTCCACGGCGAGTGCCACGCCCTGCGCGGTCAGCCCCTGGCCGCCGTCGAGCACGACGTGCTCGCAGCCGGCGGTGTCGGTCCGGGCCCAGAAGAGCGACTTCGGCATGGTCCGGACGTTACGCGACCCGGCCGTCGGCGGCAGCGGATGCGCGAACGCCGCCGCCGAGCGGGTGCTCGGCGGCGGCGTCGTGGGTGCGCTCAGATCAGTGGGTACGCGCCGGCGGTCGCCCGCCGAAGCCGCGCCGGTCGTCCCGGCCCCGCCCCTCGGCCCGGAAACCGCCGCTCCGGCGCTCGGCCGGGCGCGCGTCGCCCCGGTCACCGAAACGCCGCTCGGCGTGCGGGCGGTCCTCCTGGCGACGGTCACCGAAGCCACCCGGCCGGTCGTCGTACCGCCGCTCGTCGCGGTCGTACCCGCGCCCGGCCGCCGGCCGGTGCCGGTCCCCGAACGGGCGGTCGGCGCGCTCGCCGAAACGCCTGTCGTCGCGCTGGCCGCCGAAGCGGTCGCTGCGCTGGCCACGGTCGTCGGACCGCTGCTCGCCGAAGCTCCGGCCGTCGGACCGCCGGTCGCCGAAGCTCCGGTCGTCGCGACGCTCCGGCCGCCCGAAGCGGCGCTCGCCGCCACCGGCCCGCTCGCCCGAGTAGCGCTCGCCCGCCGGACGGTCGCCGAACCGGCGGTCACCGCCACGGTCCGCGAACCGGTCGCCGGACCGCTCGCCCGCGGGCCGGTCGCCGTAACGGCGCTCGCCCCGGCCGTCGCGGTCGCCGAACCGGCGCTCGCCACGGTCGGAGAAGCCACCCCGGCCGCCCCGGTCGAAGCCCCGGCCGTCCCGGTCGCCGAAGCGGCGCGGGCCGCCGCGCCGCGGCTCCGGCTCGTCCCGCACGGGTACACCGCTGGGCTCGCGCGCGCCGGTCAGCTCGGCCAGCGCCTCGTCGCCCGCCCGGACCCGGGTCTCGGCCGGCTCGACGCCCGCCTTCTCCATCATGGCCAGGGTGGTGCGGCGCTGCTTGGGCAGCACGAGCGTCGCCACCGCGCCCGACTCGCCGGCCCGGGCCGTACGGCCGGCCCGGTGCAGGTAGTCCTTGGGGTCCTTCGGCGGGTCCACGTGCAGCACCAGCGACACGCCGTCGACGTGGATGCCGCGGGCCGCCACGTCGGTAGCGACCAGCACGGGCGTGCGGCCCTCGCGGAACTCGGCGAGCGTCTTGGTACGCATTCGCTGGGTCTTGCCGCCGTGCAGCCCACCGGCCCGCACGCCGACGGCCGCGAGCTGCTCGACCAGCCGGTCCACGCCGAGCTGCGTACGGGCGAACAGCATGGTGCGGCCCTCGCGGGCGGCGATGGACGCGGCGACCGCGAACTTGTCGTGCGGCGGGATCAGCAGCAGGTGGTGGTCCATGGTGGACACGGCAGCGGTGGCCGGCGCGGTCGAGTGGGTGACCGGGTCGGTCATGAACCGCTTGACGAGCGTGTCGACGTCGTTGTCCAGAGTGGCCGAGAACAGCAGCCGCTGCGCGTCCGCCGGGGTCTTCGACAGCAGCTGGGTGACCTCGGGCAGGAAGCCCATGTCGGCCATCTGGTCGGCCTCGTCCAGCACGGTGATCTCGACGTCGTCGAGCCGGCATACGCCGCGCTCGATCAGGTCGCCGAGCCGGCCCGGGGTGGCCACGACGATCTCAACGCCGCGGCGCAGCGCGTCGATCTGCCGGTCGTACGGCACGCCGCCGACGGCGGTCTTCAGGAAGACGCCCACCGACTTGCCGAGCGGCATGAGGGCGTCGTTGACCTGCATGGCGAGTTCACGGGTGGGGACCAGGACGAGAGCGCGGGGGTGCAGCGGCCGGGCCCGGTTGCGGTCGGCGACCCGGGCGATCACCGGCAGGCCGAAGGCGAGCGTCTTGCCCGAGCCGGTCTGGCCCCGGCCGAGTACGTCGCGGCCCGCGAGCGAGTCGGGCAGGGTGGCCCGCTGGATCTCGAACGGGGTGGTGATGCCCTGCCGGGCGAGCGCCTCGACGAGCTGCCGGGGCAGGCCGAGCGACGCGAAGTCGACGGCGTCGGAGTTCGGGTCGACGGACGGGGACGTGCTGGATTCAGCGAACGTGGTCAAGAAATGCCTCTCGAGCGGGGCGCATCTTCGCGATGGCCCGCCGCGGCCTGTCACGCCGCCGAATCGCCCGCAAGATCGCCCATGAGCGCGCAATCGGGGCGCGCCAGGTCAGTAATCGGAGACAAGTGTACGGCGCTTCGCCCACTCCGCCACGGCAGCGCGAGGCGGTAGTGGGCGGGCTCACCCCCGTCACTCGACCGGCATGGCTCCGGTCAGGCCGCTGAGCGCGTCGTTGGCCAGGAAGACCACGAGCAGACTGATCGCGATGAGCATGGTCAGCGCGACCGCCAGCACGATGATCACCTTGGTGTTGCCGCCCCGGGCCGCCGGGCTCTCCTCGGACCAGCCCTGAGCCAGGATGTGCCCGGTCAGCGAGCCGGAGTTCTCCAGCGGATTGCCCTGCGGGAACGACACGGTGGCGAAACCGGGTCCGTCCGTCCCGCCGCCGTAGACGGCGCCGGCGAGGTCCGTGCTGCCGGACTGCTGACGTACCGGACGGGTCGCGTCGGCGTCGCGGGCCGGCGTGGCCGGCGGCGGCCAGGTCGGCAGCGCCGGCGCCGGGACCGCGGGCGGCGGCGGGGCGGAGACGGGCGCGGCGGCCCACGCCGGAGGCGACTCGGCGGAGGACGCCGGAGTGCCGGTCGTGGCCGGCGGCGCGGACGGGAAGGGCGTGGTGGCCGGCGCGGGCGGCACCGCCGAGCCGGCCGACGGCGTGGCGAACGACGGCGGGCCCGCGGTGACCGGTGGCGTGACGAACGACGGCGCGCCTGGGGTGGCCGACGGCGTGCCGAACGACGGGCCTGCGGTGGCCGGTGGCGCGGGGAACAGCGGCGCGGGCAGCGGGTTCGCCGCGGCCGTCATCGCCGGTGGTGGCGGGAACGGAGGCGCGGGCATCGGACCCGGTGGGGGCGGCGGCGGGGGCACCGCGGGTCCGGGCGGCGGCACCGGCGGCCCCGGTACGGGCGGAACCGGCCCCGGTGGGGTGGGCGCCGGCGCGGGCGGCGCGGGCGCGGGCGGCGTGGGCCGGAACGGCGGCTCCGGCTCCGGCACCGGCGGCGCGGGCGACGGCGGGGTCGGACCCGGTACCGGGGTCGGCGCCGGCTCGGGCTCCGGACCGTGCGGGGCCGGGGGCTGCGCGGGCTCCGGCGGCTGGGCGGGCTCGGGCGGCTCCGGGTTCACCGGACCCGCCCGGTAGACGGTCGCGGCGGCGGGAGCGGTCACCACCGAGGCGGCGATCTCGTCGGCGGACACCCGGCTCAGGCCGGGTACCGCGGCGCTGGCCCGGGCGTGCGCCGTCCCGCCTTGCCCGGCCGGCTTCGTGGACAGCGCCGCATTGAGCCCGGCGGGCTTCGCGGACGGCGCCGCATCGAGGTCGGCGGGCTTCGCGGAGGGCACCGCACCCGGCCCGGCCGGTTGCTCGGCGAGGGCGGGGGACGCGGTGCCGGAGTCGGCGGACCCGGCTGCCGGGGCGCCGTCCCGGGGATCGGTGGCGGTGCTTCCGGCCGCGTTCTCCGGCCCGCCCGGCGCGGCGTCGCGGTCCGGTCGATCGTCGGTCGCGACCGCATCCGCGCCGGCGGCGTCCTCACCCGGCGTCTCGCCGCCCGCCGGAGTGGACACGCCAGCCGGAGCGGCCGGTGTGGACGAGTCGGCGGGAGCGGAAACGGCGGGAGCGGACACGGCAGGCGGAACGGCCGGGGCAGCCGAGTCGGCGAGGGCCGTCGGAGTGGGCACGGGCACCCGGGCGGAACCGGAGACACGGGGAGCCGGGATACCGGCCGCCGGGCCGTCCGGCGTGGCCGGGGAGGGCGTACCCGCAGCGGGTGTGCTGATGGGGGCCTCGGGTGTCGCCGGGCGTTCGGCCACGGCGAAGGCGGACCAGGTCGACGGGGGAACTGTCGCGCCGGGCTGACGCCGGTCCAGCGGCGGGGCGTCCGCCGGGGTGCCCGCGCGGTACGTGGTTGGGCTCGACGGCGCCGCCGGCGGCTCGTCGCCTGCGGGAGGCGGTACGGCCGCCCCGGCGACGGTCACCCGTGCCCGCGCGACGGCCACCGGCCCGGGGCGGGCCGCTGCCGGGCTGTCGTCGGCAGGGTCGGCGGCGTCGGGCGTCGGTCCGGGGTGGACCTTCTCCGCCGGAACCTCGTGCTCGCCCATCTCGCCCCTCCGCACCTACGCTCGCCCCCGACCGTGGCGCCGGCCGAAAGTGCCTGGATCTCACCGTGCCATATTCCGGCCCGGGCGCACAGCCGGAGTGCGGGTTGGGTCAGTCGGCGCTGCCGCTCGCGCTGGCAGAGGCGCTGGCGGACGTGCTGCGCGACGGGGCGACGCTGCTGCTGCTCGGGGCGGCGCTGGTGCTCGGCGCGGCGCTCTTGCTCTCGCTCGGCGTCGGCGTCGGCTCCTCGGGCGGGCTGGGCGGCGTGCTGGGCGTCGGGCTGGAGGTCGTCGGGTCCGGCGTGGGCGTGGTCGGCCTCGGGGTGGTCGGCGTCGGCCTGGGGGTCGTCGGCGTCGGCTTCGGCGTGGTGGGCGTCGGCTTCGGCGTCGGGGACGACGGCGGCGGGGTGGTCGGCACGGGCGGCGGGGGAGCCGGGGTGGCCGGGGCGGCGACGGCTCCGATCACCCGGGTCGCGGCGTAGAGCCGGGACCAGCGGACCACCGAGATCTTGACGACGTCGCCGGTCCGGGGCGCCTCCACCATCTTGCCGTTGCCGATGTACATGGCGACGTGGTGGATGCTCGTCCAGCTGCTGCTGGAGGCGAAGAAGAGCAGGTCGCCGGGGAGCAGCGCGTTCGGTGAGACGGTGCGGGAGCGGGTGGCGTAGTACTGGTCCTTGGCGACCCGCGGCAGGCCCTTGTAGCCGGCCGACCGGTAGGAGGCGAGCACCAGGCCGGAGCAGTCGAACCGGTCCGGGCCCTCGGCGGCCCAGAGGTACGGGTCGCCGAGCTGGGCGAGGGCGTAGCGGACCGCGGCGAGCGCCTTGGGGTCCGCCGCCAGACCGTCGATGCTCTGGTTGACGACGTACGAGCTGCCGAGCTGCTGCTCGGCGGCGTCGGCCAGGCGCTCGATCTCGAGCAGCTTGGCGGCGTTCTCCTTGCGCAGCGCGACGAGCGTCGTCTCCTGCTTGCGCAGGTCGGTCTCGGCGCGGGTGAACTCGGCGGCCTTCTCGGTCGCCCGGCGCTGGGCCGAGTCGTGCGCCTCCCGGGCGATCCGCTCGGCGTTCGTGGCCCGGAGGAGTTCGCCGGTCACCGACGTGGTGGCGCCCTCGGCCTTGTCGCCCCGGGTGATGCGCTGGAGGTTGGCGAAGTCACGCAGGCTGGCGCCGAACTCGCCCGGCGGCAGCGCCGCGTCGGCCTTGACCGCGTCGGCGGCGGCGCTCTTCGCGTTCTCCTGGGCCCGGGTGAGCGCGTCCTGGGCCTCCTTGAGCCGGGCGGCGGACTGGGTCAGCTCGGCCTGTGCGGCGTCCCGCTCGCCCTTGATCCGCAGCATTTCCTCGCCCAGCAGCCCGACCTGGGCGTCGAGCTGGTTGATCTGCGCGATCAGCGGGCCGTCGGCCGGGTTGGTGACGCCGGTGGTGCCGCCCGGCAGGCCCGGGACGGTTACTCCGGGCACGCCCGGAACGCTGCCGGGCAGGCCGGGGACGCTGCCGGGCAGTTGCAGGGGGCCGGTGACCTGGGGGCGGGAGCCGGTGCTGGGCACGGTGTCGGGCAGCGGGTCGGCCCAGGCCGGGGTGGCGAGCGCCGCCGCCGCGACCGCACCGAGGAGGGCGGACCAGAGGGCCGGACGCAGGACCGGTGAGATCACCGGCTGCCGGCCTCGTCGCCGCCGGGCCTTGGTGCTGTCGGACATTCCGCTCCCCGTCCGGTCTGGTGCCCGCCACGCGAGGTGGGGCGTGTCAGGACAGGACGGCACTGGTGTGTGTTCCGCCCCACCCTGTCTTACCTCACCGTCGCAGCGATGTCGATGTGCGGAGAGTGACGGCGGGTGAACTGGCTCGACCACGTCGGCGGCTGGTCGGACCCGCGACGTACGCTCGATCGGGAACCCAGGGGGAAGGACGTGGCTTTCGGATGGACGCCGGACTCAAGCGCGAACTCGAAGCGAAGGTGTACGCCGGGGAGCGGTTGACCCGCGAGGACGGCATCGCCCTCTACGACAGCGACGACCTGACCTGGCTGGGCCGGCTGGCCCACCACAGGCGTACGGAGCTCAACGGCGACCGGGTGATGTTCAACGTCAACCGGCACCTGAACCTGACGAACGTCTGCTCGGCGTCGTGCGCGTACTGCTCGTTCCAGCGCAAGCCGGGCGAGAAGGACGCCTACACGATGCGGATCGACGAGGCGGTCCGCAAGGCCAAGGAGATGGAGGACGAGCAGCTCACCGAGCTGCACATCGTCAACGGCCTGCACCCGACGCTGCCCTGGCGCTACTACCCGAAGGTGCTGCGGGAGCTGAAGGCCGCGCTGCCGAACGTCAACCTCAAGGCGTTCACCGCGACCGAGGTGCAGTGGTTCGAGAAGATCAGCGGGCTCACCGCCGACGCGATCCTCGACGAGCTGATGGACGCCGGCCTGGAGTCGCTGACCGGCGGCGGCGCGGAGATCTTCGACTGGGAGATCCGCCAGCACATCGTCGACCACAACTGCCACTGGGAGGACTGGTCGCGCATCCACCGGCTGGCCCACTCCAAGGGCATGAAGACGCCGTCGACCATGCTCTACGGCCACATCGAGGAGCCCCGGCACCGGGTCGACCACGTGCTGCGGCTGCGCGAGCTGCAGGACGAGACCGGTGGCTTCCAGGTCTTCATCCCGCTGCGCTACCAGCACGACTTCGTCGACTCGGCGGACGGCAAGATCCGTAACCGGATCCAGGCCCGCACCACGATGGCCTCGCCGGCCGAGTCGCTGAAGACGTTCGCGGTCTCCCGGCTGCTGTTCGACAACGTGCCGCACGTCAAGTGCTTCTGGGTCATGCACGGCCTGTCGGTGGCGCAGCTCTCGCTGAACTTCGGCGTCGACGACCTGGACGGCTCGGTCGTGGAATACAAGATCACCCACGACGCCGACTCGTACGGCACGCCGAACACCATGCACCGCGACGACCTGCTGCACATGATCTGGGACGCCGGGTTCCGCCCGGTCGAGCGGAACACCCGCTACGAGATCGTGCGCGAGTACGACGGGCCGCCGTCGCTGGCCGAGCGCCGGTCCGAGCCGCAGCAGGTCTGGGCCTGAGCGGGCGATGAGCGGCGAGGAACAGCAGCGCGCCTTCCCCCGGCGTGACGCCGAGGGGCGCATCCTGACCCTCGGTGACCTGCTCGGCGTGAGCCTCGCCGGCCTGGTCATCGGGGTGCTGGCGCTGCTGGTCTTCGAATGGGCGTTCGCCACCATCGGCGACAGCGGCTTCGGGGGCACGAACGGCTGGCTGGCGGTGATCCTGCCGCTCTGGTTGTTCTGGGACGAGTTCCGGGCCTGGGAGTTCGGCGCCGCCCGGGTGGTGGCGGCGCTGACCGGCATCGCGCTCGGCGTGCTCGCCGGTCTGCTGGCCGCCGGACTGGCCTCGGGGCTGCCCGCGCTGTTCACGGGAGCGTTGGCCGCGGCGGTGTTCACCGTGGTCTACGCGGTCGTCTGGTTTCATGGCGTGCACTGGCTGGCCCGGCGTACGGGCTGAGGCACGAAGAGAGTGGGAATGCGGGAATGAGCGCGGCGCTCAAGTACACGCTGGGCCGGATCGGGCTGTTCGTCGTCGTGCTGGCGGCCCTCTGGTTCGTCGACATGAACATGTTCCTGCGGCTGATGCTGGCGCTGATCTTCTCCGCCACGCTGTCGTTCTTCCTGCTCAAGGGCCTGCGGGACCAGATGGCCGGGGAGATGGCGGAGGCGGCCGAGCGGCGCCGCGTGGAGAAGGACCGGCTGCGCTCCGCGCTGGCCGGTGAGGACCAGGCCGAGCCGGACGGCGAACGCCGCGACAGCTGAGCGGACCGGCGGGGCCCGGCGCGCGACGTCGCGCCGGGCCCTTCGCCGTTCACCAGCCGGTCGAGCGGTTCACCGGATGGTCGAGCCGCTCACCAGTTGGTCGAGCCCGGGACGACCGGCCACGGCCGGTCGACCGGCTTGATCAGGTACGCGATGCCGCCCGAGCCGGAGGCCACTGTGCCGTTGGCCCGGTAGCGCTTGGTGCGCAGCCAGATCTGCTCGAACTGCTCCCGCTTGTAGACGTTGCGCACCGCCTCGTTCGAGGAGGACGCGGGGTCGTTGACGATCACGTCGCCCTCGGCGGTGAAGCCGACGATCACGAACAGGTGCCCGGCGGTGCCGTAGTTGGCCCCGTCCAGTTCGCTGGCGAGGAACGACTGCGAGGTGACCACCGGGATGCCGGCCTTGATGAAGCGTTCTGCCTCGTCCAGCGAGTGCAGCCGGGTGACCCGGCCCTCCAGGCCGGGGAAGCTCGCCGCGTACGCGGTGTTGAACGGCCAGTTGCCGGCGCCGTCGTACTCGTAGTCGTAGGTCATCCGGGCGGCGTGGTCGACAGTCGGGTCGGGGTAGGCGGGGTCGACCCAGGAGGTGTCCTCGGCCGAGGGCTTGCGGCCCCAGTACTCGACCACCATCTCCGTCGAGGTGGGGGAGCACCACGCCTCGCCGCCGCCGTTGTACTCGGGGTACTCGCCGATGTGGACGTTCTGCGAGTAGCGCGGCACGGCCAGCTCGGTGCCCCAGGCGATGCCGCCCCGGCTCGGGGTGACGGTGAACCGGTCGGGCACGTTCGACGCCATCGCGCCGACCATCCGCACCTGCGGCGCGGCGGCCTGGCCGGGCGCGCGGTAGAGCGTCAGCCGCAACTGGTACGAGCGCAGCAGCACTCCGGCGTCGGCGTCGTCGATCGAGAACGTGTCGGTCCAGATGCTCGACCAGGGGTCGCCCTGGCCGTCCAGCGTGGACCGCTTGATGTCCTGGTCGCCGGAGGCCCAGCGGCCCATGACGAACCACGGGGTCTGCGCCCCGGTGTTGTACGTGCCGTGCAGCTCGACCTGGATCCAGGTGCCGGCCGGGGTGGCGGCGTTCCAGGACGCGACCATCTCGCTGGCGTCGAAGCCGATCCGCCGCTCGGGCGAGGTCCAGGTGGCGTACTCCCAGGTTCGGGTCGTGCCGGTGTGCTCGTCGGTGAACTCGGTGGTGCCCGCCGGGCGGTCGATGGTCAGCGCGGGGTGGCGGCCCGGTACGGCGCGGGTGCCCTGGTGGGAGCCGCTGCGCCAGTCGGGGAAGCGGGAGAACTCCTGGAACGTGATCTGTTCGTCGTGTGTGACGCCCGGCCGCGGGGCTTGTGCCTGGGCCGGTGCGGTGGTGCCGAGGAGGGTGAGCGCGGTGAGGCCGGCGAGGGCGGCCGCGCGCATGGGTCGTCCGAACATGGCAGCTCCACGGGGAGACGGCATCGTTGCCGTTCACTGTCGCGCCTGGCGGGAAGTTTCGCCAGATGTTCAGGCATGGAAAATCATTGCCGAAGTGACGATCAGGTCGGGATGACTAAAGGGAGAGACAGATATTGATATGACCATGTGTCTCCTGGTGGAGTGTGCGGACAACGGGAGCTCTCCCGTACCCCCAGGAGGTTGTCCATGGCCTTCCGCACCTCTCCGTTCCGCCGCCGGCTGGCGCTCGCCGCCGCCGTCGGCCTGACCATCGTCAGCGCGGCCGCCGCGCCCGCCGTCGCCCGGCCCGCGCCGGAGGGCTCCGGCGAGCCGGCCACCGTCGCGTACCGGGTGCTCGGCCCCCGCACCGCCGCGGACCGCACCGCGGTCGCCGGCACCGGCGCCGCCATCGACTACTCCGAACACGGTGTGTTGCACGTCACGGCCACCAAGGCCGAGGCGAACGCGATCACCCGGCTCGGGTTCCGGCTCGAGAAGGACGTCGTGCCGGAGCACGACCACGCCGACGGGGGCATGACCGCCAACGCGTTCCCGCCCGCCGACTCGAACTACCACGACTACGCCGAGCTGACAGCGGTGGTGAACAAGGTGGTCGCCGACCACCCGACCATCGCGCGGAAGCTGAGCATCGGCACGTCCTACCAGGGCCGGGACCTGATGGCCGTGAAGATCTCCGACAACGTCGCCACCGACGAGGCGGAGCCGGAGATCCTGTTCAACGCCCAGCAGCACGCGCGTGAGCACCTCACCGTCGAAATGGCGATCTACCTGCTCAACCTCTTCACCGACAACTACGGCAGCGACTCCCGGATCACAAACATCGTCAACACCCGGGAGATCTGGATCGTCCCCACCGTCAACCCCGACGGCAGCGAATACGACATCGCCACCGGCTCCTACCGCTCCTGGCGCAAGAACCGGCAGCCCAACAGCGGCTCCACCGCCGTCGGCACCGACCTGAACCGCAACTGGGGCTACCAGTGGGGCTGCTGCGGCGGCTCGTCCAGCTCGAAGTCGTCGGACACCTACCGGGGCCCGTCCGCCTTCTCCGCGCCGGAGACCGCGGCGCTGCGCAACTTCGTCAACAGCCGGGTCGTCGGCGGGGTGCAGCAGATCAAGGCGAACATCGACTTCCACACCTACTCGCAGCTGGTGCTCTGGCCGTACGGGTACACGTACAACAACACCGCCACCGGGATGAACACCGACCAGTACAACACCTTCGCCACCATCGGACGGCAGATGGCGGCGACCAACAACTACACCCCGGAACAGTCGAGCGACCTCTACATCGCCGACGGCACCAGCATCGACTGGATGTGGGGCGCCCACAAGATCTGGGCGTACACCTTCGAGATGTACCCCGGCTCGGCCTCCGGCGGCGGCTTCTACCCGCCGGACGAGGTGATCCCGGCGCAGACCTCACGCAACCGGGAGGCCGTGCTGATCCTGTCCGAGTACGCCGACTGCCCGTACCGGGCGATCGGCAAGCAGAGCCAGTACTGCTGACCTCACCACCGGGTGGGAACCCCGGTTCCACCCCCGCCGGGGTTCCCACCCACCCCCACCGTCCGGACGATCTCCGCTGGTCGTGCGCTACCGTGGCACCGACCGTGCCACAGCGAAGCCGGTGCGAAACCGGCGCTGTCCCGCAACTGTGATGCCCCGTACGCGCGGCGTCGGCCTCCCGCCGGCGCCGACGGACGTGGGACGAGCCAGGTCGCCTGCGGCCCGGTCGCGACACGCGCTCTCGAGGAAGGGCGCCTCGCGGACGGGCCTCTCTTCCTGTCGGCGAAGCACCACACTCCTCGACCGACAGGAGGCTTCATGTCCCGACGTACCCCCCGGCTCTTCGCCACCGCGCTCGCGGCCGGCGTGCTGCTTCTCGGCGGTTGCGCCGAGAAGACCTCGACCGACACCCCCGCCGCCGGCGCCTCCGGCGGCGCGTTCCCGGCCACCGTCGGCAAGCTGACGCTGGAGAAGCGGCCCGAGAAGATCGTCTCGCTCTCGCCGACCTCCACCGAGATGCTCTTCGCCATCGGCGCCGGCAAGCAGGTCACCGCCGTCGACGACCAGTCGAACTACCCGGCCGACGCGCCCCGCACCGACCTGTCCGGCTACCAGCCGAACGCGGAGGCGGTCGCCTCCCGCAACCCCGACCTGGTGGTGATCTCGGACAACCTCAACAAGATCGCCGACCAGCTCGTCGCGCTGAAGATCCCGGTGCTGCAGATCCCCGCCGCGGCCACGCTCGACGACACGTACCGGCAGCTCACCGACCTGGGCACGCTCACCGGCCACCGGTCCGAGGCCGAGGCCGTGGTGCAGAAGATGAAGGACGACATCACCGCGCTGACCAAGGACCTGCCCAAGCGCACCGAGAAGCTGACCTACTTCCACGAACTGGGTCCGGAGCTGTACACCGCGACCAGCAAGACGTTCATCGGCACCATCTACGCGCTCGCCGGGCTGGAGAACATCGCCGACCCGTCCGACGCCGACGGGAAGAACGGCGGCTACCCGCAGCTCTCCCAGGAGGTCATCGTCAAGGCGAACCCCGACTTCGTCTTCCTGTCCGACACCAAGTGCTGCAAGCAGAACGCCGACACGGTGAAGGCGCGCAGCGGGTGGGCCGGCATCAACGCGGTGAAGAACAACCAGATCGTGGAGCTGGACGACGACATCGCCTCGCGCTGGGGGCCGCGCGTGGTCGACCTTCTCAAGGTCATCGTCGACGCCACCGCCAAGGTCCCGGCCTGACAGTGGCCCTACGACAGGCGGACTCCGCCCCGAACCCGGCCGGAACGCCTCGGGCGTCCCGGCCGGGCATCCGGCCGCTGTCCCGCCCCGGGCGGCGCGGGGCGCCCGGCGCGGGCGGCGCCCCGGTCCGGCCCGCCGGGCTACGCAAGCGCTGGCTGCTCGCCGGAGTCGTGGCCGTGCTCGTCGCGCTGGTGGCCGGCGTCTCACTCGGCCCGGTCAGCCTGCCGCCCGGCAGCGTCGCCGCCGAACTGCTCAACCTGCTACCCGGGGTACGCCTCGACAGCGGGCTCACCGAGCGGGAAATCGCGATCATCACCGAGCTGCGGCTGCCCCGGGTCGTGCTCGGCCTGCTCGTCGGCGCGCTCCTCGCCCTGGCCGGCGGCTGCTACCAGGGCGTCTTCCGCAACCCGCTGGCCGACCCGTACCTGCTCGGCGTGGCGGCCGGCGCCGGCTTCGCGGTCACCACGGCGATCGTGCTCGGCGCCGGAGCCGGCGGGGCGCTGACCGGGCTGCCGATCACCATCCCGCTCGCCGCGTTCGTCGGCTCGCTCGGCGCGGTCGTGCTGACGTACCTGCTCGGCGCGGCCGGCGGACGGGACCGGTCACCGGCCACGTTGATCCTGGCCGGGGTGGCGGTCTCGGCGTTCTTCGGCGCCGGGCAGACGTACCTGCTGCAACAGCACTCCGACAACATCCAGCAGGTCTACTCCTGGCTGCTCGGGCGGCTCGCCACCGCCGGCTGGCACGACGTGTGGCTGGTCCTGCCGTACTTCGTGCTCACCGCCGTGGTGGTGCTGCTGCACCGGCGTGAGCTGGACGTGCTCTCCGTCGGCGACGACGAGGCCACCGGCCTGGGGCTGCACCCGCAGCGCTCCCGCTACCTGCTGATCGCCGCCGCGTCGCTCGGTACCGCCGCCGCGGTCTCCGCGTCCGGGCTGATCGGCTTCGTCGGCATCATCGTGCCGCACACCATGCGGCTGCTCTTCGGCTCCAGCCACCGGATCATCCTGCCGCTGTCCATGCTGTTCGGCGGCGCGTTCCTCGCGCTCACCGACGTGGTCGCCCGTACCGCCGCCGCCCCCGCCGAGATCCCGATCGGCGTGGTCACCGCGCTGCTCGGCGGCCCGTTCTTCGTCCTCGTCCTGCGTACCGCCCGCCGGGTGGCGATGTGAACGCCCCCGCCGTGCGCGTGCACGACCTGCGGGTCGCCCTCGGCGGCAACCCGATCCTGGCCGGCGTCGACCTCACGGTCTCCGCCGGTGAGTGGGTCACCGTGATCGGACCCAACGGCGCCGGCAAGTCGACCCTGCTGCGCGCCGTCGGCGGCCTGCTGACCGGCCCGGGCGAGGTCGCACTCTTCGGTACGCCGATCGGCGCGCTCCGCCGCCGCGAACGGGCCCGGGTGGTGGCCACGGTGGCCCAGTCCCCGGTGGTGCCGGCCGGCATGTCGGTCTTCGACTACACGCTGCTCGGGCGTACCCCGTACATCCCGGCGCTGGGCCGCGAGTCCGCCGCCGACCTGGCCGCCGTGCACGAGGTGCTGGACCGGCTCGACCTCGGCCCGTTCGCACACCGTGAGCTGGCCACGCTCTCCGGCGGCGAGCGGCAGCGCGTCTTCCTGGCCCGGGCGCTGGCCCAGGGAGCCACCCTGCTGCTGCTGGACGAGCCGACGAGCGCGCTGGACATCGGGCACCAGCAGGAGGTGCTGGAACTGGTCGACCAGCTCCGCCGCGAGCACGGCCTGACCGTGCTGGCCACCATGCACGACCTCTCGATCGCCGGCGAGTACGCCGACCGTCTGGTGCTGCTGGCCGACGGCCGGGTGGCCGCCGCCGGTCCACCGGACGAGGTGCTCACCGAGGCCCTGCTGGCCCGCCACTACCGAGCCCACATCCGGGTGATCCCCGGCGACCACGGCCCCTTGGTGGTCCCCGTCCGCCCAACCTGACCTCACCCGCCCCGCCTTCGCGCCGTCGATCTTGCACTTCCGGCCCCGACAAAAGGTGCGAATGTAACGCCACGAGGGCCGCAACTGCAAGATCGGCGGACGGGGTGGCGGCTTTGCCGCTGAACAGCCCACCCTCAGGGAGCGCCGTCCCGAATCCTGGGCAGGTGTTCCGATTGCCGGGAGGGCAGATAGATCTTGGTGCGAACAGGCCCTCCTGGGGGCCAACCCGTACCAAGATCTCGACCGGACCCGCCTCGCGCGCGGCGGAGGGGGTCAGCGGAGGGTGGAGATGGAGAAGAGGGCGCCGGACGGGTCGCGCAGGGCGGCGCTGCGGCCGGCCGGGTTGTCGCGCGGCGGGACCAGGATGGTGCCGCCCAGCTCGGCGGCCCGCGCGGCAGTGACGTCGGCGTCCTCCACCGCGAAGTAGACGGCCCAGTACGCGGGCAGGTCCTCCGGCATCGGCTCGGCCCGGGGCAGCATCCCGGCGACGATCCGGGCGCCGCAGCGCCATCCGGTGTACGGCACCGGCCCGGCGGGACGTTCCTCCGGGTGCCAGCCGAAGACCAGCGCGTAGAACTCCTTGGCGTTCTCCGGATCGGGGGTGACCAGCTCGTTCCAGCACATCGCGCCGGGTGCGTTGAACAGTTCGGCCCCGCGCATCGCCATCGGCTGCCAGACGCTGAACACCGCGCCCGCCGGGTCGGCGAGCACCGCCATCCGGCCCTGCGTGGCGACGTCGAACGGGGAGACCACCACCTGCCCACCGGCCGCCTCCACCCGGGTCGCGACCAGGTCGGCGTCGTCGGTGGCCACGTACATCGACCAGACCGGCACCTGGTCCGGCGTGGCCGGCGGGCCGGCCCCGGCGACGGCCTTGCCGTTCTTCTGGAAGACGGTGTAGCCGCCCGCTTCCGGCTCGGGGGAGATCTGCCCGGTCCAGCCGAACAGCTCGGGGTAGAACCGTCGCGCGTCCTCCAGCCCCGGCGTGGCCAGGTCGGTCCAGCAGGGTGTGCCGGGCTCGACGCCGTTCACGGTGACCCCTCTCGCCGGGGACGGTCCCGCTGACCCGCCCTGTCGGCATCGTGGCACCGCCGGGTCGGCCACCGGGCCGGAACCGGACAAAAGGTCAGGTGAAGCGGCGTCCCTCGTCCCGCCGGTACGCCCAGCCGGCGGCCGCGGCGAGCACCAGCACCCAGACTCCCAGCATCACCAGCGACAGGGTGCCGGGCCGGAAGTCGGTCACCGCCGCCCAGATCAGTTCCACCGCGCCCCGGGTCGGCAGGTAGGGGGCGATCGCCTTGATGAAGCCGGGCGCGTCGTCCGGCCCGGAGAGCAGGCCGCCGCCGAACGCCAGCGGGAAGAAGATCACCTGCGCCACCACGATCGCCGCCTTGCTCGGCAGCGCGTAGCCGATCGCCAGGCCGAGCAGCGTGAACGGCACCGAGATCACCGCTACCGCGCCGAGCCCGAGCAGGAACTGCAGCGCGCTGACCCGGGCCTCGGTGGCCACCGCGGCGATCACCACTACCGGGATCATCGACACGTACGTCAGCACCAGCCCGGCCAGGATCCGCCCGGTGAGTCGCGGGGCCGGTCCGGTCGGCAGGGTCCGGGTGTACGGGTTCCAGGGCTGGTCGCGGTCCTCGGCGACACCCACGCCGTACTGGAAGATGTTGGCGCTCATCACCGCGAACGTCACCATGGCGGCGGTGGCGTAGGTGGCGCCGGTGGGGTCGTCGCCGGCGAACGGCACCACGAAGAAGAGCATCGCGGCCGCGGGGAAGAAGGCGCTGCCCACCACCGCCACCGGAATCCGGATGATCTCCAGGAGGTGGTAGCGGGCGTGGACGAGGGCGAGCGGCACGACTGTCTCCTAGGCGGGGGTGGGCGCGGGCCGGTCGCCGGCCGTGATGGCGAGGAACGCCTCCTCCAGCGAGGTGGGCCGGACCTCCAGGTCGCGGAACGCCACCCCGGCGGTGACCAGGTCGCGGACGAGCTGGTCGGCGTCGGTGGTGAGCAGGTGCACCCGCCCGTCGGCGCGTTCGGTGGCGACCACCCCGGGCAGCGTCGGCAGGTCGTCGGCGACCAGGCTGACCCGGCGTACGCCGACCATCCCGCGGATCGCCGCCACCGAGTCGTCGGCCAGCACCCGCCCGTGGCCGATCACCACGACGCGCTGCGCGAGCGCCTCCACCTCCTCCAGGTAGTGGCTGCTCAGCAGCACGGCGCCGCCGTCGGCGTGGAAGCCGCGGATCGCGTCCCAGAGCGCGTGCCGCGCCTCCACGTCGAGGCCGGTGGTCGGCTCGTCCAGCACCACCAGCCGGGGACGGCCGACGAACGCCAGCGCCACCGCCAGCCGGCGACGCTGGCCGCCGGAGAGGCCGCCGGTCTGCCGGCGTACCTGGTCGGCGAGGCCGAACCGGTCGAGCAGTTCGCCCCGGGGCACCGGGTCGGGGAAGTGCGCGGAGACGAAGTCGACCACCTCGCCGACCCGCAGCGTGCCGGGCAGGCCGGTCTCCTGCGGCGTGACGCCGAGCTGCCGCCGGCTCGCCGGGTCACGCGGGTCGCCGCCGCACAGCTCGACCCGGCCGCCGCTCGGGCGGCGCAGCCCGACCAGCAGGTTGATCAGGGTGCTCTTGCCGGCGCCGTTCGGGCCGAGCAGGCCGACCAGCTCCCCGGCCCGGACGGTCAGGTCGACCCGGTCCAGGGCCAGCACGTCGCCGTAGCGGCGACTGACCTGTTCGGCGCGGGCCAGGATCATCCGGGGCTCCTCGGGCGGCGGAAGGGTGCTCGTGCACTCCCTGTCTACCGTGCCGGGGCAACCGTCGCCGCCCCCTGTGGAACTGCGCACATCCCCTAGGCTGGTGGCGCCGTCGAGGACGGTGGAAGTTCCGACCGGACACTGGGGAGGGTCCGTGACCAGTCCGAGCAGGAATCTCGCGGTGCAGCCGGAGGCGTTGACGGCGTTCGCCGCCGCCTCCCGGGACCGGGCCGGCCAGTTCCGTGAGCTGCACCGGCTGTTCCGCGACGGCCACGTGGCCCGGCACGCGTTCGGCGTGATGCCCGCGTCGTTCAGTCTCGCCGCCGCGTACGAGCAGCAGTTCGAGGCGTGCCTGGCAGGGCTGGAGGACGGCGCCGAGGTGATGGCGACGATCGCCGAAGGGCTCCGCGACACCGCCGAGGCGTACACCGGCACGGACGTGGCGAACACCGACATGTTCCAGCCGGGCGCCTGAGGGGGCGGGATGAGCACCGAGGCGCTGCAGCGCAACAAGACCTACTTCGAGCAGATCGTGTCGGGCACGCCCGACCCGTTCAAGCCGCTCTCGAACGCCGTGCTGTGGCCGTTCGAGCAGCTGCTGGAACTGGTCGCCGGCGAGCCGGACGATCTGATGCGGGCGGCCCAGCTCGCGCTGACCACCGGCGACGCGGTCCGGCGGATCGCCGGCGACCAGGTCGCCGACCGGGCCCGGCTGCGCGGCGCCTGGGACGGCGACGCGGCGGACAAGTTCCACGCCTCGATGGAGTCGATCGAGGAGGCGATGGAGGAACTGGCCAAGGGGCTGGACGGCACCAAGGAGGTGCTGGTCGACGCCGCCAATGCCGCTGTCGACGCGTTCAACCTGCTGGTCGAGCTGATCCTGGAGTTCCTGCTCTGGTTCCTGACCGAGGTCATCATCGCCGCGGTGGCGGCAGTGCTGAGCGCCGGGGTGAGCCTGGCCGCCACAGTGGTACGGGTGCTGGCCCGGCTCGCCACCACCGTCGGCCGCATGGTCAAGATCGTGGCGCGGTTCGCGGAGATCCTCACGAAGCTCGCCACCAAGCTCCAGAAGGTCGCCGAGCTGCTCATGCGCTACCGCCAGGTGGTGCTGGAGCTCCGCAAGGCCAAGAAGGCGTACGGCGCGTTCAGTAAGGCCGGCTACACCAGGGAGGCGGTGCTGTTCAAGGCCAAACGCGCCGCCATCCTGTTCCCGGGCAAGTTCGCCATCAACCAGGCGTCACCGGTGAACATCCCCGGTATCGGCGGCGCCCTGCTCGACACCGGCATGGGGCTGCACGACATCTCCGACGGGCGCAAGGACCGCAACTACCTGGTGGACGGCACGTACCGCGAGGATCTCGGCCCGTACACAAAGGGCGTGCAGAACGTGTTCGACTCGATCGTGAACTGAGAGGCACCCATGACGTTCCCGGCCCTGGACCGGATCGAGGCGCTGGCCCGCAACCTGGACGGGTGGCAGCGCGAACTCGGCGCGCGGATGGCCGAGCTGGAGCAGAGCAGCGCCCAGGGGGTCAGCGACTCCGGCCTGGTCACCGTGGTGGCCGCCGCCGACGGCAAGATCCTCTCCACCGATATCAACGCGCGGGCCATGCGGTTCGACTCGTACACGCTGGCCGAGGAGATCACCGCCGCGGCGAACCGGGCGCAGGAGGCCGCCGCCGCCCGGGTACGCGAGATCGTCGGCGAGGTGATGGGCAACGCCCCGGCGGCGGAGCGCCGTACCGACGACGGCTACGGCGACGGCCGATACTGAGCCGATGGACGAGACCAGATACCGCGACCCGATCGACCGGCTCGTCGAGCCGGGCGAGCGCGTGCTGGCCCACGCCAAGGCCGACGTCGGCCAGGGCCTCGCTCCGGCGCCGCCGCCCGAACCGGAGTCCACTGCCGAGCCGGGTCGGCGGACGCTCGGCTCGGTGCTGCTGAACGTCCTCCTGCCGCTCGCCACCTGGGACCGCGGCGACCGGCTGGTCGATGCGATCGGCTGGGGGATCGCCGGCCGTGGCGAGCCCGGCTCGGCCGCCTCCCGCCTGCACCGCGCGCTCCGCCCGGCCCGGCCCGACCTCCAGGTCCGGGAGACGCTGCTCGCGGTCACCGACCGGCGGCTGCTGGTCTGCCGTACCGGCGGGGTCAAGCTGCTGGCCGGGCGCGAGGCCGAGGAACGCGCGCTGGCCGAGACGTCGGTGGCGTGGTCGGCCGCGCGTGCGGAGGTCGCCTCGGCCCGGGTCGGGTGGCACCGGCTCAACCCGAAGCGGCTGCGGATCGACTTCACCGACGGTTCCTGGCTGTCGTTCACCGTGCCGATCGCCGACTCCGGCCGGCCGCTGCGCGAGGTCGCCGCCGCGTTGAGCACCTGACCGGGCCCGCTCGCCGGGCCGCGACCAGGGGCCGGGCCGCAGCAGCCCGCCCAGGTCAGGTGGCCAGCGGCGCGGGCAGCGGCTCGCGGTGCAGCACGGCCAGGCGGGAGACCGCCCGGGTCAGCACCACGTAGAGGCGGTGCAGCCCACGCGGCTCCGCGGCCACGATCGCGGCCGGCTCGACGACCACCACGTGGTCGTACTCCAGGCCCTTGACCAGCGTCGCCGGGACCACTGTGACGCGCGCCGCGGCCTCGACGTCGTCGGCCGTCGCGGTTGCGACGCCCGCGTCGGCGAGCGCCGCGCGCAGCCGGTCCACCGCGTCGTCCGCGGCGATCACACCGACCGAGCCGTCGTGCGCGAGCGCCGCCCGCACCTCGGCCACCGTCGCGGCCGCCAGGTCCTCGGCGGTACGCACATCCAGCGCGCCGTCGTGGCGAAGCGAGCGGGCCGGGGGTACGTCGACGGCGAGCGCCGGCAGCAACCGGTTCGCGAACGCCACCACTGCCGCCGGCACCCGGAAGCCCACGCTCAGCGGCACCACAGCGGCGTCCGGCTTGCCCAGGTGGGCCAGCGACTCCCGCCAGTCAGTCGCGGCCCACGGCGCGGTGCCCTGGGCGAGGTCGCCGAGAAGCGTGATCGAGCCGTGCTCGCTGCGCCGGGCGATGGCGCGGCACTGCATCGGGGAGAGGTCCTGCGCCTCGTCCACCACCACGTGCCCGAAGCCGGCGGGCCGTTCCAGCAGCCCGGCCACCTCGTCGATGAGCACCGCGTCGGCGGCGGTCCACCGGGTCGCCTTCGCGGTGCGCGCGGGCTTGCCGGACCGGAACAGCTCCTGCTCCTCGGGCGTGAGCAGGCCGTCCGCGGCGGCGGCGAGCGCGTCGGCGTCGGTGCGCAGCCGGTGCAGCAGCCCGTCCGGGGTGAGCGCCGGCCAGACCGCGTCGAGCAGGTCGGTGACCGGCTTGATCCGGCTCATCCGCCGCAGCCAGGCGTCGCTCGGCGACTCCGCCCGGCGCGCCTCCGCCTGGCGTTGCAGCAGTCCCACCACCCGCGCCCGGACCCGTTCCCGGCCGGTGGCGTAGGGCAGCCCTTCCTGGCGCGTCTCGGTGACCAGCCGGTGCAGCGGGTCGAGCCCGATCCGCCACCGGTACGAGCCGTCCGACACCATGATCGGCTCGGTGGGCGTACCGATGTGGGCCTCGACGGCCCGGCGCAGCACCTCGGCCATCCGGACGTCGTGCTTGAGCGCGGCGGCGGCCGGATCGTCGACCGCGCGGACCGGGACCCGCGCGACCAGGTCCTCCACGGTGGCCTGCTCGACCTCGACCTCACCGAGCGCGGGGAGCACCGCCGCGATGTACGACAGGAACGCCCGGTTCGGCCCGACGATCAGCACTCCCGAGCGGCGCAGTCGTTCCCGGTGCAGGTAGAGCAGGTACGCGGCGCGGTGCAGCCCGACCGCTGTCTTCCCGGTGCCGGGCGCGCCCTGCACGCAGATCGAGTCGGCCAGGTCGGCCCGGACCAGTTCGTCCTGCTCCGGCTGGATGGTGGCGACGATGTCGCGCATCGGGCCGACGCGGGGGCGCTCGATCTCGGCGGTGAGGATGCGGCTGGCGGTGCCGAGTTCCTCGCCCCGGTCCAGGTGCTCGTCCTCGAAGCTGGTCAGCACGCCCGCGCTGAACCCGAACCGGCGGCGTACGGCGACGCCCTGCGGGTCACGCGCGCTGGCCCGGTAGAACGACCGGGACACCGGGGCCCGCCAGTCCAGCACCAGCGGCTCGCCCAGCTCGTCGGTGACGTGCCGCCGCCCGACGTGGTAGTCCCGCCCGGCGTGGTCCGGGTCCGTCTCCCCGAAGTCGAGGCGGCCGAAGAACAGCGGCGTGGTCGGGTCGTCGGCCAGCTCCTTGACCCGCCGGGCCATGTGCCGGCCGAGCTGCTCGGCGGTGTACGAGTCACCGGCCACCTTGTCGCCGGTGGCGAAGAGCGCCTCGGCGCGTTCCCGCATCCGTTTCAGCGCGACTCGGGAGGCGTCGAGGTGGGCACGTTCGGCGGTCAGCTCGGCGTCGAGGTCGGGCGTGGCGTCACGTTCGGGCGTGGTGTCAAGTTCGGTTGCGGGCACTGTGAACTCCGATGGCTCAACTGAGGCTCGCTCGCGTGTCCGGGGCGGTTGGCCTGCTCCCGGCGCGGGGACGTCCGCTGCGGTGCATGCTCACCGCGGCCGTCGGGCGGCCATCCACGCTACGGCCATCCAGCCGCCCGCACCACCGATTTTTCCTGCCGAGCGTGTCACTCGACCGACCCGGCTCTTAATAATATTCTTAAGTTCGGGGGTGAGAAGTGGAGTGGGAAATTCTGATGACCGGGCAGGTCGAGGACTTCCTCGATGAGCTCTACGCTGCCGACCGTGAGTCGCACCGCCTGGTGAACCAGGCAATCCTGGTGCTGGAACGCAACGGTCCCATCGAGGGGCGCCCGCTGGTCGACAGCATCACCGCATCTCGCCTCAGTAACCTCAAGGAGCTGCGGCCTCCCTCTGCCGGGCGCACCGAGATCAGGATTCTCTTCGTCTTCGACCCGTGGCGCTCCGCGGTTCTGCTGGTCGCCGGCGACAAGTCGGGGCAGTGGACGCGCTGGTACCGGGATGCCATTCCGGAGGCGGAGCAGCTCTACGACACCTATCTCAAGGAGCGGCAGGAGGAGATTCGATGAGCGGCGTCAAGCGGTGGCGTGACACCTCGCACCTGGGCCGGGCGGTGGAGACCGCCGGTGGTGTGCAGGCATTCGAGGCCGCGATCGGTGGCATGCTCGACGAGGCCCGCGGGTGGCGTCTCGCGGAGCTGCGCAAGCGGCGCGAGATGACTCAGGAGCAGGTCGCGTTGAGGATGGGTGTGTCGGTCGCGCGGGTGTCGCAGATCGAGGCGGGCAGTGTCGCGACCCAGGACGTGCTCGCGCGATACATCGCCGCTCTCGGCGGCACGCTCAAGCTGATCGCCGATTTCGGCGACGAGCAGCTCAAGGTCGCCTGAGTCGACGGGCTCCACCCTGCGTGTCCAGGTGTCGGCGGCGCGGGATCATTGGGGCATGACCGAGGCGCGGCCCGAGCAGCGCCGAGTGACGATCAGCGACCCGCAGGTGATGCGGGCGCTGGCTCACCCGGCCCGTATGGCGATCATGGAACATCTCGGCACGCTGGAGGGCGGTGCGACGGCCACCGAGTGCGCCGAGATCGCCGGGCTGTCGCCGAGCGCGACCAGCTACCACCTGCGTGAGCTGGCGAAGTTCGGGCTGATCCGGCAGGCGCCCGGCCGGGGGGACGCGCGGGAGCGGGTGTGGCAGGCGGTGAATCCGTCGTTCCACGTCGAGGTGGGGCCGGATGCCGAACCGGAGGCACGCGCCGCCGAGGCGGCCCTGGTCGAGGCGCACATGGTCCGCGACGCCCAGCGGGTCCGGGACTGGTTGCGCCGCGCGCCGGACGAGTCGCCGGAGTGGTACGCGGCGACCTGGTTCAGCGACAGCGTGCTGCTGGTGACCGCCGAGGAGTTGAGCGAGTTGAACCAGGCGATCCAGGCGCTGATGGAGCCGTACCGGCGGCGGCATCGGGCCGATCCACCCGCCGGGGTCCGTGCGGTGGCGGCTCAGTACCGGGCGATGCCCATCGACTGAGGGGTTGCGCGCACCAGGTGTGAAGGATTATTTTCGAAGTATGTCCTTCGCATCTGGCTCCTCGTGCTGGCCGGACGTCTGGCTCGCGGCCACCGCGCGTGGCATCTCCAGTTGCGGGAACTTCCTGGTCACCAGCGCCCTCACGCTCGCGCTCCAGTCCGCCGGGGCCGGTGGGCTCGCCGTCTCCGGGCTGCTGCTCGCCGCGACGCTGCCGCTGGTCGCGCTCGCGCCGCTGACCGGTCGTCTCGCCGACCGGGTGGACAGCCGGGTGCTGCTGATCGCGACCGGGCTCGGTCAGGGGGCGACCTGCCTGGCGCTCGCCTACGCACCGGGTCCGGCGCTGGTGATCGCCCTGGTGGCACTTCTGGCCACCGGCCTCGCGGTCTCCCAGCCGGTGATCTCCGCGCTGGTGCCGGTGATGGTGCGGCCGGAGGACCTGCCCCGGGCCGGCGCGCTCAACCAGACCGCCGGCACACTCGGCGCGCTCGCCGGACCGGCGTTGGCCGGGCTCCTGGTCGGCCAGTTCGGCACCCGGGTACCGCTGCTCCTCGGCGCGCTCAGCTATCTCTCCCTGGTGGCGGCCGGGCTGCTCGTCCGTACCCGAAGGGGTGGCCGCCGGGTGACCGTCGGCGCCGCCGCGGCGGTCGCGCCCCCGTGGCGGTTCCGGCGCGACCCGCTGCTGACGGTGATGGTCGGCAGCGTGGCCGCGGTGATCGGCGCGGTCGGGGCGGTGAACGTGATCGAGGTCTTCTTCATCCGGGAGACGCTCGGCAGCAGCGCCACCGTGTACGGGCTGGTCACCGGCTCGTGGACGCTCGGCATCGTGCTCGGCGCGTGGCTGTTCGCCCGGGTCGCCCGCCGGCTCGCCGACGACGGCGCGCTGCTCGGCGCCGGGCTGGTGCTGCTCGGCGGATGCTGCCTGGCGGTGCTCGTGTCGGCGGCGGTGCCCTCGGCGTGGCTGCTCGTGCCGATCTGGTTGCTGGGCGGGGTCGGTAACGGCGGCGACAACGTCTTCAACAACCTCCTGCTGGCCCGGCGGGTGCCGGAGGCGACCCGGGGCCGGGCGTTCGCGGTCTTCGGCGCGGCGGCACAGGGCGCCGCGATGGGCGGCTACCTGGTCGGGGGCCTGCTGCTGGAGGTGGCCGGCCCGCGCACGCTGATCGCCGGCTGCGGCGTGGCCGGCCTGCTGGTGGTGGCGGCGCTGGCCGGGCCGGTCCGCCGGGCGGTACGCGCCGAGCGCGCCGTCGTCCCCGCCGCAGCCGTGGCGGCGGAGGCCGCGTGAGCTGGTGTTAAGAAGGGCCCCTTCCGCTACCGGAGGCGTTAACAAGGGGCCCTTCCTTACCGCCGGGTGCGGGGTTCACCACTCCATCGGATCCCCCGGCGGCGGGGGAGAGGTCGCGGCGATACGGTCGGGTCATGGCCGATCGCATCGCCCGCCCCCGGGTGGGGCACATCCAGTTCCTCAACTGCCTGCCCATCTACTGGGGGCTGATGCGGTCCGGCGCGCTCATCGACGTCGACCTGCACAAGGACTCGCCGGACCGGCTCAGCGCCGACCTGGTCGCCGGTGACCTCGACATCGGCCCGATCACGCTCGTGGAGTTCCTCAAGCACGCCGACGACCTGCTGCTCCTGCCCGACCTGGCGGTCGGCAGCGACGGGCCGGTGCTCTCGGTGAACATGGTGTCCACCCGCCCGCTGGGCGAGCTGGACGGCGCCCGGGTCGCGCTCGGCTCGACGTCGCGTACCGGGGTGCTGCTGGCCCAGCTGCTGCTCGCCGAGCGGCACGGGGTGCGGCCGGAGTACTTCCGCTGCCCGCCGGACCTGACCCAGATGCTGCTGGAGGCCGACGCCGGGGTGCTGATCGGCGACGTGGCGCTGCGCGCGCTGTACGAGGCGCCCGCCAAGGGCCTCGAGGTGACCGACCTGGGTCAGGCGTGGCACGACTGGACCGGACTGCCAATGGTCTTCGCCGTCTGGGCGGTACGCCGTGACTTCGCCGCCGCCCACCCCGGCCTGGTCAAGGAGGTGCACGAGGCGTTCCTGCGCTCGCGTGACCTGTGCCTGGCCGAGCTGGACCAGGTGGCGGAGGCGGCGGCCCGCTGGGAGACGTTCGACGCGGACACGCTCGCCACGTACTTCCGGGCGCTGGACTTCTCGCTCGGTGAGCGGCAGGTGGCCGGGCTGCGCGAGTTCGCCCGCCGGGCGGCCGCGTACGGGGAGGTGCCGGCGCTGCCGGCCGACGGTCCGGAGTTCTTCCAGGGCTGAGCGTGCGGCCCGGCTGCCGACCCCGCGGTGGGCGGCCGGGCGGATCAGGTGGCCGGGCGCAGCAGCGCCTTGGTGATCCGTTCGCAGGCGTCCATGCCGTACTCCCAGCCGCCCTCGACACCGAACGGGCTGCGGACCATCACGCCCATCGTCCACGTCTCGCCGATGGCGAGGCAGTTGACGTGGTACTCCTTTTCCTTGTCCCGGTCGATCCACCCGTTCTTGATGGCGATCTTCTTCTGCTGGGCGGCCGGGAACGCCTTGCGGATGCCGAAGTCACCGGGGGCGCGTACCTGGCGCATCTCGTTGAGCAGCCACTTGGTCCACTTCGGCCCCGCCGCGCGGCCGTCGTCGATGCAGAGCCCGAGCCGGGCGGTGTCCCGGGGGGACAGCTCGGTGCGGCTCCAGCCGCCGTCGTCGGCGACCGCGCTGTCGGTGAGCTTGCAGATCGAGATGAGCCGCTCGATCGAGTCGGAACCGCCCACGCTCTCGTAGAACTCCTGGGCGCGGGTGTTGTCGCTGTCGCGAATGATCTTCGTGGCGTCGGCCAGCTTCGCCTCGCTCGGCGTCCTGCCGTCCTCGGCGCGCAGGCGCAGGTAGTCGGCCACCACCCAGGACTTGATCAGCGAAGCGGTCGTGCTGGTCTCGTCCATGTTCGCCGAACCGATGATCTTTCCGGTGCGCTTGTCCAGCACGGACCAGGCGTACCAGCCCTTGATCTTCAGGCTGTCCAGGTTCTTCTCCTGGAACGGCAGCGGGGTGAGCGCCGGTGAGGGGGCGACGCGCGGCGCGTTGCGGTCGACCGGTTGCCGGGCGGACCGCTCGTTGGTCGGCTCGGGGTGCGAGCTTGCGGTGGCCTCCAGCGGCGAGCCGGGGATCACCCGCAGGGAGAGGCCGAGCAGTCCGAGGAGAACCACTGCCAGGGCGCTGAACGCCAGCGGGCGGCGATGGCTGCCGGGTCGACGCCGGGCGCCGGCCATCAGAGCTTCCCGGCCGGCTGTTGCGGCACCTTGAGCGCGGCGCCGGGCTGCGGCGTCACGAGCTGGGTGGCGACGCTGGCGCACATCTTCGCGCCGTACGACAGGCCGGCCCTGGCCGGGTAGCGCATCATGACCGAGAGACTCCACTTGTCGGTGAACGCCAAGCAGCTGACGTGCCAGTTGCCGTCGTAGGCGAGCCGCGTCCAGCCGTTCTTCATGTGCACCGGGCCCTGCGCCTTGATCGTCGCGGGCAGGCCGTCGATGATGCCCCACCGGCCGCCGCCGGAGCGCTCCTCCTGCTGCTTGACGCTGCCGGCCACCTTGGTCATTTCGCTGAGCAGCCACTTCGTCCACTTGGGCCCGGCGGCGCGGCCGTCGGCGATGCAGTCGCCGAGGCGAACGGCGTCCCGGGGGGACATCTCGGTGAAGCTCCACCAGCCTTCGTAGTCGGGCACGTCGCCGGGCCTGGTGTCGGTCAGGCCGCAGATCCGGATCGCGCGCGCGATGACCGGGTCCGGCTTGCCGCCCGGCTGCGGGCGGTAGGAGCCGCCGGCCGCCCGGTAGACCCGGTTGGCGCCGTCGTCGTCGCTGTCCCGGATCGCCAGGATCGCCGCCTTCTTCAGGTCGTCGCTCGGCTCCTTCTCGCCGAGCTGGCGCAGGTAGTCCGCGACGATCCAGGCCTTGAGCATCGACTCGGTGGAGCTGGTCTGGTTCATGTTCTTCGCGCCGGTGACGGTGCCCGTCTCGCGGTCCATCAGTGCCCAGGAGAAGAACTCGCCCTCGAACTTCACCGAGACCGGCGCGTCGGCGAGCGTCGGCGGTGCGGGGGCGGTCGGGCTCGGCGCCGGGACCTGTCCACCGCCGCCGATGCCGCCCTCGCCGCTGCCGCCGGCGAACTTGGCGTACGCGGCGGGCACCAGCATGACGCCACCGACGAGGACCGCCACGATGGCGAGCACCATGGTCACGCGAGGTCGCATGAGTGGTGAACTCCAGATGTATGGCCGGGGGGACCGGCGCTTCCGCAGGTTTCGCTCCGGTCGCCACAAGGCCGGGGGACGTTGGCCTGAACGGTGACGATCTTGGAGCCGAACGGCTTGCCGGGGGAAGTCTACTTCCGGACTGTCGATATGCCAGGTCTCGACACCCGCCGACTTGGTGGGAAGGGCGGGTTATTGACGTGCTTTGCCAGCCTTGGGAGGTTTCACCTTCATCGAGTGATCGACATCACAGTCACTCTCCGATTGCTGGCGATGACGGCAGGCGCTTGTCCGGTCGTGGAAGGCGGCTCGCGAATGCTGTTACACCCTCTGGTGTCAATCGTGCCGAGCTGTAACACTAGCTACATGTATGGCAATGACTTCGCTCCGCCGGAGGACGCTCCGGGCGGCGGCCTGCTCGGCGAAGTGGAGGCCGCGGAGGCGGCGCTGCGCGAAGCGGCGGCGCGTGCGCGGCGCGGCGGTCCGGCGCCGGGCGAGGACGTCGAGGCGTACTTCGCCGACGTCATCGACGCGGACCAGAAGATCGAGCCCCGCGACTGGATGCCCGAGGCGTACCGCAGGACGCTGATCCGGCAGATCGCGCAGCACGCGCACTCCGAGATCATCGGCATGCAGCCGGAGGGCAACTGGATCAGCCGGGCGCCGTCGCTCAAGCGCAAGGCGATCCTGCTGGCGAAGGTGCAGGACGAGGCCGGCCACGGCCTCTACCTCTACGCGGCGGCCGAGACGCTCGGGATCAGCCGCGACGAGCTGGTGGACCTGCTGCTCGACGGGCGGCAGAAGTACAGCTCGATCTTCAACTACCCGACGCTGACCTGGGCCGACGTCGGCGCGATCGGCTGGCTCGTGGACGGCGCGGCGATCGTCAACCAGGTGCCGCTGTGCCGCTGCTCCTACGGCCCGTACGCCCGGGCGATGATCCGGGTCTGCAAGGAGGAGTCGTTCCACCAGCGGCAGGGCTACGAGATCCTGCACACGCTGGCGCACGGCACCGAGGCGCAGAAGGCGATGGCGCAGGACGCGGTGGACCGCTGGTGGTACCCGTCACTTGCCATGTTCGGCCCGCCGGACGGCGACTCGACGCACAGCGCCCAGTCGATGGCCTGGAAGATCAAGCGCTTCTCCAACGACGAGCTGCGCCAGCGCTTCGTCGACATGTGCGTCGGCCAGGCGGAGGTGCTCGGCCTCACCCTGCCCGACCCGGACCTGCGCTGGAACGACGAGCGCCAGGCGTACGACTACACCCAGCCCGACTACGACGAGCTGATGCGGGTCATCAAGGGCAACGGGCCGTGCAACAGGGAGCGCATGGCGCACCGGCGCAAGGCGCACGCCGACGGCGCGTGGGTACGGGAGGCCGCCGCGGCGTACGCCGCGAAGCGGTCAGATCGAAAGGAGCCGGTGGCGGCATGAGCAGCTCGTCCTCTCCCCTCTGGGAGGTCTTCGTGCGGGCCCGCCGTGGCCTGTCGCACACCCACGTCGGCAGCCTGCACGCCCCCGACGCCGAGCTGGCCCTGCGCAACGCCCGGGACCTCTACACCCGCCGCCAGGAGGGCGTATCCATCTGGGTGGTGCCGGCGAGCGCGATCACCGCGTCCAGCCCGGACGAGAAGGACTCGTTCTTCGACCCGGCCGCCGACAAGGTCTACCGGCACCCCACCTTCTACGAGGTCCCCGAAGGGGCGGCGCACCTATGAGCCGGTTCGACTTCACGCTCGCCATCGGCGACGACGCGCTCATCGCGGCGCAGCGCCTCGGCGAGTGGACCTCCCGCGCGCCGGAGATGGAAGAGGACATCGCGCTCGCGAACATCGCCCTCGACCAGCTCGGCGCGGCGCGGCTGCTGCTCACGTACGCGGGCGAGCTGGAGGGCGCCGGCCGCGACGAGGACGACCTGGCCTACCTGCGCGACGACCGCGAGTTCCGCAACTGCCTGCTGGTCGAGCTGCCGAACGGCGACTTCGGCGTGACCATGGCGAAGCTGTTCTTCCTGGCCGCGTACCAGGTGCCGCTCTACACGGCGCTGGCCGGCTGCGCGGACGAACGGCTCGCGGCGGTCGGCGCCAAGGCGCGCAAGGAGTCGGCGTACCACCTGGACCACGCGGCGCTGTGGGTGAAGCGGCTCGGCGACGGCACCGAGGAGTCGCACCGGCGCATGCAGGACGCGGTCGACGAGGTGTGGCCGTACGTCCACGAGCTGTTCAACCCGGATCCGGCGGCGCCGGTCGACCCGTCCACCCTTCGGGCCGACTTCGACGCCACTGTGGCCGCCGTGCTGGACGAGGCGACGCTCACCCGCCCGGAGACGGGCTGGACGCCCGGTGGTGGCCGGGACGGCCTGCACACCGAGCACCTCTCGTACCTGCTCGCCGAGATGCAGGTGCTGCACCGCGCCCACCCCGGAGCGAGCTGGTGACAAGCGCGAGGAACGCCGCGGCGGCGGTGGTGGACCCGGAGATCCGGGTCATCACCATCGACGAGCTGGGCATCCTGCGCGCCGTCGACGAGGAGCCCGGCACCGGCCGGGTCGTCGTCACCATCACCCCCACCTACACCGGCTGCCCGGCCATGGACGTGATCCGGGCGGACATCCGCCGGGCGCTGGCCGCCGCCGGGCATCCGGACGCCGAGGTCCGCACCGTCTACCACCCGGCGTGGAGCACCGACTGGATCTCCGACACCGGGCGGGCCAAGCTCGCCGCCGCCGGCATCGCCCCGCCCGCGCCGCGCGGCGACGACACCGTGGTGCCGCTGACGCTGGCCGTACGCTGCCCGCGCTGCGGGTCGCCGGAGACCACCCAGATCAGCCGCTTCGGCTCGACCGCGTGCAAGGCGCTGTGGCGCTGCCGCTCCTGTTCCGAACCCTTCGACCACCTGAAGGCGCTGTGACTGTCACCATCACGCGGCCGGTTCGCCGCCGGCCGGTCTTCCACCCGCTGCCCGTGGCCGCCGTGGACCGGCTCACCGACGACTCGGTGTCGATCACGTTCGCGGTGCCGGAGGAGCTGCGCGAGACGTTCGCGTTCTCCGCCGGGCAGCACCTCACCGTCCGCCGCCCGGCCGACGCCGACGGCGGGGAGGTGCGGCGGTCGTACTCGATCTGCTCCACCCCCGACGAGCTGGCCCGGCACGGCCGGTTGCGGGTCGGGGTGCGTGAGGTGCCGGGCGGGGCGTTCTCCGCGTACGCCTGCGGCGCGCTGCGTGGCGGCGACACCGTCGAGGTGCTGCCGCCGCTGGGCCACTTCACCTCCGCGTTCACCCCGGACCGGGTCCGCCGGTACGGCGCGGTGGTCGCCGGTTCCGGCATCACCCCGGTCCTCGGCCTGGCCGCGACCGCGCTGGCGACCGAGCCGCGCAGCACGTTCACGCTGGTGTACGGCAACCGCACGGCGAACTCGGTGATGTTCGCCGAGGAGCTGGCGGACCTGAAGGACCGCTATCCGACCCGGCTGCACCTGGTGCACGTGCTGTCCCGGGAGATGGGCGAGTCGGCGCTGCTGTCGGGGCGGATCGACGCCGACCGGCTGACCCGGCTGCTCGACACCGTCGTACCGGGGGACGAGATCGAGGAGTGGTTCCTCTGCGGCCCGTACGGGATGGTGGTGGACGCCAAGGCGGTGCTGGCCGGTCGTGGCGTGCCGGACGCGGCGGTGCACACCGAGCTGTTCCACGTCGACGCCCTGCCGGAGCCGGTCCGGCGTGAGGTCGAGCGGCCCGGCGCGGGCACCGACGTGACGATCGTGCTGGACGGGCGCTCGTCCAGTTTCACGATGGGCCGGGACGAGCGGGTGCTGGACGCGGCGCTGCGGGTGCGCGGCGAGCTGCCGTACGCCTGCAAGGGCGGGGTGTGCTCGACCTGCCGGGCCAAGGTGACGTCCGGCGAGGTGACGATGGCGCGCAACTACGCGCTGGAGCCGGACGAGGTGGCCGCCGGTTACGTACTGACCTGTCAGTCGAGTCCGGTAACCGACGAGCTGACCGTCGACTACGACGCCTAGCGGCGCCGCCGCTCAGATCACCACGGGCGGTGCCGTGGCGGCGCGGCCACGGGCCCGGCTGACGTGGCCGCGCCACCCGCCGACGAGCGCGAACAGGGTCCATCCCGCCGCGCCGAACACGAGCATGCCCCGCTTTCCGTCCGGGTCCACGTCCCGCGCGTCGGTCAGTTCCACCTCATCACGCGGGTCGACGAGCACAGTCAGCCGCTGGCCCACCCGGTAGCCGGGGGAACTGCCCCGGTAGACCAGCGGCTCGTCCAGCCGGCCGGCGTCGCCCTGGAGGGCGAACTCGTGCCGCTTGCCGGCCGTCTGCACGTCGGTGATGGTCACCTGCTGGGCGACGCCGCGCTCCCGGAGCACCGACTCGGGGGCGAGCTGGACGGCGCCCACCAGCACGAACAGGGCCGGCAGCACCGACAGGAGGGTCAGCCACCAGCCCCGGTGCAGCAGGCGCAGGCCGACCGCGAAGGCGAGGCAGCCGACCAGGCCGACGGAGATCGGCACCGCGATCGGGAGTCCCACGGTGAGGTGGCCGACCGCCGCGGTCACGACGATCACGGCGAGGCCGAAGCCGACGAGCACGGCGGTCATCGTGAGGGACCAGAGGGCGGAGCGGGCGCCGGCCACGCGTACGGGGGTGGGCGGGGGCGATACGACTGACACGCCGAGAGCGTAGACGGGCGACGCCAGCGCTCCGCTTCCCGCGGTGGCGCTTCGGGTCGACCACCATCCGTGACGGGTAGAACGTTACGTTCTACACTTGCCTGATGGAGCAGATCGCCGTCCGGGAGCTGAACCAGCACACCAGCCGGGTGCTGGCGCGGGTGCGCGCCGGTGAGACGGTCGAGGTGACCGATCGGGGTGAGCCGATCGCCCGCCTGGTCCCGGTGCTGGCCGGCGACGCGCTTCTCGGCCGGTTGGTGGCCGAGGGCCGGGCCACGGCCCCGACCACGACCGGCCCGGTCCCGATGCCGCCGGTGCTCGGGGATCCCACGGTGGACGCCGCGGCCGCGCTGGTCGAGGCACGCGACGAGGAGCGTTGGTGATCTACCTCGACTCGGCGGCGGTCATCAAGATGCTGCGGCGGGAGGCGGAGACGCCGGATCTGCTCGGCTGGCTGAACGAGCGCGCCGGCACCGCGCTGGTGTCGTCGGCTCTCGTCGAGGTGGAGGTGCCGCGGGCGTTGCGTCGTGCCGCTCCACAGGCGCTGGTGGGTGTCCCCTCGGTGCTGGGACGTCTCTACCGGGTCGAGATCGACGCCACGGTCCGTGCGACGGCGGGCGCGTATCCGGAGCCGATGCTGCGCAGCCTGGACGCCGTCCACCTCGCCACCGCCGAGGTCCTGGCCCGGCAGGCGGCGGCCGAGTTCGTCGCGTTCGTCACGTACGACAAGCGGCTGCTGGAGGCGGCCAGGGCGATCGGGCTGCCGGTGGCCAGTCCGGGGATGCCCTGACCGGGTGGGTCTCTCGTCACCGGGTGAGGAGTGGCGTTTCCCGCCGTCGGGCCCGCGACGTACGCTCGGGAGTGTGACGGCGAACCGGGAGATCGACGACATCCTGCAACGCGGCGCGGACGGCGGGCGCATCACGCCCGAGGAGGCGCTGCTGCTCTACACCGACGCGCCCTTCCACGCGCTGGGCGAGGCGGCCGACGCGGTACGGCGGCGCCGCTACCCGGACAACATCGTCACGTACCTGATCGACCGCAACATCAACTACACGAACGTCTGCGTGACGGCGTGCAAGTTCTGCGCGTTCTACCGGGCCCCCAAGCACAAGGAGGGCTGGACCCACCCGACCGAGGAGATCCTGCGCCGCTGCGGCGAGGCGGTCGAGTTGGGCGCCACCCAGGTCATGCTCCAGGGCGGCCACCACCCGGACTACGGCGTGGAGTACTACGAGGAGCTGTTCTCCTCGGTCAAGAAGGCGTACCCGCAGCTCGCGATCCACTCGATCGGCCCGAGCGAGATCCTGCACATGGCGAAGGTCTCCGGCGTGAGCCTGGACGAGGCCATCGCCCGGATCAAGGCCGCCGGCCTGGACTCGATCGCCGGCGCCGGCGCCGAGATGCTGCCGGACCGGCCGCGCAAGGCGATCGCGCCGCTGAAGGAGTCCGGCGCCCGCTGGCTGGAGGTCATGGAGCTGGCCCACCGGCAGGGCCTGGAGTCGACCGCCACCATGATGATGGGCACCGGCGAGACCAACGCCGAGCGCATCGAGCACCTGCGGATGATCCGCGACGTGCAGGACCGCACCGGCGGCTTCCGGGCCTTCATCCCGTGGACGTACCAGCCGGAGAACAACCACCTGAAGGGCCGCACCCAGGCGACCACGCTGGAATACCTGCGGCTGGTCGCGGTGGCCCGGCTGTTCTTCGAGACGGTGCCGCACCTGCAGGCGTCCTGGCTGACCACCGGTAAGGACGTCGGGCAGCTCGCGCTGCACATGGGCGTGGACGACCTCGGCTCGATCATGCTGGAGGAGAACGTCATCTCCTCCGCCGGGGCCCGGCACCGCTCCAACCTGCACGAGCTGATCGGCATGATCCGGTCGGCCGACCGGATCCCCGCCCAGCGGGACACGCTCTACAACCGGCTCGCGGTGCACCACACGCCCGCCGACGACCCGAGCGACGACCGCGTGGTCTCGCACTTCTCGTCGATCGCTCTGCCCGGCGGCGGGGCCGGGAAGTCGCTGCCGCTGGTCGAGGTCAACTGACCTCGTTCCCCCGTTCGGCCGGTCGGCTCCCGTCGTGCGGCCGGAGCTCCGCCCGTTTCCGGTGAAGCTTCCGCCAGGGGTCTTCACCTGCGTGATCACCGGCGGCTAGCCTGCCCGCGCGACACCACCGATCCGGGCCGCGAGCAGGCAGGTAACAGGTCGGCGGCGACCCGGGTGAGCACCGCCCGGCAAGCCGGCGACGCCATTACGCTGGCGGCGTCCGTCGGGGACCGTCGTCCTCCATCGGCCCATGAGGGCCGTTCACATAACGCACCGCGGCAGGGGCGGGATGGGTGACCATCCCGCCCCTGCCGTCTGTCGAATCGATGGGAATTCCCACCGTACGACGCTGGCGCGGCGATGCGTCGCTCCGGTACCGTCCCTTCGTTCCGTGCGTTGATCGGCACGTCCCTACCCCCGGGGGAACCATGACCTTCCGCTACCGGTCCACGCTGGCGCGCGCCGGCGTGGTGGCCCTGCTCTCCACCGCCGGCCTCGGCGCGGTCGCCGGCCCGGCGTACGCCGCCGACAAGGCCGACCTCCAGCTCATCCCGCTCAGCTACCAGCTCGCCAAGGGCGTCACCGAGGCGAAGGCCAAGCCGTTCAAGTTCCAGGTGAACAACGCCGCCGGGACCGTCGACGCGAAGGGCGTCCGGGTCACCGTCGAGACGAAGGACCTCAAGCCCGGCAAGGTCGGCGTGCTGGCGCCGAAGGGCTGCGACATCCGCGGCACCGCCTTCTCCTGCCTGCTGGGCGACGTGCCCGCCGGGACCACCGAGGACTTCGGCATCCCGCTGTTCTCCACCGGCGGCAAGGGCGGGGCGGGCACGCTGACGGTGTCGATCAGCGCGGCCAACGGCGCCGGCGTGCTGGACACGGTCGAGCACGACATCACCGTCACCGACCCCGGCTACGACCTCACCACCTGGGTCCAGGACGTGTACGCCGACGTGGTCGTCGACGGCGACGACGCCGGTGAGGCGAACCTGCGCCCGGTCCGGCCGGGCCAGACCGCGCCGCTGGACTGGGCCGTGTTCAACGACGGAAGCGAGAACGCCACGGGCGTCGCGTACGGCATCACGCTGCCGGCCGGTGTCACCTTCGCCGAGCTGCCCGAGGGCTGCGTCGAGCAGAACCTGGGCGGCTTCGCCAACGCGTACTGCGAGGACCTGGGCGCGGTGCTCAAGCCCGGCCAGTACTACACCGCCGACGTGCGGGTGAAGGTCGGCGCGGACGTGACCGAGAAGCTGCTCCGGCCGGGCTTCGTCTGGGCCGCCGGGCTGGAGGCGGCCTCCGGCACGCCGGAGGAGCAGCCGAAGGCCGCCACCTCGGCGCAGCGTCGCGCGTTCTCCGAGGCCGACGACGGCGACAACACCGCCCAGTTCGACGTCTTCGTCGACCAGAGCCCGCAGTCGACCCCGAGCCCGACGCCGAGCGCTGAGCCGACCTCGACGCCGACCGCCGAGCCGACCCCGACCGGCAGCGTGACCGCGGTGCCGACGCCGACCTCCGGTGGTGGCGCGGGTGGCGGCACCGGCGGCGGTGGCCTGCCGGTGACCGGTATGCAGGTCGGCCTGATCGGCGGGATCGGCGCTGCGGTGGTCGCCGCCGGTGTGGCGCTGATGATGCTGTCCCGGCGCCGCAAGGTGGTGCTCGTCACGCCGGGCGAGGAGCGCACCGAGGACTGACACCGTCACCGTGGACACGGAGAGGGCGGGGTGGGCGACCACCCCGCCCTCTCGCGTACCCGGGGCGGGGCGGAAGGGGCGCGGCTGGCAGAGTGGAGGGGTGAGCCGTACCCCGCAGGGCCAGCGCGCCAGCCTGGACAAGCAGCCGCACGAGGTAGCCGCGATGTTCGACGGTGTCGCGGCCCGCTACGACCTGACCAACACCGTGCTCTCCTTCGGGCAGGACCGGTCCTGGCGGCGGGCCACCCGGGCGGCGCTCGGGTTGGCGCCGGGCGAGCGGGTGCTCGACGTGGGCGCCGGCACCGGCGTCTCGACCGAGGAGCTGGCCCATTCCGGGGCGTACGCGGTCGGCGCCGACCTGTCGCTGGGCATGCTGTACGCGGGCAAGCGCACCCGCCCGTCGGTGCCGCTGCTGGCCGGGGACGCGCTCCGGCTGCCGTTCGCCGACGCCAGCTTCGACGCGGTGACCATCTCCTTCGCGTTGCGCAACGTCAACGACACCGACGCGGCGTTGCGCGAGCTGGCCCGGGTGACCCGGCCGGGCGGGCGGCTGGTGGTCTGCGAGTTCAGCACCCCGGTCAACCCGGCGTTCCGCACCGTCTACCTGTCGTACCTGATGCGGTCGTTGCCGGCCGTGGCGCGCGCGGTGTCCAGCAACCCCGACGCCTACGTCTATCTGGCGGAGTCGATCCGGGCCTGGCCGGACCAGCCGGCGCTGGCCGCGCGGATCGGCGCGGCAGGCTGGGGCCGGGTGGCGTGGCGCAACCTGACCGGGGGCGTGGTGGCCCTGCACCGGGCCGTCCGAAACTGACCGGCCGACCAGGCGTTAGCCGGTCATTTCGTGAATATCCGGTTCTGGTCTACTTTGTCCCCGTAGGCTCGCCTGCATGACGGGACCAGACCAGGCCGCCACCGACGACGACGCCGCCGAGCTGATCGCCCAGCTCCGCGAGTTGGCCGGCGCGGATCCCGCTGATGTCCGGCAGGTCGTCGCCGAGGTGCTGGCGGCGCTCGACCGTGCGGCAGGTGGCGCGTTGCGTGACCACCTGCCCGAGGCGATCCGGCTCGACGCCGGGCTCGGACCGGCCGCGCCGGCTCGCCCCTGACCGGTTTCGGCCCGCCTACCGGCCCGTTTCCGCGAAGTTAGGCCCCCCTCAACGCGTCCTGGTGTAACAGCGGTCATAGACTCCATCCGGATGGGCTTGTGAAGCATTTCACGAGCATGCGGGAGGAGGCGCGGATGACCGCGGTGGAGAACGACGCCGACGTCATCGTCGTGGGCGCCGGTCCCGGAGGATCGGCCACGGCGTACCACCTGGCGCGGCACGGCGTACGCGTGCTGCTGCTGGAGAAGACGGAGTTTCCCCGGGAGAAGGTCTGCGGCGACGGGCTCACGCCCCGGGCCGTGCGCCAGCTCATCCGGATGGGCGTGGACACCTCGCCCGAGGCCGGCTGGCTGCACAACAAGGGCCTGCGGGTGATCGGCGGCGGGGTGCGCCTGGAGCTGGACTGGCCCGACCTGGCGAGCTTCCCCAACTACGGCCTCGTGCGGACCCGGCTCGACTTCGACGACCTGCTCGCGCAGCGGGCCGTCGCCGCCGGGGCGAAGCTGCGCACCAGCGTCAACGTCCTCGGCCCGGTGCTCGGTGCCGACGACCGGGTGATCGGCGTGCAGGCCGAGGTCGGCCCGGACAAGGAGCCCGCCACCTTCCACGCGCCGCTCGTGGTCGCCGCCGACGGCGTCTCCGGCCGCTTCCCGCTCGCCCTCGGGCTGGCCAAGCGGGAGGACCGCCCGATCGGCGTGGCGGTCCGCCGCTACTACCGCTCGCCCGCCAAGCACGACGACGACTACCTGGAGTCGTGGCTGGAGCTGCGGGCCAAGGGCAGCGACGCGCTGCTGCCCGGCTACGGCTGGATCTTCGGCCTCGGCGACGGCCGGGTGAACGTCGGCCTCGGCGTGCTGAACTCGTCCTCCGCGTTCGGCAAGACGAACTACCGCAAGCTGCTCACCGACTGGCTCGCGAACACCCCCGAGGAGTGGGGGATGACCGACGAGTCCAACGCGGAGGGTCCCACCCTCGGGGCCGCGCTGCCGATGGGCTTCAACCGGGTCCCGCACTACACCCGCGGGGTCCTGCTGGTCGGCGACTCCGGCGGCATGGTCAACCCGTTCAACGGCGAGGGCATCGCGTACGCGATGGAGTCCGGCGAGATGGCCGCGGAGGTCATGGTGCAGGCGCTGGCCCGCCCGGCCGGCGCGGAACGGGAGCGGGCCCTGATGGCGTACCCGCAGGAGCTGAAGGCCCGCTTCGGCGGCTACTACCGGCTCGGCGGCGTGTTCGTGAAGCTCATCGGCCGCCCCGAGATCATGCGGATGGCGACCAAGCACGGCATGCCGCACCCGATGCTCATGCGCTTCGTGCTCAAGCTGCTGGCCAACCTGACCGACCCGCGCGGCGGGGACGCGATGGACCGGGTCATCAACGCGATGACGAAGGTGGCCCCGGCCGTGTAGAAGACGACCGACCACGAGCCGGACAGAGATCGACCCCCCGACGACCGAGGTCTCAGGGACGTGAATAGTGTGATTTTGGCCAACCACCGAGGTCAGGGAAGGACGAGCAGGGGACAACGATGACGCTCTCTCCTTACGCACCCATCATCGGGCTGTTCGCCCTCGCTGCGGCGTTCGCGCTGTTCTCCGTGGCCGCTGCCCGACTCGCCGGCCCGCGGCGTCTGAACAAGGCCAAGCTCGAGGCGTACGAGTGTGGCATCGAGCCGAGCCCGCAGCCGGTCGGCGGCGGCCGGTTCCCGATCAAGTTCTACCTGACGGCGATGCTCTTCATCGTCTTCGACATCGAGATCATCTTCCTCTACCCCTGGGCGGTCTCCTTCGACGCTCTGCCGATCTTCGGCTTCGTGGAGATGGTCCTGTTCATCGTCGCGGTCTTCGTCGCCTACGCCTATGTCTGGCGTCGCGGCGGCCTGGACTGGGACTGAGGAGGTAGCAGATGGGCATCGAGGAGAAACTCCCCTCCGGCGTCCTGCTCACCAGCGTCGAGAAGCTGGTCAACTGGACGCGGAAGACCTCGGTCTGGGGCGCGACGTTCGGTCTGGCCTGCTGCGCCATCGAGATGATGGCGGCGGGCGGCCCGCACTACGACATGGGCCGCTGGGGCATGGAGGTCTTCCGGGCCTCGCCCCGCCAGGCGGACCTGATGATCGTGGCCGGCCGGGTGAGCCAGAAGATGGCCCCGGTGCTGCGCCAGATCTACGACCAGATGGCCGAGCCCCGCTGGGTCATCTCGATGGGCGTCTGCGCCAGCAGCGGCGGCATGTTCAACAACTACGCCATCGTGCAGGGCGTCGACCACGTCGTCCCGGTCGACATGTACCTGCCCGGCTGCCCACCCCGGCCGGAGATGCTCATCGACGCCGTGCTCAAGCTGCGCGAGAAGATCATGCACGAGCCGCTGGGCCCGAACGGCCGCAAGATGCTGGAGGCCCGCCAGGCGCGCGGTGACGTGCCGGTCGTGCCGTACGGCTCGATGCCCTCGTCGTACCGCAGCGACAAGGCCCGCCGTGCCGAGTGGACGAAGGCCGTCCGCGAGGGGCGCGAGGAGCAGCTGCGGATCGAGAACTGGATGAAGGCGCAGAACCACCTTCAGGCGTCGCATAGGGGCCCGAAATGAGCAACGACAAGACCAACGACGGCGGGGTGCCGGTGCCGACCACCCCGGTCGGGGCCAGCTCCACCGCTCCGGCCGAGTACCCGCCGGCCAGCCCGGCCGGCCGGGGGATGTTCGGCAACCAGGGCACCGGTGACGTCTCCGGCTACGGCGGGCTGGTCCGCCAGCGCAAGCCGATCGAGGAGGCGACCCGCCCGTACGGGAGCTACTTCGACGAGGTGCGGGACGCGCTGGAGGAGGCGTACCCGGACTTCAACGACGCGATCGAGAAGGTCGTGGTCGACCGGGGCGAACTGACGCTGCACGTACGCCCGGAGCGCATCGCCGAGGTCTGCCAGGTGATGCGCGACGACCTGTCGCTGCGCTTCGAGCTGCTCTCGTCGCTGTCCGGCGTGGACTACCTGGGCGCGGAACGCCGCCTGCACGTGGTCTACCAGCTGACCTCGATGACCTACCGCCGCATCGTCCGGCTGGAGGTGGCGGTCTCCGCCGAGCAGCCGCACGTACCGAGCGTCACCGCCGTCTACCCGACCGCCGACTGGCAGGAGCGGGAGACGTACGACATGTTCGGCGTCGTCTTCGACGGCCACCCCGCCCTGACCCGGATCCTCATGCCGGACGACTGGGAGGGTCACCCGCAGCGCAAGGACTACCCGCTCGGCGGCGTACCGGTCGAGTACAAGGGTGCGGAAATCCCGCCGCCGGACCGTAGGAGGTCGTACCAGTGACCACGTCTAACTACGCGACCGAGCGCGAGACCACCGAGGGCAAGGTCTTCACCGTCACCGGCGGGGACTGGGACGAGGTCGTCTCCGGCGCGGACCCGATCAACGACGAGCGGATCGTCGTCAACATGGGCCCGCAGCACCCGTCCACCCACGGCGTGCTCCGGCTGGTCCTGGAGCTGGAGGGCGAGACGGTCCGCGAGGCCCGCTCGGTCGTCGGCTACCTGCACACCGGCATCGAGAAGAACCTGGAGTACCGCAACTGGGTCCAGGGCTCGACGTTCGTGACCCGGATGGACTACCTCTCCCCGCTGTTCAACGAGACGGCGTACGCGCTCGCGGTGGAGAAGCTGCTCGGGATCACCGACGACATCACCGAGCGCGCGAACACCATCCGCGTGCTGATGATGGAGCTCAACCGGATCTCGTCGCACCTGGTCTGGCTGGCGACCACCGCCATGGAGCTGGGCGCGATCAACATGATGCTGTACGGCTTCCGCGAGCGGGAGTACGTCCTCGACATTTTCGAGACCATCACCGGCCTGCGGATGAACCACGCGTACGTGCGGCCGGGCGGCGTGGCGCAGGACGTGCCGGACGACGCGATCCGCAAGATCCGCGACTTCCTCCAGCTGATGCCGAAGCGGCTCAAGGAGTACGAGAACCTGCTCTCCGGTCAGCCGATCTGGCTGGAGCGGACGCAGAACGTGGCGGTGCTCGACGTGACCGGCTGCATGGCGCTCGGCGTCACCGGCCCGGTGCTGCGCTCCGCCGGCCTCGCCTGGGACCTGCGCAAGACCATGCCGTACTGCGGCTACGAGACGTACGAGTTCGACGTGCCGACCCACACCGACGGTGACGTGTGGGGCCGCTACCTGGTCCGGGTCGCGGAGATCCGGGAGTCGCTGAAGCTCGTCGAGCAGGCGCTGGACCGTCTGAAGCCGGGCCCGGTGATGGTCTCCGACAAGAAGATCGCCTGGCCGGCGCAGCTCGCCATCGGCGTCGACGGCATGGGCAACTCCCTGGAGCACGTCGCGAAGATCATGGGTCAGTCGATGGAGTCGCTGATCCACCACTTCAAGCTCGTCACCGAGGGCTTCCGGGTCCCGCCGGGCCAGGTGTACGTCGCCGTCGAGTCGCCCCGCGGCGAACTCGGCGTGCACGCGGTGTCCGACGGCGGCACCCGGCCCTACCGGGTGCACTACCGGGAGCCGAGCTTCGTCAACCTCCAGGCCCTCCCGGCGATGGCCGAGGGCGGCCTGATCGCCGACGTGATCGCCGGCGGCGCCTCGCTGGACCCCGTGATGGGTGGTTGTGACCGATGAGCACGTTCACTGAAGAGACCCGGCTCCGGGCGCGGGAGATCATCGCCCGGTACCCGGCCGACCGGTCCCGCTCGGCGCTGCTGCCGCTGCTGCACCTGGTCCAGTCCGAGGAGGGGTACGTCTCCCCGGCCGGTGTCGAGTTCTGCGCCGAGGTGCTCGGGCTGAACAAGGCCCAGGTCGGCGCCGTCGCCACCTTCTACACCATGTACAAGCGCAAGCCCACCGGTGAATACCTGGTCAGCGTCTGCACCAACACCATGTGCGACGTGCTCGGCGGGCAGAAGGTCTACGACGCCCTGGCCGAGCACCTCGGCGTCGGGCACGAGGAGACCACCGCCGACGGGAAGATCACCCTGGAGCACGCCGAGTGCCTGGCGGCGTGCGACTACGGCCCGGTCATGACCGTGAACTACGACTTCTTCGACAACGTGGAGCCGCAGGGCGCGCTCGACGTGGTCGAGGAGCTGCGGGCCGGCGGCCGGCCGATGCCGACCCGGGGCGCGCGCCTGTGCACGCTCAAGGAGATGGCGGTCCAGCTCGCCGGTTTCGCCGACGAGCGCGACGGCGCGGTGGCCGACGGCGGGCCGGGCGAGCCCAGCTTGCGCGGCCTGCGCCTGGCCGAGCAGCACGGCGTCTCGGTGCCGGGCTTCGACCCGAAGACCCCGATCCGCAGCAAGGCCGAGGCCGACCGGGCCGCCGCCGAGGCGAAGGCGAAGGCCGAGGCCGCGAAGCCGGCCCCCGCGCCCGAGCCGGCCAAGGCCGCCGAGCAGGTTTTGCCGGAGGCGGCCACCGGCAGCACCGCGCCGGACGTGAAGGCGCCGGACGCCAAGTCGCCGCAGGTGCGTACCGCCGAGACCCGGCAGCCGGACGCGGCCACCGCCGTACCGGACGCGCCGGGCACCAAGGTCCCGGTGGACGGCCCGCCGCCGGTGCCGCGCGACGCGCAGGCGGCGGAGGCGGCCGGCACGGCGGCGAACCCGCCGGCCGGCGACGGCAAGCCCGCCGGCGACGCGGCCGGCGCGCAGGAGCGCAACCTCAAGGAAGCGGAGGCCGGTACGGGCGCGGACGGCGCCGACCCGGCGGACGCCAACGGATCGGGGGTCCGCAAGTGACCACGCCTCGGCCGGAGACGCTGGCCAAGCTCACGCCGGTGCTCACCAAGCGCTGGCTGTCGCCGGACGCCTGGCGGATCGGCACCTACGAGAACCTGGACGGCTACGCCGCCCTGCGCAAGGCGCTCAAGGCGCACCCGGACGACCTGATCCAGCTGGTCAAGGACTCCGGGCTGCGCGGCCGTGGCGGCGCGGGCTTCCCGACCGGCCTGAAGTGGGGCTTCATCCCGCAGGGCGACGGCAAGCCGCACTACCTGGTGGTGAACGCCGACGAGGGCGAGCCGGGCACCTGCAAGGACCTGCCGCTGATGACCTACGACCCGCACTCGCTGGTCGAGGGCGTCATCATCGCCTCGTACGCGATCCGGGCCAACCGGGCGTACATCTACATCCGGGGTGAGGCCGTGCACGCCGCGCGGCGGCTGCGCAGCGCGGTCGCCGAGGCGTACGCCAAGGGCTACCTCGGCCGGAACATCCTCGGCTCCGGGTTCGACCTGGACCTGGTGGTGCACTCCGGCGCCGGGGCGTACATCTGCGGTGAGGAGACCGCGCTGCTGGACTCGCTGGAGGGCTTCCGCGGCCAGCCCCGGCTGCGCCCGCCGTTCCCGGCGACCCACGGCCTGTACGCCAGCCCGACCGTGGTCAACAACGTCGGCACCATCGCCAGCGTGCCGTACATCGTGCTCGGTGGCGCGGACTGGTGGAAGACGATGGGCACGGAGAAGTCGTCCGGCCCGATGATCTACTCGCTGTCCGGCCGGATCGCGAACCCGGGCCAGTACGAGTGCTCGATGGGCATCACGCTGCGCGAGCTGATCGAGCTGGCCGGCGGGATGAAGCCGGGGCACAACCTGAAGTTCTGGACCCCGGGTGGCTCGTCGACGCCGCTGCTGACCGCCGAGCACCTGGACGTGCCGCTGGACTTCGAGGGGGTGGCGGGGGCCGGCTCGATCCTGGGCACCACCGCCACGCAGATCTTCTCCGACCAGGACTGCCCGGTGTACGCGACCTACCGGTGGCTGGAGTTCTACCACCACGAGTCGTGCGGCAAGTGCACCCCGTGCCGGGAGGGCAACTACTGGATGGTCCGGGTCTACCGGCGCATCCTGTCCGGCCAGGGCACCCACGAGGACCTGGACACCCTGCTCGACACCTGCGACAACATCCTCGGCCGCTCGTTCTGCGGTCTGGGTGACGGCGCGACCAGCTCGGTCACCTCGTCGCTGAAGTACTTCAAGCAGGACTACCTCGACTACATCGAGGGACGTACCGCTCCGAAGCTGTCGGAGAAGACCCTGGTAGGGGCGCACTGATGACCGACGTAGCCAAGCAGACCGAGACCGTCACGCTGACCATCGACGGCGTCGAGGTCACCGCCCCCAAGGGGGCGCTGCTGATCCGGGTCGCCGAGCAGCTGGGCACCGAGATCCCCCGCTTCTGCGACCACCCGCTGCTGGCCCCGGCCGGCGCCTGCCGGCAGTGCCTGGTGGAGGTGGAGGGCCAGCGCAAGCCGGTCGCCTCCTGCACCCAGACCGTCGCCGACGGCATGGTGGTGCGGACCCAGCTCACCTCCCCGGTCGCCAAGAAGGCCCAGGAGGGGGTGATGGAGCTGCTGCTCCTCAACCACCCCCTGGACTGCCCGATGTGTGACAAGGGCGGCGAGTGCCCGCTGCAGAACCAGGCGATGTCCACCGGCCGGACGGACTCGCGGTTCCACGAGCACAAGCGGGAGTACCCGAAGCCGCTGCCGATCAGCACCCAGGTGCTGCTCGACCGCGAGCGCTGCGTGCTCTGCCAGCGGTGCACCCGGTTCTCCGAGGAGATCGCCGGGGACAAGTTCATCGACCTGATGGGCCGCTCCTCGCACGAGGAGATCAACATCTACCGGGACGAGGAGTACGGCGAGGAGGGCGACGAGGGGGACGTCCCGTTCAACTCGTACTTCTCCGGCAACACCGTGCAGATCTGCCCGGTGGGCGCGCTGACCGGCGCGCAGTACCGGTTCCGGGCCCGCCCGTTCGACCTGGTCTCCACGCCGAGCGTCTGCGAGCACTGCTCGGCCGGTTGCGCCCAGCGCACCGACTGGCGGCGCGGCAAGGTGCTGCGCCGGCTGGCCGGCGACGACCCGGCGGTGAACGAGGAGTGGAACTGCGACAAGGGCCGCTGGGGCTTCCAGTACACCCGCGCGTTCGACCGGATCAGCACCCCGATGGTGCGCGACGAGAAGACCGGTGAGCTGCGCGAGGCGTCCTGGAGCGAGGCACTGACCCGGGCCGCCGAGGGGCTGCGCGAGGCCCGTGACGGCGCGACCGGCACGGCGGTGCTGACCGGCGGCCGGCTCACCGTCGAGGACGCCTACGCGTACGCGAAGTTCGCCCGGATCGCACTGCACACGAACGACATCGACTTCCGGGCCCGCCCGGTCTCCCGCGAGGAGGCCGACTTCCTGGCCAGCAGCGTCGCCGGGGTCACCGACGTGACCTACACGGACGTGGAGAACGCGCCCGCCGTGGTGCTGGTCGGCCTGGAGCCGGAGGAGGAGTGCCCGATCCTCTTCCTGCGGCTGCGCAAGGCGTACCTGAAGAAGAAGCTCACGGTGTACGCGATCGCGCCGTTCGCGACGCGCGGCCTGGAGAAGCTCGGGGCGAAGCTCGCCCGGGTGGTGCCGGGCGAGGAGGCCGGCGTGCTGGCCGAGCACGCCACGGTGGCGGAGGCGCTGGGTAAGCCCGGCGCGATCCTGATCGTCGGCGAGCGGCTGGCCGAGGTGCCGGGCGGGCTGTCGGCGGCGGCGGACGTCGCCCGGCGTACCGGTGCCCGGCTGGTCTGGGTGCCGCGGCGCGCGGGTGACCGTGGCGCTGTCGACGCGGGCTGCCTGCCCAACCTGCTCCCCGGCGGCCGTGTGGTCACCGAGCCGGCCGCCCGCGCAGAGCTCGGCGAGGCGTGGGACATCCCGGCCGGGGTGATCCCGAGCCAGGCCGGCCGCGACACCGACGGCATCCTCACCGCCGCCGCGAACGGTCAGCTCGGCGCCCTGGTGGTGGCCGGTGTCGACCCGGCCGACCTGGCCGACCCGCGCCTGGCCGAGAAGGCCCTGGACGCGGTGCCGTTCCTGGTCAGCCTGGAACTGCGGATGAGCGCGGTGTCGCGCCGGGCCGACGTGGTCCTGCCGGTCGCGCCGGTGGTCGAGAAGGCCGGCAGCTTCCTGGACTGGGAGGGCCGGCTGCGCACGTTCGAGAAGGTGCTGGACACCGGCGCGATGACCGACGCCCGGATCCTGGACGCGATCGCCGCGCAGCTCGACGTGCGGCTGGGCACCGGCGACGTGCCGAGCATCCGCCGCGAGCTTGGCACGCTGCCGCGTACCCGGGTCGAGCGGCCGTCGGCGCCCTCGGTCGAGCCGGCCGCCGTCCGGCAGCCGGGCGCGGGCGAGGCCGTGCTGTCCACCTGGCACCAGCTCATCGACCTGGGCAGCCTCACCGACGGCGACGAGCACCTCGCCGGCACCGCCCGCCCGCCGGTGGTCCGGCTGGGCAAGGGCACCGCCGAGTCCCTCGGCGTGGCCGACGGCGACGCGGTCACCGTCGGCACCGACCGTGGCGCGGTCACGCTGCCGGCGGCGATCACCGAGATGCCGGACGGCGTCGTCTGGCTGCCGACCAACTCGCCCGGCTCCACCGTGCGGCGCAGCCTCGGCGCGACGTCCGGTTCGCTGGTGAAGGTCTCCGTCGGCGCCGCCGGCGGTTCGGCCGTCCCGGCGGGGCGGGTCGCGGCGGACGCCGCGGACCGGCCGGGCCCGCTGCTGAACACCGGGAGTGCACAGTGAGCGCGCGCAGGCAACGAGCGGAGCGAGTACGCCTCGCGGTCGCGAACGAAAGGTCGGTGCAGTGAATCTCTACCTCGCGGCGCAGGACCCGACGCTTGCCGACTTCGGCAAGGACCCGTGGTGGCTGGTCCTCGGCAAGATCCTCTTCGCGTTCGTCGTCGCCGTGGCGGCCACGCTGCTGGGCGTCTGGTTCGAGCGCCGGGTCGTGGGCCGGATGGCGGTGCGGCCCGGCCCCAACCAGGCCGGACCGTTCGGTCTGCTCCAGACGCTCGCCGACGGCGTGAAGCTGGCCTTCAAGGAGGACATCCTCCCGCGCAAGGCCGACAAGGTGGTCTACTTCTTCGCCCCGGTGATCTCCGTGGTCTGCGCGGTCACCGCGCTGTCGGTGATCCCGTTCGGGCCGATGGTGAGCATCTTCGGGCACCGCACGCCGCTGCAGGTCACCGACGTGTCGGTGGCGGTGCTGGTGGTGCTGGCCTTCTCCTCGCTGGCCGTGTACGGCATCGTGCTCGGCGGCTGGGCCAGCGGCTCCACCTACCCGCTGCTCGGTGGTCTGCGCTCCGCCGCCCAGCTGGTGTCCTACGAGGTCACCATGGGCCTGAGTGTGGTCGCGGTCTTCATGACCGCCGGCACCATGTCGACCAGCGGGATCGTCGCCGCGCAGGGCGACGGCACCCGGCTGAGCATCGGCGGCTTCGAGGTCGCGGCCCCCGGCTGGTACGCGATCCTGCTGCTGCCCAGCTTCATCATGTTCTTCATCGCCATCGTCGGTGAGACCAACCGGGCGCCGTTCGACCTGCCCGAGGCGGAGTCGGAGCTGGTGGCCGGCTTCCAGACCGAGTACAGCTCGCTGAAGTTCGCGCTGTTCATGCTCAGCGAGTACGTCGCGATGGTGACCATGTCGGCGTTCACCGTGACGCTGTTCCTCGGCGGCTGGCACGCGCCGTGGCCGATCACGATCTGGTCGGGCGCCAACGAGGGCTGGTGGCCGATGCTGTGGTTCTTCGGCAAGGTCATCCTGCTGGTGTTCGTCTTCGTCTGGCTGCGCGGCACGCTGCCCCGGCTCCGCTACGACCAGTTCATGCGCTTCGGCTGGAAGGTGCTGCTGCCGCTGAACCTGGTCTGGATCATGGTGCTCGCCGGGCTGCGCTCGATCGAGGACTGGCAGGCCCGGGACCGGCTGCTCGTCACCGCCGTCGGCGCGGGCGTGCTGCTGCTGGTCACGCTCTTCTGGCCGAGCCGGAAGAAGGAGCTGAAGCCGTCGCCCCAGGAGCAGGCGGACAGCCGGCCGTACGGCAGCTTCCCGCTGCCGCCGATGGATCTTCAGGTTCCGCCGAGCCCGCGTACCAAGCGCGTGCTCGCCGAGCGGGAGCCGGCCAACGTGGTCGCCGGCCCGGACTCCAGGGAGGTGTGACGTGGGCGCGATCACCGGAACGTTCAAGGGCTTCGGTGTCACCTTCTCGCACATGTTCAAGAAGGTCGTCACCACCGACTACCCGTTCAAGCCGCCGGTCTCGGCGCCGCGCTACCACGGGCGGCACATCCTCAACCGGCACCCGGACGGGCTGGAGAAGTGCATCGGCTGCGAGCTGTGCGCCTGGGCCTGCCCGGCCGACGCGATCTACGTGGAGGGTGGCGACAACACCGAGGAGCAGCGCTTCTCCCCGGGTGAGCGGTACGCCAGCATCTACCAGATCAACTACGCCCGGTGCATCTTCTGCGGGCTCTGCATCGAGGCCTGCCCGACCCGTTCGCTCACCATGAGCAACGAGTACGAGCTGGCCCGGGACAACCGGCAGGACCTGATCTTCACCAAGGAGCAGCTGCTCGCGCCGCTGCTCGAAGGCATGGAGCAGCCGCCGCACCCGATGCGGCTGGGCGACAGCGAGAAGGACTACTACGTCGGCGCGCTGACCAACCCGGGCACCTCGGCCGGTGCCGAGCGCTCGCCGATGGGCCCCGGCCGGTACCAGGTGGAGGAGCACCCCGGCGTGACCTTCCCCGGCGCCGAGCAGGCCGAGCAGCGGTCCGCCGCCGCGGCGGGCAAGGGAGGCAAGGCATGACCTCGGCAACGGTGCTCGCCGCTGCGGGCCAGGTGTCCGGGGGTGAGGAGGTCACCTTCTGGATCCTCGCCCCGCTGGCCCTGCTCGGGGCGGTCGGCATGGTGTGGGCCCGCAACGCGGTGCACTCCGCGCTCTGGCTCGTGCTGACCATGCTCTGCCTGGGCGTGTTCTACGTGCTCCAGGCGGGGCCGTTCATCGGCATGGTGCAGATCATCGTCTACACCGGCGCGATCATGATGCTGTTCCTGTTCGTGCTGATGCTCGTCGGCCGGGACGCCTCCGACTCGCTCATCGAGACGCTGCGCGGCCAGCGGGTCGCCGCCGTCGTCCTCGGGCTCGGCTTCGCCGGCCTGGTGGGCAGCGGCCTGTACCGCGCGCTCGACGGCGTGCCGGCGGCCGGGCTCGACGAGGCGAACGCCGAGGGCAACGTGCAGGGCATCGCCCGGCTGCTGTTCACCAAGTACGTCTTCGCCTTCGAGTTGACCTCGGCGCTGCTGATCACCGCCGCGGTGGGCGCGATGGTGCTGGCGCACGTCGAGCGGCGCAAGGCGGACCGGATGGACCAGATCGCCACCATGAAGGCGCGGTTCCGCCCCGGCAACTACCCCGGCCCGAAGCCCGGCCCGGGTGTCTACGCCACCTCCTCCTCGGTGGCCACCCCGGCCCGCCTGCCCGACGGCCGGCTGACCGACCGCAGCATCCCGGAGATCCTGCCGGTGCGCGAGCTGACGGCCGAGGAGACCGCACCGAAGGGGACGGACAAATGACCCCGGACTACTACCTGATCCTCGCGGCGGTGCTGTTCACCATCGGCGCCGTCGGCGTGCTGGTCCGGCGCAACGCGATCGTGCTGTTCATGTGCATCGAGCTGATGCTCAACGCGGCCAACCTGACGCTGGTCACGTTCAGCCGGATCAACGGCGACCTGAACGGCCAGATCATGGCGTTCTTCGTGATGGTGGTCGCGGCGGCCGAGGTCGTGGTCGGTCTCGCGATCATCATGGCGATCTTCCGTACCCGGCGCTCGGCGAGCGTCGACGACGCCAACCTGCTGAAGTACTGAGGGGCTCGTGGTGGAACAGATTCTGACGATCGCCCAGTCTGAGCCAGCCGAGGCCGTCACCTTCGCCACGGCGGACGGGATGCTGGGCTCGGTCTGGCTGCTGGTGGCGATCCCGCTGGTCAGCGCGGCGATCCTGCTGCTGCTCGGCAAGCGGGCCGACCGCTGGGGCCACTGGCTCGGCGTGGGCGCCATCGGCGCCGCCTTCCTGCTCGGTCTCACCTACTTCTTCCAGCTTCGCGGCCTGGAGAACAAGCAGGTCGAGCTGAGCCTCTGGGACTTCATGGCGGTCGGCAACCTGAGGGTGGACTTCGGTCTGCTCTTCGACCCGCTGGCCGCGGTCTTCGTCCTGCTGATCACCGGGGTGGGTTTCCTGATCCACCTCTACGCCGTGGAGTACATGGCGCACGACGCGGGCCGGCGACTGTTCTTCGCGTACTTCAACCTGTTCGTTGCCGCGATGTTGCTGCTGGTGCTCGGCAACAACTACGTGATGCTCTACTTCGGCTGGGAGGGCGTCGGTCTGGCGTCGTACCTGCTGATCTCCTTCTGGTACGGCCGGCCGAGCGCGGCCACCGCCGGCAAGAAGGCGTTCCTGATGAACCGGGTCGGCGACGCCGGCCTGGCCATCGGCATCTTCATCATGTTCGCCATGCTCGGCACCACCCAGTACGACGAGGTGTTCAACGGGGTCGGCTCGATGACCTCGACCACGGTGCTGGTGCTCGGCCTGCTCCTGCTGCTCGGCGCGGCCGGCAAGTCCGGCCAGTTCCCGCTGCAGGCGTGGTTGCCGGACGCGATGGAGGGCCCGACCCCGGTGTCCGCGCTCATCCACGCGGCCACCATGGTCACCGCGGGCGTGTACCTGATCGCCCGCTCCAACGCGATCTTCTCGGCCAACGAGACGCTGCAGCTCGTGGTGGTCAGCGTCGGCGCGCTCACGCTGCTGATGGGCTGCATCATCGGCGCGGCCAAGGACGACATCAAGCGGGTGCTGGCCTGGTCGACGGTCAGCCAGATCGGCTACATGTTCCTCGGCGTCGGGCTCGGCGGCGGCGCGTACGCGCTGGCCATCGTGCACCTGCTGGCGCACGGCTTCTTCAAGGCCAACATGTTCCTCGGCGCCGGCTCGGTCATGCACGGCATGAACGACCAGGTGGACATCCGCCGCTTCGGCGGGCTGTCGAAGTACATGAAGGTCACCTGGCTGACGTTCATGATGGGCTGGCTCGCCATCATCGGCATGTTCCCGTTCTCCGGCTACTTCTCCAAGGAGCCGATCATCGTGGCCGCGTTCGAGCGGGAGGGCTGGACGGCCTGGCTGTTCGGCATGGCCGCGCTGCTCGGCGCCGGGCTCACCGCGTTCTACATGACGCGGCTGTTCGTGCTCACGTTCCACGGCCCGAAGCGCTGGACCGAGGACATCGAGCACCCGCACGAGTCGCCGAAGCTGATGACGATCCCGCTGATCCTGCTGGCGATCGGCTCGGTCGGCGCGGGCTTCCTGCTCGCCACCTCCGTGCCGGACTGGCTCACCGCCACCAACGGGCTCGGCGGCGAGAGCGGGGAGCACGCGCCGGTGCTGGCGCACTGGCTGCTCACCGCGCTGTCGCTGCTGGTCACCGTGCTGGGCGCCGGGCTGGCCTGGTTCCTGTTCCGGGGCGGTACGGCCACCGAGCCGCAGCCGGCCGGCGTGGTGGTCACCGCCGCGCGCCGGAACCTCTACACGGACGCCTTCAACGAGGCGGTCTTCGAGAAGCCGGGCATCTTCCTCACCCGGGCGCTGGTGTTCCTCGACAACCGGGGCGTGGACGGGCTGGTCAACGGCCTGGCCGCCGCCGTGGGCGGGGGCTCGGGCCGGCTCCGGCGGCTGCAGACCGGCTTCGTGCGGTCGTACGCGACCTCGATCCTGACCGGCGCGCTCCTCGTGGTCGCGGCGTTCCTGGCGGTGCAGGCGGGGTGGCTGGCGTGATCGACCTCAACGCGGCCGCCCCCGCCGGCGGGCCACGCAGTCACGACGGAGGTAAGGCCGAATAATGTCCAACTTCCCGTTCCTCTCGGTGCTGACCGTGGCGCCGCTGGTCGGCGCCCTGGTGGTGGCGCTGCTGCCACGCAGCCGTCCGGACCTGGCCAAGCTGGTGGCGTTCGGCTGGTCGCTGCTGGTGCTGGTGCTCTCGGTGGTGATGTGGTTCGCCTTCTCCGCCGGTGGTGACCGGTTCCAGTTCCGCGAGTCGTACCCGTGGATCCCGAACTGGGGCGTGAACTTCACCTTCGAGGTGGACGGCATCGCGCTGGTCATGCTGATGCTGATCGCGATCCTGGTGCCGCTGGTGATCCTGGCGTCCTGGCACGACGCCGAGGCGTCGAAGCGCTCGGTGCCCGCCTACTTCGCGCTGCTGCTCGTCCTCGAGTGCACGATGATCGGCGTCTTCGCCGCCGCCGACGTCTTCCTGTTCTACGTGTTCTTCGAGGTCATGCTGGTGCCGATGTACTTCCTGATCGGCAGCTACGGCGGCCACCAGCGGCAGTACGCGGCGGTGAAGTTCTTCCTCTACTCGCTGGTCGGCGGTCTGTTCATGCTGGCCGCGGTGATCGGCCTCTGGGTGGTCGGCGGGAAGACCTTCGACTGGCAGGCGCTGAGCCAGGCGGAGTTCGCCACCGACACGGCCCGCTGGCTGTTCCTCGGCTTCTTCGTCGCCTTCGCGATCAAGGCGCCGTTCTTCCCGTTCCACACCTGGCTGCCGGACGCCGGTGGCGCGGCCCCGGCCGGTGCCGCCGCGCTGCTGGTCGGCGTGCTGGACAAGGTCGGAACGTTCGGCATCCTGCGCTACTGCCTCCCGCTGTTCCCGGAGGCGTCGCGGTGGTTCGCGCCGTGGGCGCTGGCGCTGGGTGTCATCGGCATCATCTACGCCGCGCTGCTGGCGGTCGGCCAGAACGACCTGAAGCGGCTGGTGTCGTACACCTCGATCGCGCACTTCGGGTTCATCGGCATCGGCATCTTCGCCTTCACCACCCAGGCCGGCACCGGCGCGGTGCTCTACATGCTCAACCACGGCCTGGCCACCGGCCTGCTGTTCCTGGTGGTCGGCATGCTGATCGCCCGGCGCGGCTCGGCCCTGATCAGCGACTTCGGCGGCGCGGGCAAGCTCGTGCCGGTGCTGGCCGGCGTGCTGTTCTTCGCCGGTCTGGCCTCGCTGGCGCTGCCCGGCACGGCGCCGTTCGTCTCCGAGTTCCTGGTGCTGATCGGCACGTTCACCGTCAACAAGCCGGTCGCGGTGATCGCCACGCTCGGCATCATCCTGGCGGCGGCGTACGTGCTGTGGATGGTGCAGCGCACCACGCAGGGCACGCTGAACCCGGCGCTGACCGAGGTCGAGGGCATGCGCCGGGACCTCACGCTGCGCGAGAAGGTCGTCGTCGCGCCGCTGATCGCGCTGATCGTGCTGCTCGGCTTCTACCCGAAGCCGGTCACCGATGTCATCAACCCCGCCGTCCAGGCGACCATGCAGGACGTCGGCAAGTCCGATCCCGCCCCTGAGGTCGGCAGCGTCCAGGAGGCCGCGAAGTGAGTGAACTGAAGCTGCCGTCGATCGACTACGCGGCGCTCGCTCCGATCCTGATCATGCTGGGCGCGGCCCTGGTCGGGATCCTGGTCGAGGCGTTCGTGCCGCGCCGGCTGCGCAACGCGGTGCAGCTCGGGCTCGCCCTGGTGGCGATGCTCGCGGCGATCGTGATGGTGATCCTGAACGCGGACGCCCGGCTGATCACCATCGGCGGGGCCATCGCGGTTGACGGGCCCACGCTGTTCCTCCAGGGCGCGATCCTGGTCCTGGCCGTCATGGCGCTGCTGCTCGTCGGCGAGCGCACGGTGGAGCGGGGCGGCGCGTTCGTGGCGCACGCCGCGGTCACCGCCGAGTCGGCCGAGGACCGCCGGCAGGCCGAGGGCGTCGGTGGCGCCACCGAGGTCTACCCGCTGATGTCGTTCGCGATCGCCGGCATGCTGATCTTCGTGGCGGCGAACGACCTGCTGACCATGTTCATCGCGCTCGAGGTCTTCTCGCTGCCGCTCTACCTGCTCTGCGCGCTGGCCCGCCGCCGGCGTCTGCTGAGCCAGGAGGCGGCGCTGAAGTACTTCATGCTCGGCGCGTACGCCTCGGCGTTCTTCCTGTTCGGTGTCGCCCTGATCTACGGCTTCACCTCCGGCATCCCGGGCCGTGGGGCCGGCGTCGACTTTGCCACCGTGCACGCGGCGGTCACCGACTCCTCGTCCAGCCCGGTGCTGCTCTTCGCCGGCATGGCGCTGCTCGCCATCGGCCTGCTGTTCAAGGCCGCCGCCGCGCCGTTCCACGTCTGGACGCCGGACGTCTACCAGGGCGCGCCGACCCCGGTCACCGGCTTCATGGCCGCCTGCACCAAGGTCGCCGCGTTCGGCGCGCTGCTGCGCGTCTTCCACGTGGCGTTCGCCGGGGCGTCCTGGGACTTCACCCCGGTGCTCGGCGCGATCGCGGTGCTGACCATGCTGGTCGGCGCGGTGCTCGCGGTCACCCAGACCGACATCAAGCGCCTGCTGGCGTACTCGTCCATCGCGAACGCCGGTTACCTGCTGGTCGGTGTGCTGGCGCCGAGCCGCGAAGGGCTCTCCGGCACGATGTTCTACCTGGCCGCGTACGGCTTCTCGGTGCTCGCCGCGTTCGCCGTGGTGACGCTGGTGCGCGACGCCGACGGGGAGGCCACCCACCTGTCCCGCTGGGCCGGGCTGGGCCGCCGCTCGCCGTTCTTCGCGGCGATCTTCACGTTCATCCTGCTGGCCTTCGCCGGCATCCCGCTGACCAGCGGCTTCACCAGCAAGTTCGCGGTCTTCGGCCCGGCCCTGGAGGCGAACCAGGCGTGGCTGGTGATCGCCGGTGTGCTGACCAGCATGGTGCTGGCCTTCCCGTACCTGCGGGTCGTGGTGATGATGTGGCTGTCCGAGCCGGGCGAGTCCACCCCGACGGTGACCGTGCCGGGCGCGCTCACCTCGGCGGCGCTGGTCATCGGCGTGGTGGCCACGCTGGCGCTGGGTGTGGTCCCCGGTCCGCTGCTCGACCTGACCACCGGTGCTGCCGAATTCGTCAGATGACCGACGTGATCCCACCGGGGGCCGGTACGCCGTGGCGTGCCGGCCCCCGGCCCGTATCCCCCTCGACGAGCAGGTCGAACGGGTGTGGCATGGTTGAGGACGTGGCGAATCCGGCTGGCGAGCGTTCAGGTCAGTTCGGCGCGCTCGGCCTGCACCTCGCGGACCCGCGCGTCGAAGCCTCGGTGCTGGGCGTGCTCGACCGGGTCGAGACGAGCCTGCGGGCGAGCGTGGCGAGCGCTGACCCGCTGGTGACCGAGGCGTCCCGGCACCTGGTCGAGGCCGGCGGCAAGCGGTTCCGCCCGCTGCTGGTGGCGCTGAGCGCCCAGTTCGGCGACCCGGAGGCCGCGCAGGTCGTCCCGGCCGCCGTGGTGATGGAACTCACCCACCTGGCGACGCTCTACCACGACGACGTGATGGACGAGGCCGCCGTGCGGCGGGGCGCGCCGAGCGCCAACTCCCGCTGGACCAACTCGGTGGCCATCCTGGTCGGCGACTACCTCTTCGCCCGGGCCGCGGACATCGCCGCCGAACTGGGCACGGAGGCGGTACGCCTGCAGGCGCGCACGTTCGCTCGGCTGGTGCACGGCCAGATCGCCGAGACGGTCGGCCCGCGCGACGACGACCCGGTCGCGCACTACCTGCACGTGATCGCCGAGAAGACCGGTTCGCTGATCGCCACGTCGGCCCGCTTCGGCGGCATGTTCGGCGGCGCGTCGCCCGAGCACATCGAGGCGCTCGCGGGGTACGGCGAGATCATCGGCGTCGCGTTCCAGCTCTCCGACGACCTGCTGGACATCTCCAGCGAGTCGATCCAGTCCGGCAAGACGCCCGGCACCGACCTGCGCGAGGGCGTGCCCACCCTGCCGGTGCTCTACGCGCTGGCCTCGGACGACGCGGACGCGGCGAGCGTACGGCTGCGGGAGATCCTGGCCACCGGCCCGCTGGTGGACGACGCGCTGCACGCCGAGGCGCTCGGCCTGCTGCGGGAGTCCCCGGCGCTCAAGCGGGCCCGGGAGACGGTACGCAGCTACGCCGAGGACGCGCGGGCCCGGCTGGCCCCGCTGCCCGAGAGCCCGGCGCGCCGCGCGCTGGAGTCCCTCTGCGACTACATCGCCGACCGCACCAGCTGACCCCCGCACCCAGGGCGAGGGCGGTCAGCCGAGCGCGGGGGCGCGGCGGAGCAGGCGGGCGCCGAGCAGCATCAGTACGGCGGCCACGAGCATGGCTGCCGCCGCCGTCAGCCACATCGCCGGGTAGCCGGCCGCGCCGGCCAGCGCGCCCAGGCCGAGCGGGCCCAGGCAGCCGCCCGCGTACACGCCGGTCTGGGTGATCGAGGTGGCGGCGGCCGGGGCCTGCGGGTGCAGCCGGACCACCGCGAAGTTCATCAGCCCGGGCCAGGCCCAGCCGAGCCCGAAGCCGAGCACCACGCCCGCGACCAGCGGCGCGGAGCCGGCCACCGCGAGCAGGATCAGGCCGACCGACCCGGTCAGCAGCATCCCGGCGATCAGCCCGACGTGCCCGTCGGCCCGCCGGTCGGCGAGCCAGCCGACGCCCACCCGGGCGAGCACGCACACCGCGCTGCCGAGCGTGAGCGTCAGGCCGGCCAGGCCGGGGGAGAGACCCCGCGTCGCCGCCGAGTCGACCAGGAACGTGCCCAGCGCGTTCGCCGCGGCTGCCGCCAGCGTCGCGGCCAGCCCGATGACCACGAGCGGGGCGGTGCCGCCGTAGCGGCCCCCGGAGGCGGCCCGGGCGTGCCGGTCCCGTCCGGTCCGGGGTACGGCCGGCAGCGCGGCCAGCGCCGCCCCGGCGGCGACCACGAAGGCCCAGCGCCAGCCGGCGGTGAGCGCGACGGTGGGGACCGCCACGCCGGCCAGCAGCGTCGCGACCGGGACGGCGGCCTGCTTCACGCCGAACGAGAGCCCCTGCCGGTGGGCGGGCACGTGCTCGGCGAGCGCGGCGTTGCTGGCGAGCTGTCCGAGGGCGTTGGCGGCGGCGCTGAGCGCCAGCAGCGTCACCAGCATCGGGTACGACCGGGCCAGCCCGGCCACGGCCAGCAGGGAGGCGGCGGAGAGCAGGATGCCGGCGCGGGCGACGGTGGCCGGGCCGTACCGCTCGACCAGGGCCCCGGAGGGCACCGAGGCGAGCGCGCTCACGCCGAAGTAGATCGAGACGGCCAGGCCCAGGCCGGCCGGGCTGAACCGGAGTTCGTCGCCGAGCTGCACGGCGAGCCCGCCGACGAGGAAGACGGGCAGGACGCACACGATCGTGGTGACGGTGGCGCCGGCGCCCGCCCGGACCGCCCGCCGGGCCGACGCGGGCGCGTCTTGCGAAACTGTTTCAGTCATTGCGAGCACACCCTACGCCCGCACGTTTTGGCTGCTCATCGTGTCCGTCGACCTACCGTCTGTGTCCGGTGATCTGGCATCCTCCATCCGAACAGGCATTTCGCACTCGGCCGGTTTTTCATATGGTGTAAGTCCCCGGCGGCGGAGGTGGTTGTGCGCGACCCCTTGGCGGAACCCTCGGACCTGATCCGCAGCGTGTCCCGCGCGCTTCGAGTGCTCGAGTCGGTCGGCCGTGCGCCGAGAGGGCTCACCGTGAAGCAGATCGCCCGGCGTTGCGAGTTGACAGTCGCCACGACCTACCACCTTGTCCGCACGCTCGCGTACGAGGGCTACGTGATCCGGCGCGAGGACGGGACGTACATCGTGGGGTTGGAGGTGGCCGACCGCTACCGCGAGCTGGTCACCGCGTTCCGCGGGCCGCCCGCGGTCGGCGAGGCGCTGCGCCGCGCGGCGTCGGACACCGGCTGGAGCCACTACCTCGGCCGTTTCATCGGCGGGCAGGTGGCGGTGACCGCCTCCGCCGAGGGGCCACGCTCGCCCTTCCTGGAAGACCTGGTGCCGGGCTTCGACGAGGGCGCCCACGCCACCGCGCTCGGCAAGAGCCTGCTCGCCACGCTCACCACCGAACAGCGCTTCCGCTACCTGCGCGAGTACGGCATGCGCCCGTTCACCACCGCCACCCTCACCACCGTGGAGGCGTTCGAGGCCGACCTGGCCGCCGGTGACCGGCGCGGCATGCAACTGGAACTCGGGCAGTTCCGGCAGGGCGTGGCGTGCGCGGCGGTGCTCGTCGCCCCGGACAAGGACATCGAGCGCCGGGTGGTGCTGGCGTGCGCGCTGCCGGCCGGCGAGATGATGACCTCGGCCCGGGTGGTCCGCGCGAAGCTGCTCACCGCCGCCAGGTCGATCGCCGACGGCATCGCCTCCGAGAACTGACGAAGGGCCGCCGACCTGGTGGGTCGACGGCCCCTCGCGGAGCGGACCAGCGCCGGACCGCTCCCGGGGTGGGTCAGCTGCCGACCGGGCCGCCGTCGAGGCGCCAGGTGACCACCACGCCGGGCTTGGCGAAGTCGCCGTCCGGCCAGGTGGAGGCCGGGTTCTCCACCGACGCGCCGGTCACCTCGCCCGGGTGCTGCACCGCCACGAAGACCGAGCGGTTGTCACCGGTGATGAACGGGCCGCAGGTCTCCGCGCCGAGCGGCACGGTGAGGAACTGCTTCAGGTGACCTCGCTCCGGGCCCTCCACGGCGGTGGCGAACAGGCCGTCGTTGCTGCCCAGCGCGTTGCCGTCGGTCGAGATCCACAGGTTGCCGGTGGCGTCGAAGGCGACGTTGTCCGGGCAGGAGATCGGCGAGACCCTGGTCTTGTCGTACCCGGCGAAGTACGTCGAGGCGTCGGCCGGGTCGCCGCAGACGATCGGCAGCGACCAGGCGAAGGTCTCGGCCGTGTTGTCGCCGCGGTCCTCGACCAGCTCCAGGATCTGCCCGTGCCGGTTGCTGTTGCGCGGGTTCGCCTCGTCAGCCGGGGCCTTGCCCGCCTTGCCGCGGTCGCTGTTGTTCGTCAGCGCCACGTACACCTTGCCGGTGAGCAGGCTCGGCTCGACGTCCTCGGGGCGGTCCATCTTCGTCGCGCCGACCTTGTCCCCGGCCAGCCGGGTGAACGTGAGCACGTCGGCGGCGGTCATGCCGTCGACGTACGAGCGGTTGCCGCTGACCAGCTTGATCCAGCGCCCCCGGCCGCCGAAACCGCCGTCGGCCGGGAGCTTGCCGGAACCGTCGATCTCGGCGGCCGGGCTGTCCCCCTCGATCCTGGCGACGTAGAGCGTGCCCGACTCCAGCAGCGTCAGGTTGTGCCGCCGGGCCACCGAGGACTTGCCCGGCATGAACTTCTTGTCCGACACGAACTTGTAGAGGTAGTCGAAGCGCTCGTCGTCGCCCATGTACGCGACCACGCGGCCGTCGCGCGCCACGATGACGTTCGCGCCCTCGTGCTTGAACCGGCCCAGCGCGGTGTGCTTGCGCGGCTTGGACTGCGGGTCGAACGGGTCGATCTCGACGACCCAGCCGAACCGGTTCGCCTCGTTGGGGTGCCGGGCCAGGTCGAAGCGCTCGTCCGCCCGGTCCCACTTGCGGCTGCCGCTCGGGTAGCGCACGTCGGTCGGGATGCCGTAGCGGGTCAGCTTCGCCTTCTGCTCCTCGGCCACCGCGTCGCCGCCGACGAAGTACTGGTTGAAGTTCTCCTCGCCGGAGAGCACAGTGCCCCACGGGGTGACGCCGCCGGCGCAGTTGTTGAGCGTGCCGACGACGGTCCGGCCCTTCGGGTCGGCGGCGGTACGCAGCCACGCCGACCCGGCCGCCGGGCCGGTCATCTCGAACTTCGTCGCCAGCGCCGTGACCCGGCGGTTGTACTCGCGCCGACCGCGCCGGACCGGCTGCCACTGCCCGGTGTTCTCCACCCGCTCCAGCTCGACCACTGACATGCCGTGCGCGGCCATCGCCACCCGCACCTGCTCCACGGTCAGCGCGTCCTGGCTGGTGAAGCCGGGGAACATGAGGTCCTCGTTTGTGTACTCGTGGTTCACCACGAGCAGCGCGCGCCGACGGTCGATCGGCAGCACGCCGACGAAGTCGTTGTTGTAGCCGAACTGCTTGGACTGGGCGGCGGCGGTCTGCCGGCCCAGGTTGAACGCGGGCGCGCCGGGCACGACCTCGTCACCCCAGCGGATCACCACCGAGTGGTCGTACCCGTTCGGCACCACGAGCGTGTCGAGCTTGTTCGGCGGGATCGGCTTGAACGTCAGCGCGCCGCTGCCGGGACGCCCCGCACCGGTGGCGGCCACCCCGCCCTCGCCGGGCACCGGCGGAGCGGCGGGGGCGGCAGCCGCCGGGGACCCGGCCAGCGCGCCCGCCGCGGCGCCGCCGAAGCCGAGCACCAGCGCGCCGACCGCGCCGGCCCGGACCACGCCGCGCCGGGAGATCTCGGTGTCGACCACGTCCCCGAAGTACGGGTTGTCGGTCGGGTTGGGCACCGGGTGGTCGCAGGCGTTGCCGCACCGGTACAGACAGGTCATCGCGTCGCGGCTGCCGTGGCGGGTGCCACCGAGCAGCGGAAGCAGGCGAGGCCGGTCGCTCATGAGGTGGAGCCTCCAGATCGGACGAGGGGGAAGGCGCACGGGCGAGGGAGCCCGCGCTCACCCGCCGGACGCTGCCAGGGCGCCGTGAGCGGCGGTCGGCCCGCAGCTGAACCGGACGTGAACAGCTCCGTCGTGACCTGCGGCTGAACCGTTCGGCGACACGGCACGTATGGAAGGGCGTACACATCGCCGGTCTCCCCGCCGCCGGAAGCGAGGTACCGCCATCAGCGACCACGACGCCCAACTGCTGCGCGCGCTGCACGACGAGCATGCCGACGCGCTGTACGCGCACGCCCTGCGGCTGGTCAACGGCGATCGGCCCCGCGCCGAGGACCTGGTGCAGGAGACGCTGCTGCGCGCCTGGCGGCACCCCGAGTCGCTGGACCCGCGACGCGGCTCGGTACGCGCCTGGCTGTTCACCACGGCGCGGAACCTGGCCATCGACGCCTGGCGGCGGCGCTCGGCCCGGGTCGGCGAGGTGTACACGGACGAACTGCCGGAGACCGCCGAGACGGTCGACGAGACGGAGCGCGCGGTGGAGGCGTGGACCGTGGCCGAGGCGCTCAACCGGCTCAGCCCGACCCATCGGGAAGTGCTCGTCGAGTGCTTCTACCAGGGGCGTTCGGTGGCGGAGGCGGCGGCGCGGCTGGGCGTACCGCCCGGCACGGTGAAGTCGCGTACCCACTACGCGCTGCGCTCACTACGGTTGGCGCTGGCCGAGATGGGGGTGACCGGATGACACGCTGCGAGTTCGCGCACGACGACGGGGCGTACGTGCTCGGTGCCCTCGCCCCGGCGGACCGGGTCGCCTACGAGCGGCACCTGGCCGGCTGCGCCCAGTGCCGGGAGGCGGTGGCCGAGATCGCAGTGCTGCCCGGCCTGCTGGGCCGGCTCGACCCGGCCGGCCTGGAGCAGTTCCTGGAGGTCGGACCGGAGACGTCGCGGGTGCCCGCGCTGCTCGACGCCGCGCGGGAGCGCAAGCGCCGCGAGCGGTCCCGCTCCCGCCGCCGGTACGCGCTGACCGCGCTCGCCGCCGCCGCGCTCGCGGTGCTGGCCGGCGTCGGGGTGGCGCTGGTCCAGCCGTCGGCCGAGCCGTCCACGCCGCAGGTGGCGTTGACCTCCATGCGGCCGGTGGCCGGGACGGTGCCGGTGCACGCCGAGGTGGGGCTGACCGAGACGCCGTGGGGCACCGAGGTCACCATGCACTGCGGCTACGACAGGCGGGCCGGGCACCGGGAGGCGTACACGTTCCGGCTGGTGGCGCACGGCCCGGACGGCGCGACGGAGCAGATCGGCTCCTGGCTCGCCGCCCCCGGCGACGACCTGCGGTTCTCCGGGGTAACCCGGTTCACCAAGGGTGAACTGGTCCGCCTGGAACTCCTCCGAGGCGCCAATTCCCCCGTCCTGGCCTACGACTTCCGCTGACCGCCGTCCCCTCCCCGTTGATCTTGCAGTTGCGGCCCTCGGCGCGGGTGATTGGTCCCTTTCGCCGGGGCGGTAAGTGCAAGATCAGCGGGACGGGGTGGGTGCGGCGGCCGGGGTGGGGGTGCGGGTGGCCTGGCGGGTGCGGTGGGAGTGGCGCAGGGCGTCGGCGGTGAAGACCATCAGGGCCAGCCACACCAGCGCGAAGCCGGCCAGCCGGACCGCGGGCATCGGCTCGTGGAAGATCAGCACGCCGCAGCCGAGCTGGAGGATCGGGGCCAGATATTGCAGCATGCCGACAGTGGACAGCGGCAGCCGGTTCGCCGCCCCGGCGAACAGCAGCAGCGGGATCGCGGTGGCAGCGCCGGCCAGCACCAGCAGCGCGGTGTGCCCGGCCGAGACGTGCCCGAACGTCGAGTCGCCGCGCGCCGACAGCCAGCCCAGGTACGCCAGCGCGGGCAGCGCCAGCACCGCCGACTCCACGAACAGCCCTTCCGTGGCGGGCAGCGCGAGGCGCTTCTTGACCAGGCCGTACCCGGCGAAGCTGAACGCCAGGGTGAGCGCCAGCCAGGGCAGCCGGCCGTAGTCGACGGCGAGCACCGCCACCGCGAGCCCGCCGACGCCGAGCGCCGCCCACTGCGCCGGGCGCAGCCGTTCGCGCAGCAGGAAGACGCCGAACAGCACCGACACCAGCGGGTTGATGAAGTACCCGAGCGCCGTCTCCACCACCCGGCCGGAGTTCACGCCGTAGATGTACGTGCCCCAGTTGACGGCGATCAGCGCGGCGGCGAGCCCGATGCCGGCGAGCGCCCGCGGCCGCCCGGCCAGCCTGCGCAGGAAACCGGCGTGCCGCGTGGCGGCCAGCAGCAACGCCACGAACGCCACCGACCAGAGGATCCGGTGCGCGAGGATCTCCATCGGCCCGGCCGGGCGCAGCAGCTTCAGGTAGATCGGGAAGAAACCCCAGATCAGGTACGCGCCGACGCCGTACAGGTAGCCGAGCCGGAGCTGGTTCACCGCTCCACCGTAAGTGGTGGATCTGTCTGCTGATCCTTATCGGTGACCGGCGTCACCCGCTGATCCAGCTCCATCCACCGATCCGGCGCGACCGGGCGGAAGCCGAGCTTCGCGTAGACCCCGTGCGCGTCGAGCGTCGCCAGCAGGATCCGGCGTACGCCCAGCTCGGCCAAGTGGTCGCGGACCGCGCCGGCCAGCCAGGTGCCCAGCCCGCGACCGCGCTCGGCCGGGTCGACGTAGACGTCGCAGAGCCAGGCGAACGTGGCCCGGTCGGTGACCACCCGGGCGACAGCGACCTGCCGGCCGTCACCGGGGCGGTAGACGCCGAAGCCGATCGAGCCGGCGAACGAGCGCGCGACCGTCTCCCGCTCCCGCCCCCGCGCCCAGTAGGCGTCGCCGGCGAGCCAGGCGTGCACCCGGTCCAGGTCGATCCGGTCCGGGTCGGTGCTGATCTGGTAGCCGTCCGCGCGGGTCACAGTGAACACCCGCCGACGCTAGCGCCGACACCCGGGCCGCTCGCCAGCCAATTCCCTCCTGGTGGACCCGGCCGGTCGCCGTCGCGCCCGGCCGGGGCCGGGGGTGTCAGTCGCGGTCGAGGACGGCGCCCAGGATCCAGGTGACGATGCCGACGAACAGCGCGCCCAGCACCGCCTCCGGCCAGAACCCGTCCACGTGGAAGGGCAACCCGGCCTCACCGGCGATCCAACTGGTGAGCAGGAAGAGCAGGCCGTTCACCACGAGCGCGATCAAACCGAGGGTGAGCAGGTAGAAGCCGCAACCCACGGTCTTGATGATCGGCTGGAGCACCGCGTTGACCACTCCGAAGATCACCGCGACGAGAACCAGCGTGATCACGGTCTCGGTGGCCGACCCGGAGTCCAGCGAGATGCCGGGGATGAGCAGCGTGGCGAGCCAGAACGCCACTGCCGTCGAGCCCACACGAATCAGAAGACCCTTCAGGAAATCCATGGCCGGGATCGTGCCACGGACGTACCACCAGGGAAAGCAGCGTGACGCCCCCGCGCGCCTCAGCGTCGCGCCGGGCGACCGACCAGTTGCGACTCCACAGGCGTCGGTGAGAGCAGCGCCCACCGCAGGGCCCGCCGGTTGACCACCGCCACCATGTCGTCGCGGATGCGGGTCAACCAGTCGGCGGATCCGCCGAGCCCGAGCGCCGCTCCGGCCAGCGCCGCCTCGTCCGGGTCGAGTGGCTGCAGGATCGCCAGGTCGGCGCGGGCCAGCGTCGCCGTGTCGGCCGCGGTCAGCTCGTCGCGGACCACGAGCACGGACTGCCAGGCCGCGTCCGGCCCGGCCTCCGGCGGCACCGGGCCGACGTCGACCACCACCAGCAGCGGGCACAGCGGTGAGGCGGGCGCGCCGCCGGGCGGACGCCCCGGCGGAAGCAGCGGTACGCCGCCACCGAGCGTCCCGACGCCGCGGACGAACGGCTCCCAGGCCCGGGGACGGCCGGTCTGCACCGCCACCCGGGCACCCAGCGCCAGCGCCCGCAGCACGAGCAGTTGAGCGGCCGGCACACCGCCGATCAGCAGCACCCGTGTCGGGGCGGGCCGGAACAGGCGCACGGTGAGCGCGGCGCCGTGGCGGTTGGCGCCCACCATCAGGCCGGCGGTGGCCGGGGGCAGTTCCAGTGCGGGCGGCGGCGACCCGGACCCACCGGTCACCCCGAGCGGCAGCGTGGCGGCGAGCCCGGCCAGGTGCTCCCCGTCGAGCCGGCGCAGCTCCCCGCCGACGTCACCGGCGACGCGCCGAAGCGTCCGATCCACCGCCGACAACTCGTCCGCGCTGCCGGCGGCGACCCGCACCGCCAGCTCGGCCGGGGCCGGATTCGTCCCGGCGCGGGGTCCGACCGTCAGCGCGACGGTGGTGGCGGTGGCGGGCACCGCGAGCAGCCGGGTGACCAGCCCCGGGGAGGGCTCGCCCCGCGGATCGGGCCACCGGCGCAGTCGCCAGGTGGCCTGCGCCAGCCCGCCCACGGTGAGCAGCGGCCACGTCTCCCGGACCGGGGCGCCGGGCTCGTGATGGGCCAGCTCTGCGATCACCCGCAGCGCCGCGTCCCCGCCGAGCGGCCGGGCGGTGAGCGGCCCGAGCCGGCGGACGATCCGCCGCAGCGTGCCGGAGAGCGCCCGCAGCAACTCCTCGTCCGGCCAGCCGTCCGCCCGCAACACCTGGACGGCCAGGACCGCGCGCGTCCGCCCCGGCACCCGGCCGTCGGTGAGCTGCCGGTAGGACGTCCCGGCGGGACCGCCCGCGACGGCCGGCACGGGCGCGGGGGAGGACGAGAAGACGAGCTGCAACCGGACCGCTGGGGCGTCCGGGCCGCTCGGCGGGAGCAGGTCGGACGGTACGGGCAGCCGGCGCGCGTGGTCACCGAGCAGGTCGTCCGGGTCGCCGAGTTCCAGCAGCGCGGTCAGGCCGGCGGCGTCGTGCAGCACCGCGGCCGGACCGCCGGCCAGCTCGGTGGAGCCGGCCACCGCCCCCGGCCGGACCAGTTCCAGCAGCGCCGCCGGGTCGGCGGCCGACGGCAGGGCGCGGCGCCGGGTCAGGTACGCGACGGCGGTGACGAGCCATTCGTGCAGCCAGCGGCCGCGTACCCGGATCCACGCGGCCGGCAGCATGAGCGCGGCGGTGAGCAGCGCGGCGGCGGTCGCCACGAAACCCCGCCCGGCGGCGGCCACCAGCACGGCCGCCGCGACCTGTGTCGCCACGACCTGACCGGCCCGCTGCCGCGCGCCCGGCCGTCGTGTCCACAGTGGGGCGGACGCGGCCGGCCGGGTCGTTGTCGTCGCGGCCACCGCACCTCCTCGCCCGGGTCCCGCTGTGACATCACCGTGGCACATCGTAATGGCCGAGTTGTCCACAGGGGAGCCCGAGGGGGTAGCAGAACCGGAGTGGGGCGGCTACCGTCAGCGACGAAATCGTCGAGTCGCGTGTCCGCCGCCGCCTGGTCTTCCCCTCCACCGGCCCCGGGCGCCCCCGGCGAGTCCACGGTGGTCACCGGGGTGACCAGCCACGACCGAGGAGACGAGGTGACGTCCGGGATGTCCCAGACCCAGGCAGAAGCCGCGGTGATGCAGCAGACCGCCGCGAAGTTCGAGCAGGTCGACCAGTCGCTGCAGACCATGCTCAGCGGCCTGATGGCCGAGCTGGAGGTGCTGCAGCAGGCCTGGCGGGGCGCCGGAGGGCGCTCGTTCGCGCAGGTCAAGCAGCAGTGGGCGCAGGACCAGGCGGCCCTGCAGCGGGCGCTGCGGGAGACCGCCACCGCGATCCGCACCGCCGGCCGGCAGTACGACCTGTCCGACACCGAGGCCGCCGGCCGGGTGGCGGGCACCAACCGCGGCATCCAGCTGCCGCTCTGACAACCGGAAGGATCGAACTCATGGAGCACGGTGTGCTGGTCGTCAACTTCGCCGCCCTGCAACAGGCCGGCGCCGACATCCAACGGGCGTTGTCCACCCTGGAGAGCCAGCTCGGCCAGTTGGAACGCGACGCCGCCCCGCTGGTGGCGAGCTGGAACGGCGCCGCCCGCGAGGCGTACGAGGTGCGGCAGTCCCGGTGGCGGGCCGCCTCGCAGGACCTGCAGGCGATGCTGCGCGACATCAAGCTCGCGGTGGAGGATTCCGCGGCCGACTACCTCGACACCGAGAAGCGCAACACCAACCTGTTCCAGTGAAGCGTCCCGTGCGGCCCGGGTCTGCCGATCCGGGCCGCACGGCGGTTCAGGCCCGGTCGGCCGCCCGCCAGCGGCGCCGTGCTCCGCGCGGCAGCACCAGGGCGAGCGCCGCCACGAGTGCCACGGTCCCGCCCACGACGGCGGCGGTCAGCAGCGCCCGGTCCCGGGCCGTCCCGCGGCGAGCCTCGCGGGCCAGCGCGGCCGGATCTGGCCGGTCGGCGGGCAGCGCGGCGCCCGGCCGGGGCCGGGAGTCCATCACGCCCGCCGACTCGGTCACCGCCCGGTACGGGTTGAGCACCCCCGCGCCGTAGCCGGTCTCCCGTCCCGGGGCCGGGTCGGCGGCGGCCACGATCCGGGCGGCCACCTCGTCCGCGCTCAGCCGGGGCCGGTACTGACGCAGCAGCGCCGCGGTGCCGGCCACGAACGGAGTGGCGTAGCTGGTGCCCTCCGCCCGGTGGTGTCCCTGGCGGGGCGCCGCCATCAGCACCTCGCTGCCCGGGGCGACCACGTCGACGTACGGGCCGGTCTGGGAGAACGCCGAGCGGGTGCCGTCCGGGCCGATCGCGCCCACCCCCAGCACGCCGTCGTACGCGGCCGGGTAGGGCCGGGGATCGCCGTTGTCGTGCAGGTTCCCGGCGGCGGCCACCACCACCACGTCCTGTCGCAGCGCGTACGCGACGGCGGCGCGCACGTCGGGGTCGTCCGCGTACAGCACGACCGACAGGTTGAGCACGTCGGCGTCGTGGTCCACCGCCCACTGGATCGCCCGGGCGAACCCGGTCGCGTCGACGGTACGCCCCGACTCCCGCCCCTCGACCACCTGCTGCTCGCTCACCCGTACCGGCAGGATGCGCGCGTCCGGCGCGAGGCCGCGGAACGCGATGCCGGGCTGCGGGGCGGCGGCGACGATGCTCGCGACACCGGTGCCGTGCCCGGCGCAGTCCCGGGTGCCGTCCCCGCCCGGGTCGAGGAAGTCGGCGCCGGACAGGACGCGCCCGGCGAGCTGCGGATGGGACCGGTCCACGCCCGAGTCGATCACCGCGACCACGACTCCGGCGCCGGTGGCGAGCGGGGCGAGCCGGTCCGGGGCGTACCGTTGCTGCGGCCACGGCTGTTGCGCGACCGGCCGCGCCGGGGCGGGTGGCGAGGCGCAGCCGGCCGGCGCGCGAGCCGCCGCGGGGGCGACCGGAGACCCGACGGCGAGGAGCGTCGCCAGGGCGGCCACGGCCGGGTGCGCGACAGGCCGGTACATCGACGACCTCCGTAACGTGTCGGCTCCGGGACGGGATGTTATCGCCTCGTGGACATCGGGGCGGACCGTCGATGGCCAGAAGTCCTGATCTTGCTGCCACCTTGTAGGTTGTAGGCGATGCCTGTGGCCTGTTCGCGGAAGGAGAGGTGGCCGTGACCGGATGGGAGCCGGCCACCGAGGCCGAGGTGGCGATGCGGGACGCGCTGCGCGCCCAGGACCAGCAGCAGTACTTTCGGGTGCTGACGCGCGTCGATTTGTTCCTGCCGGTCGCGGGCGGCCCGGCCGGCGGATGGGGCACCTGGACCTCCGGCGGCCGCACGCACGTGCTCGCCTTCACCTCCGCCGCCGCGCTGCGGGCCAGCCTGGGGGAGAACGCCGGCACGGCCCGCCGTGTGCCCTACCCGGAACTGGCGGACGGCTGGCCCAACCCGGAGTGGTGGCTGGCGGTCAACCCCGGGCTGCCGATCGAGGGCTACCTGCCCGCCTGGTACGTCGCCCAGCTCTCCCGGGGCGATGTCCGGCTGCCCGGGCGGACCATGGGCGCTCGGGCCCGGCTGGAGCGGGTGGAGGGCGCGGCCCGGAGCGCGCGCAACGGCGTACCCGATTCCGCGCCCCGCCCGTCCGCCGTACCCGTCCCGCCGGCCGCCGTCCCGCCCCCTGTCGTTCCGGCTCCCGCGGTTCCGCCTCCGGCGGTGCCGGGCGACCGGGGCGGACCGCGGACTGCGGACGACGAGCCGCCGACGGTGCCGGTACGCGGCGGTTCGGTGCTGGGGCGGCGGCTGCCGACCGTGCCGCCCCGCCGCCGGGAGCCGGACCGGGACAGCCCGGGCCGCGCCGACCCGGGCGACGAACCGGGTACGGACGCCCTGGACGGCTGGCTCACCGACCTGCGCCGCCGCCCCGACGAGCCGGACCCCTTCGCCGCCGAGCCCGCGTCGACCGACGAGCCGCCGCCGACCCCCACGCCACCGCCACCGTCGCGGTCCTTCTTCGAGCCCGCCTCCGGTCGCTCGGCCCGGCGCCCGTCACCGCTGGACGCGCCACGGCGGGCCGCCGACCGGGCCACCCCGCCGACCCGGTTCGCCGGTGGCCAGCCGTTTCCGCGTCGCCGTCCGCTGAACGAGCCGGTACGGGAGGACCCCACCCAGGCGTTCGCGGCGCAGGCGGACGAGCCACCTCCGGCGCTCCGGACCGACGAGGCGACCCAGGCGTTCCGGCCGAGCCGCCCACCCGAGGACGCCATCGGGACGCTGCCCCGGCGTCACTCCGGCCCTGCCACCCCCGCGACGGACACGTGGGCCGACCCGGTCGGCCCCGACCGGGAGGCCCCGCCCTGGAACGCTGCCGAGGACCCGACGGAGGCGCTGTCGCCCTCGATCGCCGAGCCGGTGTCGAGCCCGCCCGCGCCGCGCCGGGACTTCACCCCCATCGTCATCGAGGGCACGGTCATCGAGGCCCGCGACCTGACCGAGCCCGATCAGCCCTGGTCCGCGCAGTACGCCGACCCGGTGCGTGCCGCGTCGGCCGATCACGCGGCGGCACCCTGGGCCGGTGACCCGACCGCGCCGCTCCCGGCCGACCCGCTGCTGACGACCGGCGACGAGACGATGAACCTCACCGAGGCCGCCCACACCGTTGCGCCGGCCGAGACGGCGCCGTTCGACCGGGCCGGACGGCTCGACGATCCGACGGTGTCGTTCACCTCGACGGCCGAACCCACGGTTTCCCTGTTCGAGGCGCACACGCCGGCTGCCGAGCCGACCACCTCGCTGTTCGCGCCGACGCCGCCCGAGCAGACGGCGGCCCTGATCGCGCCGGCCACCGCCGGGGAACAGGCCACCGTGTCGCTCTTCGAGCCGGCCGCCGACGCCGAGCCGGCCACGCAGCCGGCCACCGAGGCCGAACCGGCGGCCTTCGACGACTCCGTCACCACGTCGCTGTTCGCGCCGGGTGAGCCGACCGTCGCGCTGTCCACCCCGCACGAGACGCCGGACACCTCGGCGCCGCCCGCGCCCCTGGCGGAGCCGGCGCCGATCGACGGCGACCCGGTGAGCGCCGCCGCTCCGGCCGACTTCGTGCCGGCGAACAACGTGGAGGAGGAGTTGCTGGCCGCCGCGGGCAGCGGGAGCACCGACGGCTTCCTCACCACCCTGCTGCTGGCCCGGGTGCTGCTGCCGGCCGCGCCCGACTCGGCCGCGGGCAGCCGGCCGGGTGAGCCGGGGTTCGTCTGGCACACCGAGCCGGTGGACGGCGAGACGTCCGTCTCGGTCTACACCTCCCTGGAACGCCTCGCCGAGCACGCCGGAGACGCGGTCGAGACGGTACGGGTCAAGTTCGTCCAGCTCATTCGCAAGTGGCCGGACGTGTCCTGGTCGTTCCGGGTGAACCCGGGCAGCCCGGTCGGCGCGACGTACCCGGGGGAGCAGGTTCTCGCGCTCGCCAACTGGGCGGCCGAGGTGGGCCTCGGCGACGACCCGGAGCCGGCCGCCGCGCAGCAGCCGGCGGAACGACAGCGCCCGGAGGCGCCGACCATCGCCGCGAACCAGCCGGTGACCATGCAGAAGGCGATCGCGGCGAGCCAGCTCGCGTACTACCTGGAGCGTGGCTACGACCGGGTCTCCGGCTTCGTGCACCGGGCCGGGGAACTGGCGCACCTGAACAGCCCGGCGGAGCTGTACCGGGCGCTCGGGCTCGGCCACCCGGGTTCGCCGTTCTCCCCGGACGACGAGGAGATCTACCTCCTGCGCTGGCCGGCCTACCGGCCGAGCCTCTACCGGATCCCCTACGGCGGGCCGAACGAGGCCGCGATGCGGGCGATGGAGGGCTGGGTGATCGAGCGGCCGCCGTTCCGCGGCAACGGCTTCGCTCCCGGGGAGAGCAGCGACGTGATCGCCGAGTTCAAGGTGGACAGCGCCCGCCTGCCGCACGGCGCCGAGCTGTGGCGGCTCGGCGCGGACGGCGCCACGCGGCTGGTCGCGGTCCTGGACACCGACGCGCTGGTCTGGCGGAAGGCGGACGAGGCGTGACCCGCGACGGCTACGTGGCCCGCTGGCGGGGGCGGGAGTACCAGGCCAGCCCCGCCGGGGACGAGGTCCGCCTCTACCAGCCCGGCCCGGAGGAGGGTTTCACCGAGGTACGCCCCGGCCGGCACGTCCGGGTGGTGCCGGCGGCCGAGGTCGACGATCTCGCGTACGTGCGGACCACCTGCACCTGGCAGGGACAGCCGTTCATCGTGCTGGCCGAGCACGAGGGCTGGCTGCGGCTGGAGTACACGGGTGGGCGCTGGCCGGTGGCCGAGGCGATGGGGCTGGAGGCGTTCGACTTCGGCGTCTACCAGGGCTGGGCGCCCGCGACCGAGGTGGCCGACCTGGGCGAGCAGCGGGTCTGAGTCAGGACTTCGCCCAGCGCAGGACCTCGCCGAGCACCAGGTCACGGGCCTCCACGTGGGGGAAGTGCCCCACGTCGTCGAGCAGCCGCCACTCGTACGGCGCGCTGACGTAGCGGCCGGAGCCCTGGGCGGTACGGGGAAGCGACGCGCGGTCCAGCGCGCCGTGCAGTTGCAGGGTCGGCGTGACGAGCGGCTTCTGCATCAGCTTCACGAAGCGGTAGCCGTGCAGCCGCAGCACCGAGCGGAACGCCCAGCGGTAGCCCTCCATCGCGCAGAACGCGGCCTGCGGGATCTGCATCGCGACCCGGCAGCAGTGGGCGTAGGCGGCGAAGTCGGGGCTGTCCGCCCAGCGTGGGCCGCCCCACCGGCGCAGGATCTCCTCCACCTCGGCGGCGTCGTCCCGGGTCAGGACGTGCTCGTAGCGGGGGAGCTGGAACTTGAGCGTCGCGGTGGCCGAGGCGAACTGGCCGCGCGGGTCGGCGAAGATGGCGGCCCGCAGCCGCAGCGGGTGCGGCGCGCCGAGCACCACGAGCCGCCGGACCAGGGTCGGGTGGAAGGAGGCGGCGGTCCAGCCGATGAGCCCGCCCGCGCCGGTGCCGACCACCGTGGCCGATCGCTCGCCGAGTGCGCGGATCAGGCCGGCGACGTCGGCGGCGAGCGTGTAGCCGTCGTACCCCCGGGGTGGTTTGTCGCTCGCGCCGTAGCCGCGCAGGTCGACGGCGACCGCCCGGAAGCCCGCGTCCGCGACCGCCGGCAGCATCTCGTGCCAGGCGTACCAGTACTCGGGGAAGCCGTGGAGGAAGAGCACCATCGGACCGGCGCCCGCCTCGACGACGTGGAACCGGCTGCCGTTGGCGCCGACGAACCGGTGCGTCCACGGCCCCTCGGGCAGGACGCAGGACTCGTCGACGGGTCCGCCGCGCTGGTCGGTCATGGGGCACAGCCTAGGGCCGCCGATCGCGCATCGGGCTCGCAGGTGACCAGGATCAGGGATTTCTCCGGGAGGTGACCCATGTGGCCCGGCGACCGCTTGCGGGGTCAGGATTCGGCGACGCGCATGGGGATGCCGGGCCCGCAGTCCACCGAGCGGTCCCGCGCGGTGAGCCGCAGTGAGACGAAGTCGCCCTTGCGTAACTCCCCGGCGTCCGGGCCGTACACGGCGTACTCCGTGCCGTTCTCGTCCATCAGGCCGTAGCAGGGTCCGGCGCCGCCCCGGGTGATCCATCCGGCGACGACGCCGGCCGGGCGGTTGTCGGTCGGCTTCCTCGGCGGGCCGGCGGGACGCCGCAGCGTCGGCAGTTCGGTGGCGGACAGCGGCGCGGGCCGGTCGGCGGGCGTGCCCGCGCCGCTCGCGGCCGGCTGGTGGTCGTCGGACACGGATCCTCCGTCTCGGCCGCGCCGTCGATCAGCGCCATCGTGGGGCGGCCGGCAGCGTGGGGCGGGTGTCGAACGGATGGGACGCGGGCGGGGTACGCCGGGTTCCCGGAAAGGGCGATGCCCGGGCGGTGAGCCCGCCCGGGCATCGCGTGGCGCGTCGATCAGTGGATCAGGAGAAGCGGACCTTCAGCGAGGTGCCGTTCTGCTCCAGGACCTTGATCTTGGTGCCGGTGGCCGGGAGCTTGACGCCGTGGTTCGGCAGCTCCGGGTACCAGTACTGCTTGGTGTCGTCGAACAGCGGCTGCGCGTCCTGACCGCGGATGTACTGCGGCTGGCTGTTGATGTGCAGCGTGAACGAGTCGGCCTTCTTCAGGCTGAACGGCGCGTCGTAGACCTGGACACGGGCCCGCCAGGGCTGGCCGGTCAGGTTGTAGATCGGCCGCGGGTGCGCGTCGATGATCATGTTCCGACCCTCACCCGGGTGCGCGAACGTGTCGTTGTCCGCGAACCGCAGGTTCCAGTAGGAGATCAGCAGACCCTCCTGGTACGCGTAGTGGTCCACGTAGTCCGGGCGGGTGTTCGCGTAGCCGAAGAAGTACGGGCCGGTCTTGAGGTACTTGTCGTACGAGACGTACGACCGGTGACCGGCGATGTAGTAGTTGTCGAACTTACGGGTGTAGGTCTCCTCGACGATGCTGAAGCCGCTGAGGGTCCAGCCGTTGGCACCGGCCTCGGCGCCGTCGGTGAGGAGGGTCTGACCGTCGGCGGTCACGGTGATCGCGTCACCGTAGAAGCCGCCCTCGGACACACCGCCGTCCGTCTGGTAGCGGAGCCGGAACTGCACGACCTTGCCGGCGACCGCGTCCATCGGGATGTTGACGTCGACCCACTGGTCGTTGCTGGAGCCGTCCAGGGCGTAGCGCCCGGGGGAGATCTCCTTCAGCGGGGTGCCGTTGGCCGTACCGGGCAGCGAGGTCCAGGTCTGGCCACCGTCGGTGGACGCCTCGAAGAACAGGTAGTCGTAGTCCGCCTCGATGCTGTAGCGACCCTTCATCGACAGCGCGGCGCTGGTCTTCCCGGTGAGGTCGACAGTGCGCGTCATCGTGTTGTTCAGGTCGTCGTCGTTGCCCGAGAAGAACTGCTTCGTACCCTCGAACGGCTTGCCGTTCTGGAACGTGTACTCCCGCTGCGGCAGCACCACCACGGCGCCCTGGGCCTTGTTGGAGTTGTACTCCTGCGGCCCGAGTTCCAGGGTGCGCTTCTGGCCGGCCACGATCACCTCGTAGTCGAGCCAGCCGAGCTGGAGCTTGTTCCAGGCGCCGAGGTCGCCACCGCGCTCGCCGATGCCGCCGTCGTTCTTGGCGCCGAGCCGGCTCTGGGCCATCAGGGTCCAGTGCTCGTTGTTGTTGTCCCCACCGCTGACCACGTTGTAGTCGTCCGGCAGACCGAGGTCGTGGCCGTACTCGTGGTAGAAGACGCTCCGGCCACCGTTCTCCGGCTGGATCGTGTAGTCACCGATCCAGACGCCGGTGTTGCCGATCTGGGTGCCGCCGGCCGGGAAGTTCTCCGGGCCGGTGTTGCCCTGGTCGCTGGCGAAGGCGTACCACCGGTGGCTCCAGATGGCGTCCTCACCCTGGTACGGGTCACCGTCGGCCTCGTCGCCGCCGGCGTGGACGATCTGGAAGTGGTCGATGTAGCCGTCCGGCTCGTTGAAGTCGCCGTCGCCGTCGAAGTCGTACCGGTCCCACTGGTCCATCGCCTTGACGTCCGCGGCGATCTCCGCGTCGGAACGGCCCTGCGCCTTCTGGTCGGCGACCCACTGGTTGGCGGCGTCGCGGACCAGGGCCCAGGTGTTGGTGCAGACGTTCGAGGCACACGGGTAGCCGCCGGAGCGGCCGTAGCGAGCCTCGTTGTACCGCACCTTCACCCAGTTGGTGACCTCGCCGTCGACGCTGTACCGACCCGAGGACTGGGCCTCGTAGTACTGCTTCAGCGACTCGTCGCCCGGGTTGGTGCCGAAGTACAGCTGCCGGTAGTAGTCGGCGCTGTAGTCCGCCTGCCAGACCGTGGAGTTGTCCACCGCGCGGTTGGGCTGGGGGATCTGGTTGCGGAGCGGACCGTCGAACCGGGTCGGGCCCGGGGTGTCCGGGTCGGTGTCCTGGTCCGGGTAGTTCGGGTGCCGCTCGTCGCCGAACTCCGCGAGGATGACGAAGATCCTGTCGGTCCGCTCGCGGGAGAGTTCGACGTACTGGTCCTTGGTCGGGCCCTTGCCGGCCTTGGTGCTCTTGGCTGCCTTGCCCGCCGCGGGACCGGCGGCGGCCCGCTCGCCGACCTTGACGACCGTGCTGCCGTTGATCTTCTGGGCCTTCGCCCTGCCGGACAGGACCTCGCTGAGGCCTTCCTGGCGCAGCGCGCGCCGCTTCTCCTCGAGCGGGTTGGGCAGGTCGTGCTCAGCCTGCGCAGGCTCGGCCACCGACGGAGCGGCGGCCGGCAGCTTCGGCGTCGGCGCGGCGCTGGCGGCCGTGCCTGCCACCAGCCCCGTCGCGGTCAGCGAAAGCCCGAGCAGACCCACTGCGACTTTGCGCACGTGGTACCTCCGGTGTGAGGGAACCGGCCCAACTGGGGGTACGGGCCGGTGGAACGGTCCACTGGTGGGACCAAGGGTGAACATAGACACTGCTGCGACTGGTGGGAAGACGCGTGCGTCGATTTGTTGCAACTTTTTGTTGAGAACGCTTTTCACCGTCACACACCTGCCCGTCACCGAGTCGTTGACCAGCGACGATGCGCGGAGCCGCGATTGCAGAGACATGCATGGATTAATGGGTTAGCGGAAGGGCCGGGAGCGCTCACGCTCCCGGCCCTTCCCCCATCGAGCTAGATCAGATCATTTTTCGGTCATTCCGGTTCCGCTTTGACCGCGCCCGTTTCAGGGACGCGGCGGGACCACGTACACCTGGGCGTACGAGTTGTCCTTGGCGGCCCGCTTGATGATGATCGAGACGCCGTACTGGACGCCCGCGTCACCCGGGTTGCCGGTGCCGAGCACGATCGCCCCGCCACCCAGCGTCGAACCGTAGTAGTCCGTCGCCGGAGTGCCGTCCGGGTTCACCACCCGGGTCGTGTACTGCTGGTTGCCCCGCGACGGGACGACCACCGAGGCGTCGTTGTCCCGCGCGTACGCGGCGCCGTCACGGATCTCGATGCCCGGGTACCAGCCCTTGGCGTCGGTGAAGCCCTTCACCGGCGCCTGCGGGCCGAACTTCGTGCAGTACTCGCTGTACGGCTCGTCCGCCGCCTCCAGGCACTCCTTGAACGGGTACGTGGGCTTGAGGCCGAACGCGGCGTTGGAGGACTGCGGCCGGCTGGGCAGGTTCTTCAGCACCGACGGGTCCTTCTCGGCCGCGGTGCCCTTGCGGCGCAGCGGGTCGTTGTGCGAGTCGACGATCAGCAGACCGCCCTTGGCGCCGTAGCTGGGCAGCGCGGTCATCTGCGCGGTGACGTGGTTGACGTCGCCGAGCTGGGTGTCCCGGTACCAGACCAGCATGCCCGGCGCGTTGTACGCGATCCGGTCGACCTTCCAGGCCTCGTGCGAGTAGACGGTGTCGTAGGTGTACTTCAGGCCGTTGTCGAAGCCGTCGAAGTTACGCCACTCGGCCAGGTAGTAGTGCGACTTGACCTGCGTGCCCGAGTCGATGTACCAACCCGCGCCGCTGGTGTCGGTGAAGGTGCCGCCGGTCTGGGTCCAGCCCGCCGCGCCGCTCTCCACGTCGTCGCTCCAGGTGGTGGCGCCGCCGCCGGTCACCGAGAAGTCGTCGGCGAACCAGCCGCGCTCGACGAACGCCTCGTCGGTGGCGTACCGCAGCCGCACCTGCACGGTCTGCCCGGCGAACGACGACAGGTCGACGTAGTCGTGCCGCCAGCCGCCGGTGCTGCCGCTCAGGCCGTACTTCTTGTTGCCGAAGTCGACCATCCGGCCGTTCGGGTCGGCGTAGCCGTCGTTTGTGGAGACCAGCGCGCCGCCCTCGGCGTACACCTTCTGCTCGTTCCAGGTGGCGCCGCCGTCGGTGGAGACCTCGACGAAGCCGAAGTCCCAGTCCGCCTCGATGACGTAGTTGTTCCACATCCAGAACTTCGCGTCGGCGGCGTTCGGGACGGTCACCGTGCGGCTGAGCTTGACGTCGGCCCAGTTCTGGTCCGCGCCGGAGTACCACATGTTGCCGCCGCTGTGCGGCGTCGCCAGTGAGATCACCTTGTCCGGCAGGTCGATCTTGATGCCGTCCTCGGTGCCGACCGGCGTACGCGACGTCTGCCCGAGCTTGACCAGTTTGGACCGGTCACCCGGCCCGAACGTCTTCGGCTCGGCCCAGCCCAGCACCCACTTGTCCCACAGGCCCATGTGGGTGGGCAGCGCCTGGAAGATCTCGCCGGAGTGCGAGCCGGACGCCATCAGGTCCCAGAAGTCCACGTCCGAGTCGGCGTTGCCGGAGGTGTCGTAGAGGTCCGGCAGGCCCAGGTCGTGGCCGAACTCGTGGGCGAAGACGCCGACGCCGGCGTCCTCCGGCTGCACGATGTAGTTCGACACCTTCAGGTTGGTGCCGGGGATCGTGTAGCCGCCGGCCACCGTCGAGGAGTGCGCCCAGACCGAGTAGATGCCGATGTCGCCGCCGCCACGGGACTTGCCCTGGTTGGCGTGCACCAGCACCAGGTGGTCGATCACGCCGTCCGGCTCGTGGTAGTTGCCGTCGCCGTCGCGGTCGCTCTGGTCCTCGATGTCGTAGTCGGCCCAGGGGAAGTTCGGGTCGGCCGCGGCCAGCGCGTCGATCGCGTCGGTGGCGAGGCGGCCGGCGCCCTGCGGGTTGTCCGGGTGGCCGTTCATCGACTGCTCACGCCCGGCGACCCAGTTGCCGTTCTCGTCCTGGAAGCAGCGCGACGCGGCGTACCAGCCCTCCGAGTGCGGCACCGTGATCCACGGGGTGGCCTGCCCGTCCACCGTGTACGCGCCCTTGGACATCTCCAGGTACATGTTGTGCATGGTCCGCCCGGCGAGGCTGATGCCCGGCTTGCCGTCCGGCCCCTTGAGGTCCTTGCGGACCCGCTCGGTGATGCCCTTCTTGCTGTAGAGCATCTTGTCGTAGTGGGCCGGCGAGAAGTCCGGCACCCACATCGAGTTGTTGTCCTTGTGCGGCAGCGTGGCCGGGTTCGGGATGGTGTTGTGCCGCGGCCCGTTCTGCACCGTGCCGGGAACGCAGGTGCGGTCCTCGAACACCGTCTTCGGGACCATCACGTCGGTGAAGTCGTCGTTGGCGTTGTCGTTGAACTCGACGAGCAGCGTCAGCAGCTTGGCGGTCTGCGTACTCTTTGCCTGCTTGATCTTGCGAGGGCTCTTGCCGGTCCGGATGGACTTGGCCTCCAGCTTGGCCAGCTCACGGGCCGCGATCGGGTTGCCCCCGGCGTACTTGCGGTCGTAGGCGCGGGCCTCGTCCGCGGGCGAGGTGAAGACGCCGTCACGGCCCTTGATCTCCTTGCCGCCGGTGTCCGGCTGCACCTCGGGCTCGGCGTAGTTGATGTAGTGCTCGTCCGCCCCGATCGTGACCGGTGCGGACCGGGACGGCTGGGCCGCCGCGCTGCCCGTCACGGTCAGCGACGTGGCCGCGAGCGCGATGACGGGCAGCGCGACGAGTAAGCGTCGCCGTGCCCTGTGCTGCGACATGGGGAGCATGCCACTCCGTTCGTAGGGAATGGTGGGGAACCGGCCGTCTCACTGACGCTCGTCGAAATCCGCCGGTGCGGCTGAACGTAACCGACAACAAGCGACATCGACAGTGGTGGAAAAGTGCTCTGGCCGATCAGGTCAGATCGGGTCCCCCGATCGACCGGCGCGGATCCCGGATACGACGAAGGGGGCGGACCGCGCCGCGGTCCGCCCCCTGGTCGGCTGTCGTCAGTCCTCGTCGGACTTGCCGCTGCTCATCCCCGACGAGATCAACTCCATCACCGAGGAGTCCTGGAGTGTGGTCACGTCGCCGAGCGACCGGTTCTCCGCCACGTCCCGCAGCAACCGGCGCATGATCTTGCCGGAGCGGGTCTTCGGCAGCTCCGGCACCAGCATGATCTGCCGCGGCTTCGCGATCGGGCCGAGCGTCTTCGCCACGTGGTTGCGCAGCTCGGCGATGAGCTGCTCGCCCGCGTCGCCGGCGGTCTCCGCGGTGCCGCGCGGGATGGCGAACGCGACGATCGCCTGCCCGGTGGTCGGGTCGGTCGCGCCGACCACCGCCGCCTCCGCCACCGACGGGTGGCTGACCAGCGCCGACTCCACCTCCGTGGTGGAGATGTTGTGGCCGGACACCAGCATCACGTCGTCCACCCGGCCGAGCAGCCAGATGTGCCCGTCGTCGTCCTTCTTCGCCCCGTCACCGGCGAAGTAGACCCACTCGTCGCCGATGTTGGCGCCCGCGCCGAACCGCGACCAGTACGTCTCCAGGAAACGGTTGTCGTCACCCCACACCGTCCGCAGCATCGACGGCCACGGCTCCTTCAGCACCAGGTAACCGCCGCCGCCGTTCGGCACCGACTCACCCTGGTCGTCCACCACGTCGGCGACGATGCCGGGCAGCGGGCCCATCGCCGAGCCGGGCTTCGCCTCGGTCACACCGGGCAGCGGCGAGATCATGATGGCGCCGGTCTCGGTCTGCCACCAGGTGTCCACCACCGGCAGCTCACCGCGGCCGACGTGCTGCCGGTACCAGATCCACGCCTCCGGGTTGATCGGCTCACCGACGCTGCCGAGCAGACGCAGCGACGACAGGTCGTACCCGGCCGGGATGTCCTCGCCCCACTTCATCATGGTGCGGATCAGCGTCGGCGCCGTGTACAGGATGGTCACCTTGTACTTGTCGACGATCTCCCAGAACCGGCCCTTGTGCGGGGTGTCCGGCGTGCCCTCGTACATGACCTGGGTGGCGCCGTTGGAGAGCGGGCCGTACACGATGTAGGAGTGCCCGGTCACCCAGCCGATGTCGGCCGTGCACCAGTAGACGTCCGACTCCGGCTTCAGGTCGAACACCGCGTGCGTGGTGTACGACGCCTGGGTCAGGTAGCCGCCGGTGGTGTGCAGGATGCCCTTCGGCCGGGCCGTCGTGCCGCTGGTGTAGAGGATGAACAGCGGGTGCTCGGCGTCGAACGGCTGCGCCTCGTGCTCCGGCGCCGCCGTCTCCACCGTCTCGTGCCACCAGTGGTCCCTGCCCGACCAGGCGACCTCCTCACCGGTACGCCGCACCACCAGCACGTGCTCCACCGACGGGCACTTCGCCACCGCCTCGTCCACGGTCGGCTTGAGCGCCGACGGCTTGCCCCGCCGGTACCCGCCGTCCGCGGTGATCACCACCTTGGCGCTGGCGTCCTGGATCCGGTTGGTGAGCGCGTCCGCGGAGAAGCCGCCGAACACCACGCTGTGCGTGGCGCCGATCCGGGCGCAGGCGAGCATCGCCACCGCCGCCTCCGGGATCATCGGCATGTAGATCGCCACCCGGTCACCGGCGGTCACGCCCAGCTCCGTCAGCGCGTTCGCCGCCTGGCAGGTGAGCCGGTGCAGGTCGGCGTAGGTGACGGTGCGGGTGTCGCCGGGCTCGCCCTCCCAGTGGATCGCCACCTTGTCCCCGAGGCCCGCCTCGACGTGCCGGTCCAGGCAGTTGTACGCCACGTTCAGCGTGCCCCCGGTGAACCACTTCGCGAACGGGGCGTTCGACCAGTCGAGCACCTGCTCCCACGGCTGGGCCCAGGCCAGCCGGCCGGCCTGACGCGCCCAGAAGGCCAGCCGGTCACCGGCCGCCTCCTCGTACGCCTCGGCGGTCACGTTGGCGTTCGCGGCGAGTTCAGCCGGCGGCGGGAACTGGCGCGTCTCGTTCAGCAAGTTGGCCAATGCCTCGCTCATGCGGTGACTCCTTCGTCGCGTGACCTGCGTCTCCTACTCCGGGGAAGGTTAGTCCCGCCGTACCCCGGTCGCGACCGCCCGGCCCCGCACCGCGCGCCCAGCGGCCCTCCCCTCGCGCCGAGGTGTAAGGAAGGGCCCCTTGTTAACGCCTCCGGTAGAGGAAGGGACCCTTATTAACAACCCCGGGCATGGGGGGAGCCCGGCGGTCGCTAGCGTGACGGGGTGACCACCGATCCGCTCGCCCCGCTGCTCGCGCTCGCCGACGTCGCCCCCGCCGTCGAGCAGGCCCGCGAGCGGGTCGACCTGGCCCACCGGCACCGCGCGCTGCGCCGCCAGGGCGGCCAGGTCGCCGCCGAGGTCAGCCTCCGCTCCGCCGTGGCCAGCGCCGCGCTGGAGGGCCGCGTCCACGACCGCGAGGAGGTACGCGCCGGCACCGTCACCGACCCGGTGATGCAGGGCGCGCTGCGGGTGGCCGGAGCGCTGCCCGGGCTCAGCGACCTCTGGCCCAAGGCGCCCCGGCAGGTGCTGGCCCGGCTGCACGTGCTCGCCGCCCGCGACGTGGTGACCGAGGAGGAGTTGGGCCGGCCGGTCGCCGACCCGGTGGTCGCGGCCCGCCTCGACGGCCTGGCCGCCCTGGTCGCCGGCGGCACCAAGGTGCCACCGCTGGTGCTGGCCGCCGTCGTGCACGGCGAGCTGCTGAACCTGCGCCCCTTCCCGGGCCCGTCCGGGGTGGTGGCCCGCGCCGCCGCCCGGCTGGTGCTGATCTCCACCGGGTTCGACCCCCGTGGGCTGGTCGCTGTCGACGTCGGTCACCGCGAGCGCGAACCGGAGTACGTGGGCGCGGCCGGCGCGTTCGCCACCGGCACGCCCGACGGCCTGCGCTCCTGGCTACGGCACTACATGACGGCTGTCGAGGTCGGCGCCGACCAGATCACGCTCATCGGCGACGAGATCCTCGCCGCGTCCTGAGGTCGCGGGTGTCAGGCGGTCGGCGCGGCGGCGCGGGTGCGGCGGTGCCGGCCGTACCAGGCGATGCCGATGGCCACGCCGACTCCGACACCGAGCGCCGCCGCCGCGACCGGCACGGCCGGCCGCTCACGCAGGCGGCGGCCCAGCGGAATCGGGTGCCGGAACTCCAGCACCGGCCACGAGTTCTCCACCGCCAGCTTGCGCAGCGCCCGGTCCGGGTTGACCACCGTCGGGTGCCCCACGCACTCCAGCAGCGGCCGATCCGAGTACGAGTCGGAGTACGCGTACGAGTCGCTGAGGTCGTAGTCGCGTTCCAGAGCCAGCTCGCTGACCGCCTCGACCTTGCTCGGACCGGCGGCGTAGAACTCGACCTCACCGCTGTAGCGGCCGTCCACCACACCCATCCGGGTGGCGATCACGTCGGTGATCCCGAGCAGCTCACCGATCGGCCGGACCATCTCGTCACCCGACGCGGAAACCAGCACCACGTCCCGGCCGGCGGCCTGGTGCTCCTCGATGAGGGCGGCCGCCTCGGCGTACACATAGGGGTTGATCAGTTCGTGCAGCGTCTCCGCGACGATCTGGCGGACCTGTTCCACCGGCCAGCCCTTGCAGAGCGTGGCCAGGTAGTCCCGCGTGCGGGCCATGGTCTGCTCGTCGGTGCCGCCCAGCCGGAACATCAACTGCGCGTACGCCGACTTGACCACGTCACGCCGAGTGATCAGCCCGTCCCGGTAGAACGGCCGACCGAATGCCAGTGCGCTTGACTTGGCGATGACGGTCTTGTCGAGATCGAAGAAAGCGGCGCTGCGGCCCACGGCGCGAAAGTCTAGCCCGACAGCGGCGCGGAGGCGTCCGCCCAGGGTCATGGAAGTGGATGAGCACCCGCAGGAGTGACGGCGGTCACATCTGATGTGCAAGAAATTAGCTTTGCGTGGACTGAACACCACTCGACGTATAAGGGTCGGCTGCGGCATGCTTGTCCTCGCGACGGGAGTTCACATTCCCGACGCCGCAGGCCTCGGCGGTTGCACCCCCCGTAACCGCTGAGTCGGTTCGGCTCGACCCCCCCGGAGCCGAACCACAAGACGACCCCCGTCTCCCCCCGACGGGGGTCGTCCCTTTGCACCGTGAGCGCTCCGCCGCAGATCACAGGTCATCTCCGTCGCCGTCGAGCAGGCTCCCCGAGGGCGTTTCTCTGGTCGGAGGCAGCAGAGAGGCAGCAGAGCCGTTGAACGCCTCCAGGACGCGGGCGGCGTAGTCGTCCGGGGTGTGGGTGTAGCGGTTGAGCGTCGTCGACGCCTGTTCGTGGCCCATGACCCGCTGCACCAGGTTGATCGGAACGCCGTCGGTGACCAGCCAGGTGGCGTAGGCGTGCCGCAGATCGTGGAAGCGCATCCCGCCGGAAGCCTTGGCCGCCACGCAGGCGACGGCCTCCCGTTCGGTGGTGAACTCGGCCGACCACTCGATGCCCTCCCGGTCCGGCCAGGTCGCGCGGTAGCGGTGGGGGCCGGTGTTGACGACCTGGCCGAGCAGTCCGGCGCGGACCAGCGACGGCAGCCACACTCGGCGCCGGAAGTTCGAGCGTCGGAGTGGCCGGCCGATCCGGTCGCGGAAGACCAGGGCTCGCGGGTCCGGGTCGTCGGCGGCGGTGTGCAGCTCGCGGAGCGCGGCCAGGAGGAAGGACGGTAGCGGCACGGTCCGGACCCCGGCGCGACTCTTCGGGTACGGGCGCAGCACGATCCCGCCGTGCGTCTCCTCGGCCACCTGGACCACGCGCAGCGATGCCCGATCGAGGTCCACCGACGACCACGTCAACCCGGCACACTCGCCCCAGCGGAGCCCGGCTCCAGCAGCAGCGGCGACGATCCCCCGATGCCGAGGCGGGACCGCCGGAAGCAGCCGACCGAAGAAGTTCTCCCGGCTGATCGTGACCGGCTTGACGTCGCGGGACCGGTCACGCGGCAGCTTCACCCCCTCGGCGGGGTTGGTGGCGATCAGCCGCGCCTGTACCGCCGTCTTGAGGATCATCGACAGCAGTTGGTAGCACTTGGCCACGGTGGCGGGCGCGAGGTCCCGACCGAGGCCGGTCACCCACTCCTGCACCGACATGAAGTCGAGCTTTCCGAGCGGCCAGTCACCCCACTTCGGCAGGACGTGCGTGCGGAGCATGGAGACGGTCCGCTCAGTCGTACGCGCCTCGACCGCCCGGGTGGCGAGCCACTGCTGAGCGAAGTCACCGAAACGGGTACGACCAGCGTGCGGGTTTACATAGGTGCCTCGGTTGAGGCGTCCCTCGACCTCGGCGAGGAAGGCATTGGCCTCCCGCTTCGTGCGGAAGCTCTTGGACTTCTGCCCACCGGCAGGATCACGCCAGCAGGCACGGAAGGTACCGGCCGGAGTCTTGCGGACGAATCCCATCAGCACCTCCGGCCATGCTCGGTGCCGGTGGCGGCGGTTTGCTCGGTGACGCCGTCGAGCCAGGCGTGGAACCGGGCACGCGGGATCAGCCAGCGGCCCCCGAGGCGGGTCGCCGGGATGGTCCCGTCGCGGACGAGGGCGTAGGTGCTGCCCAGCGAGATGCCGAGGAGCTTGGCGACCTCCCGGACGGTGTAGGTGACCGGCTCGACGACGACGGTGCCGGTACGAGGGACGAGCCGGACGACCGGGTTGGGGCGGGCGGTGGTGCTCATGACGGGTGACCTCCTTGGTCTGTCTGGGTCAGGCGGCGACCGGCGAGACACTGGCCGGGGTGATGGCGCTGAGTTCGTGGGCGAGTTCTTCGCGGCCGGTGGTTCGTCGTTCGCGGGCGAGGGCGGCGGCGGTGTTGGCGAGCAGTGCGTCACCCGAGGTGTGCCAGCCGACTCCGGCGAAGGTGAGGGTGCCGACGATGAGCGTCGTGTCGTCGTCGACCAAGTCGGTGCGTGGGCCGCTGGCGGCTGGGTGGTCGTGGTGCTGGTGCTCGTGGCGCCGGTAGGCGACGCGGGTGTCGCGTAGGAGCCGGAAGGTGACGGAGTAGCGGCGGGCTTTGGTGAGGAAGTGGCCGCCGTAGCCGAGCATGTGCGCCCATCGGCGTAGCCGGGCGTAGGGGTTGGTCGTCGGCGGTTTCGTCGGTTGGGTGTCAAGGGCGGCTTGACGCGCGGCGGTGCAGGTGGGGCAGGCGGGGTAGCGGGTGTGGGTGCCGCAGTCGGGGCATTCCCAGCGGTCGACGAAGCCGGGCCGGGGCCGGGGTTCCCGTGGCCGGTCGGCTAGTGGGGCCGGTGTGTGGAGCGGTCGGCCGATGCGCCAGCATGCGTCGATGAGGCGGGCGGTGTGGTCGCCGTCGGGGTCGGCGTAGTCCCCGATCGTGTCGGCGGTCAGGCGGGTGGAGGTGTGCCCGGTGGCCTCGGTGCTTTTGGTGGCGTACTTGGCAAGGTAGCCCGCGACCATGCCATCGGTGACCTCCCCGGAGCCGTCGGTGGCGATCGGTTCCAGGTCGACCTGTTCTCCCCAGGCGATGGGCCATCCGTCGGGCCGGTCGGGGTGGGGTGGGGTGTGGAAGGCGATCTGTCGGGCGGCGTGGCGCAGCGCGTCGACGAGGTCGGTGACGGTGAACCCGGCCGGTGGGGGCACGACGTTGTCAGGGTCGGTGGGGTCGACGCCGTCGAGGCGGGCGATGGCGTGGAAGTGCACCGCTCCCCGCGCTTGCAGTTCGGCGACCTTCCCGGGCGACAGCCGCACCGGGGCGACTTTTCGGGTCTTGCCGGAGGCGGTGATCACCTCGACGCGGGGGATGCCGCGGCGTTGGGCGAGTTTGGCGAGCCAGCGTTCGGCGGCTTGTTTGGTGCGGTGCCAGAGTTCGCCGGAGAAGATGTTCCAGACGACCTGGTGGTCGTGGTCGTAGCAGTCCAGGCACAGCGGATGCCCGAGCACCGCGTCACCCTGCTCGTGCCTCGCCCAGCAGACGGCGGGTCGGCCGTGCTCGCACTGGCCGGTGTGGCGGCGGGGGTGGCAGGGTTCGGCGCGGCAGTCGCAGCGGCGTCGGTTGCGGCAGGTGTGCCGCTTCACCTTCCGGGCGTGGACGGTGCCGAACGACGGTGCGGTGAACGTGGCGAACACCGCCGGATGCGATGCCACCGATTCCGGTACGCCTTTGCCGCCGACCAGGCCCGCGCGCAGGAGCTGGAAGGCGTCGCGTTGGTAGGTCTGGGCGCAGGCGGGGCAGACCGTGGCGCGGCGGTTGCCGCAGGCGGTGTAGATCGCGGCATCAGGCATGGCGTCGGTGTGCCGGGCGTCGAGAACACGGCCGGTGGCCTGTTCGACGGTGAGGATCTGTCCGGACAGGCGGATGGGGCGGGTGCAGCCGGCGGCGGCGCGGACGTGTTCCAGCCAGCCGTAGTAGTCGGGTCGGGTGGCGCGTTCGAACGCGGCTCCGGCAGCAGTCCAGCCGTAGACGGGCGCGATGGTGTCGGCGTTCGAGCCCACCCCCCGGGCCGAAGCGCGGGGGGTGAGGTCCAGCGTCGAGGCCATCAACCGGCCACCCCAACGGTGGGGTGCAGGTTGGTGATGGTGCGTTCGATGACAACGATCCGGCAGGCGCCGCACTGGCGCTTGGACGGTTCGTGCCGCCCACAGGGGATCTGGGTGATGGTGTCGCCGCAGCGGATGGTGACCGGGTTGCGGCAGGGTCCGCCGTCGATGACGTCGATGACGGTCCGGCGGATGTCGTAGGGGTGGGGCTCCGGCTCGGCCGGGCAGGTGTGCAGGAGCTGCACGACGTCGACGGTGTGGATGCTCATCGGGCAGCACCGCCGATGGTGGTCAGGAGTTGCCCGGCGACGGGTGGGGTGACGTCGAGGCGGTCGGCCAGCTCGGCCGGAGTGATCGGGTGGCCGGTGGCCTGTTCGTGCTGCACGGCGGCGAAACGCGCCATCGGCAGCAGATGAGAAGGGACAGGGACGTCGACCGGCTCGGCCGGTGCGGCGACGGACTCCGGCGTGGTGGTCGGAGTGGCGACGGGTTCCGGCTCGACCGCCGGGGTCGGGGTTGGGGTGATGGCAGCCGGTGGTACCGGCTCGGTGGCGACCTGCTCGGCCACCTGAACCCGGATGGGTTCAGCCGGGGCAGCCGACGGCGTGGTGGGTTGTTCCGGTGTGGGGGCCGGGGCGAGGACGAGTTTCACCAGGGCCATGAAGGCCAGCGCGGGGACGGCGGACAGGAGCCAGCCGGAGATGCCGGGTTTGGCGACCGCGAGTTGTGCGGCGAGGGAGAGGCTGGCGGCGGCGATGAGCAGGAACAGCGGGTAGCCGATGGGTGCGCCGGTGCGGCGGCGTCGGCGGATGGTTAGCAGGCAGGCGATCGGCACCAGTTCGGAGATGACGGCGTTGGCCCAGCCGAACCATGCCCCGGTGCCGGTGGGGCTGTTGGCGAGGGTCCAGTCTTTGACGTGGGTGAAGGAGGCGGCGCCGGCGAATCCGGCGACGGCGATGAGGATGAGCACCAGGACCAGGCCCTCGATGCGGGGGCCGGTGGTGGTGTGGCGGTCAGTGGTCATGGGTCACCTGCCCGGTGGTGACGGCGCATTGTTCGGCGGCGAGTCCGGCGAGTCCGACGCGGATGCCGTTGCAGGTGGGGCAGTGCTGCTCGGGTCCGGCGGTGCACTGGGTGAGGTGGGCGTCGTGGATGATGCGCAGGCTTTCGGCGTAGTAGCCGGACAGGAACCGTTCGAAGGACAGTTCGCCTCGGGCGGCGAAGTCCCGGGCGATGGCGGTGACGACGTAGTCGTCCGGGGTCATCCGCTCCTGCGCGGCGAAGTTGACGGCGGTGGTGGTGGTCATCGGACGCCTCCCATGTAGGCCAGGGCGATGCCGATAAGCAGGACGACGGCGAAGGTGATCAGGACAGCCATCAGTGGCCTCCGTGGCAGTCGAGGCAGCAGCCGTAGCGGCGGGGGATGTAGTAGGGCTTGATCTGGCCGCAGTCGCGGCAGGTGCGCCGGGCGAGCAGGGCCTTGGCAATCGCCTCCCGCTGGGCGGGGGTGGCGATGCGCTTCGGTTTGGCCCAGTCGAGGCGGTAGAGGTAGGCGATGCGCTTGCCGCGACGCCAGAGGATCTGCGCGACCGCGTGATGCCCTCCGGGGCGGAGTCCGGCGGCGCGGAGCTGTCGGCGGGTGGCCAGCCCGTCGGGGGCGAGCCGGAATGGGTAGGTGGGGAAATCGTCGGCGGGGTTGGCCGGGTCGTAGGTGTAGGTGGTCATGGCCGGTCTCCCCAGCGCTGCTGGGCGGCCTGGCGGGAGATGCCGAGCCGTTGGCCGATTTCGGTCCAGGAGTAGCCGAACTGGCGCAGGCCGACGACGGCGTCGGTGATGGCGCGGTCGAGGTCGGCGGAGAGGGCGACGAGGTCGCGGAGGGCTTCGACGTCGCCGTCAGCGACGCGGCGGCCGTGGGCGCGGATGATGCGTCGGGCGAAGGCGGCGAAGGCGTCGTTCTCGACGACGTCCCGGCGACGCTGCCGGGGCAGATGTGGCGTCAGGGGCTTCTTGACGGTGTTCATCGCGGCTCGCCTCCGTCGCTGTGGAGGCGGTCCCACTCGTCAGCGGCGTTCTCAAGGGCGGTGATGACCTGCTCGGCGGTGCGGCCGGGCTCGTCGTTCCAGGAGTAGGGGGAGATGTGCTCGTCGAGCAGGTAGCCGTCTTCGTCGATGTGGAAGACCGGCGCGAAGTCGTCGAGGTAGTCGACGAACGCGGCGATGGCGGCGAGGTAGGTGATCCGCTCGTCGGTGTCGAGGTCGTACCAGTGGTGCACCGGGTGTCCGGTGCAGGCCATGCCGATGGCTCCGACGGCGCAGGCCGGCGGGGTGGGGGTGTCGGTGGTGTGGGGGTAGTAGGTGCCCTGGTGCCAGCCGTGCCGGCGGAGGTAGAGGGCAGCCATCCGCAGCAGGTCAGCGGGTGTGACCTGATCTGCGGTGGTGGGGTGTTGGGTAGCCTTCATGGCAGCCACGTCCTTTCGGGGCTGTTGGTGGAGGTCGGCGGAACCGGTCTGCTTTCCAGGGCTTGAGCCGGTTCCGTCGACTGCTATCGGGTGCGGAGCCGCAGGTAGCGGCGTTGGCGGGTGTCGTCGCCGCCCATCGGGTGGGGTGGGCCGAGGTAGACGAGTCGGCCGCTGGCCGAGGCGACTTGGACCATCGAGGCGATCTCCGCTGGTTGGGCGACGATCCAGATCTCGACGTACTGGGCGGCCCGCTGCTGGTTGGCCTTGGTGTATGCCTGTTCGCGGGTGGTCATGAGGTGATCTCCCAGCCGGGATCGGTGTAGAAGACGGCGTTGTCGGGGACGGGGTGGAAGGCGTCGGAGCCGCCCTGGCTGATGTGTCCGTCGCGCTTGCCGCAGACGGTGCAGCGCAGGTACTGCCACAGGTGGCCGGTGGCCTTGTCGGTCTCGGTGTCGACGACCTCGATGAAGTCGGCACAGTTGTGAGTGGGCGTGGTCATGCCGCCACCTCGAAATCCACCCGGGTCAAGTCCGGGATCAGGGCCGGTAACCGGCGTGGCCGGCGGATCCAGGCCGCGTAGTCCGCGATCCCGGCGATCTGCGCGTCGGTCAGGTAGGCGACCTTGATGCGCTTCGGGGTGCCGCCTTCGGCGATCAGGTAGGCGGCGCCCTGGTTGGTGGGGGCGATGTCGGTGGCCGAGTAGCCCTGCTCGGCCCAGCCGTGCCCGAGCACGATGTTGGAGGTGTTCGGCGTGGTGCAGCGGAACGCGGCGCGGTAGCCGAACAGGTCCCGCAGCGAGGTGGGGATGATGTCGAAGCTGGGCCGCTGAGTCGCGGCCACCACCGGGATACCGGCGGCACGGCCACGGGCGACCAGGTCGCGGAGCAGGGCGACGAACTCTTCCTGTTCTTGCTTGGTGCCGACGGTGGCGGAGTAGTAGGCGATTTCGTCGACGAGGACGGTGATGACGGACAGGCCGTCGGTGGCGGTGAGCTTGCGGCGGCCGTGGGCGCGCAGCCAGGCGTAGCGGTTGTTCATCACCAGCTGGAGGCGTCGGAGGATGTCGAGGGCGGCGGTGATGTCGGGGCCGATGAACGCGTCGGCGCAGTCCTCCCACTGGCCGAGTTCGACGAGCTTGCCGTCCAGCAGCACCAGGCGGCTGTCGACGGACAGTGCGGCGTGGGCGGCGATGGTGTTGAGGAGGCCGGATTTGCCTCCGCCGGGTTCGCCTCCGGCGAGCAGGTTGCGGTAGGCGAGGGTGATGTAGACGGGGTGACCGAACTCGTCGATGCCGACGAAGATGGGGTCGAACATCGACAGGCCAGGCCCCACCGGAACCCCGGAGGTCGGGGCGGGTGTGGTGGTCATGAGGTGCCCTCCTTGGGCGAGGTGTGGGCGCGGAGAGCCACACGAACGAACCCCGCAGGGCTCTCCGCGACCGGTTGGGTGAAGGTCAGATCCAGTCGGAGACGTCGTCGACGTCACTGGCGGCGGAAGCCGCAGGCTTGCTGCCATTGGCCGAGGGGGTGGCCGGCTTCTTGCCGGTCGGCTTGCCCTGCTGGGTGGGCAAGGTGACGGTGGGCATGTCGACGTCGGGCAGGTCCAGGGCGGTCGGCACGGGGGCCGGGATCCGCTCGGTTGCCGGGGTGTCGGGGTCGATGACGTCGACGAGCGGGGAACCGACCTGAGCGGTCAGCACCTCGCGGCGTTTGATGTCGAACCGCAGGTAGGCGGCGTTACGGTCGGAGGCCCGCTCGATCAGCGCGGTCGAGGCGTGACAGGCCACCGCGATGCGGTCGAGTCGTCCTTCCAGGTCGGCCAGGGACAGGCCGGGGCGCAGGTAGACCCAGACCCGTTCACCGACGGGCGTGGGCTTGGCCCAGAGGATGAGCGGCAGGCTGCCGGACTGGTTGGCGATGATGAACTGCGCGAAGCACACGCGCAGCCGATGCCGGACGATCAGGCACCAGGTCCAGGCCACCAGGAACCGGCGGGACACCGGCACGGCGGCGGGGACGCCGACGACCAGGGCGACCACGATGAGCGTGACCGGGGTCGAGGTGTGGTTGACCAGCTGCACCCAGCAGACGCCGAGAAGCGTGGTGATCCCGATTTCGGGGGTCCACCACCACAGCAGCCGCAGCACCGGCCAGATCCGCACGAGCAGCCAGGCCAGGCCGCCGAGGGGAACCCCGATGAGCGCGCCGACGAAGACGGCGAGGATGGGGTGGATGGAGGAAGCGGCCACCACGGCCGACAGAAGGCCGACGATGACCGCCGTGAGGATGAACGCCAGGCGAGCATTCCTGGCCGATGACCGGTGGACCTTGGCCTCGATCACCGTGATCGTGTTGTTCGACCTGCCGCCGAACGGGCGGCGGGGGCTAGACTTGGACACGACGAGTCCTCCCATACGTGGGTGGATGAGTTGGAGGGCACGGGGTCGGCAGATGTAGGAGTCGGACCGACCCCGCGCCAGCTCTTGCGGGGTTGCCACCACCACGACGTGGTGACCGGGCCGGGAGTACAGGAGTCGGAACCACTCCCGGACCGTTTCTTCACTTGTCAGCGGACCATCAGGCCGCTTCGCGCCTCAGCGCATCGACACCAGAAGCTCACGCAGCACAGGTGAACCGAGGAACCTACTTCGCCGCCGAGGTGCCAGCCTTCGGCTTCAGCGACACGGCACGGAACGCGACGCCGTTGCGCCCGTTGGTCGCCCACGGAATGGCCTCCAACTGCTCGACAGCGACGAGCTGCCCCACCGTCACGCTCGGCTTCTCACCCGCCGTGGTGATGGTGATGATCTCGCCGCCGGTCTCGTCGAGAACGAAGACCTGGGTCGACCACATGAGCCGGCCAGTGTTCTTCTCCGACCGCTGGTTACCGTTCTGGTCGTTCTTCGGCTCCGGGTCCTTCGTCACCTGGACCTGCTTGCTCGCGGTGTCCACGTACAGCTTCATTCGTGCTCCTAAAGGGAGAGGGCTGTTGCCCCGGGTGTCCTTCACCCGTGCGTCTATGAAAGCCCGCATCTCGGATTCTGTGCAGGGTGACGGAGCATGACGGGAGGGGCTGAGCATGGCGGGTAGTGACGAGGGATGACGCACCCCTTGCATCGAGTGTCGAGAATGGGGCATGGTGAAGCGGGCAGACTATAGGCTGCACACCGAATCGGGGACGAGGCATGACGCCACTACGGCAGGCCCGGCAGTTACGTGGGTGGTCGAAAGCGCGCCTAGCGCATGAGTTGGAACGGCGAGCGCAGGGCAGGTGCACCCTCGCTACGCGGACGAGTCTGTTGCGGATGATCTCCGCATGGGAGAGCGGCGAACGAGACGCATCCGATCCGTACCGGTCGCTGCTATGCGAGGCGTACGGGCAGAGCGCGGACCAGTTGGGGCTCGGCGGCGGCACGGACCGTGCCCGGTCAGACATTGGTCTGGTCTACAGCGCCTCGCTCAACCAGGCCGCGTCGGCGCTAAGTGATCTGTCGCGCTTCGACGAGATGAAGCACACGGCGGTGATCCTTGGCAAGTACGCGCCTGAAGCGCTGAATGCGGCATGTCTCGACTGGTTGTTCGGCACGGCGACGATGGACATTGCGGGCGAAGGTAAGCCGGTATCGGCATATGACGTGGATGAAATTAGGGCCATGACGGCTACCTTTGATGGCCTCGACCGTAGATTCGGTGGAGAGCATTGCCGAATGATGGCGGTTCGCTACTTGCGCGAGCGCGTTTTGCCGCAGGTGCGGGCTCCGAAGCCAGAGAAAGTGGAGCGAGAGGTCTTTAGCGCTACCGCCGTTCTCTGCGAGCTGGTCGGGTGGATGGCCTACGACACGTCGCGGCACTCGCTCGCTCAGCGCTATTTCACGCAGGCATTGCGTTTCGCCGAGGCGGCAGGTGACCGGGCATACGCCTCGTACGTGTTGACGAGCATGGCAGACCAGGCGTTGTACTTGGGGAGGCCGGATCAGGCACTTCGGCTTGCCCAGGTCGCACGAGACGCGAGCCTTCGTGCAGGCGCGCCAGTTGTGGTCACGGAGGCATCCGTCTTCGAAGCACGGGCCTACGCGGCCCAGGGTGACGAGGGGGGATGCAGGGCAGCTCTCAGCAGGGCAGAGGAAAGCTTCGGTCGGATTGCCCCTCAGGATGGACCCGACTGGGCGAAGCACTGGGGTGACGTGCTGTTCGCGAGTCACGCCGGAACGTGCTGGATCGACCTAGGGCGGCCGAAGGAGGCCCGGCCGCTCATGCAGGCTGTGTGGGACAGTGGCAAGGACCAGGCGCGGCGCCGGGTCTACGCAGCTTCGCAGCTAGCTCGCGTGGCTCTACTGGATGGAGACATCGAGGAAGCCACGGTCCTGGGCACGACAGCCATCGAATCAGCCGGTGGTCTAACGTCGCATCGCTCGCAGCAGCAGCTGAAGCAGCTGCGGCAGCGGCTTGTTCCCCATGCCCGCCATGCAGCCGTCAAGGAGTTCGAGCAACGTGCTGACATCCTCCTGGCAAGCTGAGGTGCCGGCCGTGCACGCCGGCACGATTCAGTACGGTGAGGCTGTGACGCTGGCTGACGACCTCTCCGCCGAGGGCGAACCAGAACGCGAGTTCAACCCTGGCATCGCTCAAAGGCTCCCGCGGAAACGGGTAGCCGGCGGAGCGCTCATCCGTGACCGAGCTGGACGGATCCTGTTCGTAGTGCCCGGTTATAAGCCCTTCCTCGACATACCGGGCGGCATCGCCGACGCTGACGAGTCGCCGTTGGCTGCCTGCCGTCGAGAGATCCAGGAAGAGATCGGGCTCGACCTGCCGGTCAGCCGGCTACTGGTAGTCGACTGGATGCCGGCCCACGGCGTTTGGCTAGACGGGCTGATGTTCATCTTCGACGGCGGCCAGCTCGAAGACGAACAGGCGCAAGCTCTCAAGCCAACCGATGACGAACTGACGGGACTCCGCTTTCTCCGTTACGAGGAGGCGGTGCCTCACCTGCGCCCGTCGATGGCCCGGCGGGTCCAGTCGGCCTTGGATGCCCTCGCGGATGGCCAGCCTCGCTACGCCGAGTTCGGCCGATCCTGACGGGTGGCGGCCGGCCGCCGGCGAGTCGGTTCAAAGTTTCTGTACGTCTTCAAGGCGGCCCTGAACGGGCCGCACGCGCCGCCGCCTGGGCGCGCGTCCGTCGCTCCGCTGGCGCTCCGACTCCGGCCACGCAACACGCCCGGCGGCTGGCGCGGAGGGCGGGTAGCCCGGTAGGCCGCCGCATGACGACAGCAGCGTTGACCGGGGTGTGGTGGGCCGGCTGCCGGCCGGGCCGCGCGGCCACGAGCCCGCGCGGCGAAGGGAAGCGCACGCCGGCCGCAGCGGCGAGGTGGCGGCGGTAACGGGGTTGCGGCTACTGCGCCTCCGGCGGGGGCGCTCCGGCTCCAGGATGGCCGGGATCCGTCGGCGGGTCACGGTCCGTGGGTAGTTCCGGTAGGCCATCCCGTCTGCCCTCGACCCGGGCAAGCCGAGCAGACCACCGCCCGTCCCGCCAGCGTCCGAACCTGCGTCAAGGTCCGCTTGACATGGCGGGACGGACGGCAGCCCGCTCCCCAGAAGGGCGGGTCGACGGCACACGGGATGGCAGCACGGGATAACTCCTGGAGAGTCAACATGAAGACCGACACAGGGCGCCGCGACTTGGGGGCAGCCTTTCACCCGCTGCATGGATATCCTCGATGCAAACTACGGAGGGGGCAGCGTGAAGCCTGAAGATGACTGGTTGTTTCTTGGTGACCCCGACGTTGAGGACGGCCAGGTCGATGAATATGACTTGACCTCGACCCCCAATGACTTCAACGCCTTGACGATCTTCAGCTTCATCGAGTCCGGCGCTGTCAAAATTCCGGGGTTCCAGCGGCATTTTGTCTGGGACATTAAGAGGGCCTCGAAGCTTATCGAGTCCTTGATAATCGGCCTTCCTGTGCCTCAGGTCTTCCTCTATGAAGAGGCGAGGAACAGATTCCTCGTGATTGACGGGCAACAGCGCCTAATGACGATCTATTTCTTCATCAAGCAACGGTTCCCGAAGAAGGAGGCTAGGCCGCGTCTCCGGAATGTCTTTATGGAGCGAGGCGGAATTCCTGATGAGGTCTTGAGTAATGACGACCTCTTCGAGGATTTCGCGCTGAAGCTCCCGGATCTTAGCCCCGGCAGGCCCAACAAATTCTCGGGTCTCACCTATTCTGATCTAGACGACTACAAAACACAGTTCGACCTGCGCACGATTCGAAATGTTGTGGTCAAGCAGGTCAAGCCGTCCGGCGGCAACTCGTCTATATACGAGATGTTTAGTCGGCTGAACACCGGTGGCATAAATCTTACTCCGCAAGAGATCCGGCTCAGCCTCTATCACTCAAAGTTCTACGACCTTTTGACGAGACTAAACCTGGACTCCCGGTGGCGGCTTCTGCTCGGGCGACCGGAGCCCGATCTCCACATGCAAGATGTGGAGGTCTTGGCGAGGGCAGTGGCCATGTGGCGCGACGGGTCACAGTACAAGCCTTCCATGGTTCGCTTTCTTAACCAGTTCTCGCATGTAGCGCAGAAGTTCAACGAGGAAGAGCTGGCTACTATTGAAAGCTACTTCAACTGGTTCTTGGACAGCGCCAGGGAAGTTGCTCCCAGCGCATGGCAACGACAATCGAAGTTCAGCGTCCCAATCTTCGAGGCGGTTTTCGCCGCGTCTTGCTCTCTCCGGGACAAGGGCCAGCCGGTGGCTCTATCTTCCGCGTTGGTCGAGAAGATCAAACTGGATCCCGTGGTACAGGATTCATCACAAGAGAAGACAACGGACACTGGGAATGTGCGGAATCGGCTGAAGAGGGCATTGGAGCTCGTCGCAGCGGCAAACGAGTCGAGGTAAGCCCGTGCCAAAAGAGCATGTCGAGCGGCTATACCAGGACCACGTGGCAGTCATGGAGTATCTCCAAGAAGCCCAAGAGATCTCGTTCCTTAACACTCTTGAATCTGGTATTCCAAAGATAGTTCTCTTGGCCGCCGCTAGCGACCTAGAAAACCGTACACAGGAGACGCTAACCACCTACTACGAGACGTGCACTCAAAGAGCCGAGTTTGCGGTTTCCTTTGTGACCAACAAGGCGCTTAAGCGTCAGTTCCATACCTTCTTCAAGTGGGAAGACCGAAACGCGAACCAGTTCTTTGGCTTGTTCGGGCCGAGGTTCAAGAGAAAGATGCGGCTCGCCATAGAAGCAGACCAGGCGCTTGCGGCATCGATCAAAGACTTCTGCGAGATTGGCGACCTGCGAAACCAGTTAGTCCACCGCGGCTATGCGACTTTTCTGCTAGAGAAGACAGCCGCCGAGGTGTACGGTCTATATGAGAGTGCCTTGTACTTCCCTGACAGACTGAGGAACCTTCTGGAAGAAGAGGAGGCCGAAGAAGGTGCCCTCTAAACTCTTGATGGGCCCAGATCTTGCCTACGCGCCGCATCAATCTTTGCGACATCATCTACTGCTTGCAGTAGGTCGTCGTGTTCCCAAATCCGGATGACAAGCCATCCAGAACTTCGCAGGGCCTCCGTCTGTGTTCGATCCCATTCTGCTGTTCGAGCCAACTTTGGGCTCCAATACCACTGATTCACTCTTGGCTGCCGGCCGTGCTGAGGACACGAGTGCCAAAAACATGAATCGTAGAAGATCGCGATCCGTGCACGTGTGAAGGCGACATCTGGACGTGCTTTAAGGTTAAGCGGTAGTCGAACTAAGAGATCCTTCCTGAACCGGAGCCCGCGAGCATGCAGAAGGGATCGCAGCCGTACCTCAGGTTTCGTATCTGTTCGTCGGATCGCGCTGAGGTTCCTCGACCGCCCAGCCGAGGATGGAGAGGGCCGCAACTCCTTAAGGCCTTGGATTTTTGTGGTATCCATAACTCTTAACCTGTGACTTCGCCGCCAGCAGCCAGCCTTGCAAGCCAGCCGTCCAAGCCCTCGATTCTGCCGGAACTAATGTACATCTTAGACCTGGCCATGCCGCCTTTGCTCCTGTCTGGACCGGGGGCAGCATAAGCGACCAAGGGGCCAGCCGGATTAACGTGCACCACCGTCTTAAACAAGGGGTGCACCTCGCGCGTCCGCTCACAAACGGATGCCAGGCGAGCTGGATCGAATTCATTTGTAAGTAGCACATAGTCGAATGGCTTATTTACCGACTGAAGGTCAGTATAAGCTGCGTGCTCATTCGGGAACTGCTTTTCCCGGTCGGTGCGGAACGACCACTTGCAGGTGATAAGAGAACGATGGTTATCAGACTTCCTGACTAGTGCTAAATCCACCTGCTGAGCCTTGTCCTGTCCCCGCGGCGGGTAGAAGCCGGGAATGTCATGCAAGACTGGCCTTACCATGATGTTGTACGACGAAGCGACCCCCGGAATCCGATGAAGGATTGCGGCGAGGGTGTCTTCAAATCCTTCGCCAACGAGATTTTTTCGCTTGTTCTCTTGGCCGACATACGCCCGAACGCTTGAGGCCAGTGCCCTGAGGGTTGCCAAGTCGGGCGCTTCCCGGAACCACGGCCGAAGGTACTGGTCGACCAGGTCAAGGAACTCTGGATCTTCTCCTGGCAGTGGAAGGTCCTCTGGAAGATAAACCTTCCGCTGGTCCTCGGCGTTTCTGGCATACTTTTCGCGCTGGCTTGCTGCGAAGGCCGTAAGGTCGCTGGCTGCCCAAGTGAACAAGATATCTATCTTCTCGTTCAGTTCCCTGGGCGAAATCTCGAACTGCTTCGACAGCCAGATATGAAAGGCCAGCGACCTGCCATACCAAGGACGACCAGGTTGGCACTTATCCGACTCGTAGCAATGAGCCAAACCAATCGTTGGGTCGATCCACATTAAGAGGTGGTATACGTGCCGCCAAGCGTTGTCCGGTGTTACTGGCTCGCGAGAGTCGAAATAACGGTCCAAGAGACTGCGTCGATTCTCCTGCCCGAATGCATACTTAACGAGTTTGCTGGGCTCGACGTTTGCGGGAAGTTCGTCGATCACTGGGGGTGTCTCCCGTTGCTGACTGAAGTAGACGGGACGACATTGCTTGGGCAGCAGCGTATGCAAGCAAGGGGGGCACAGCGTTGCCAACCTGCCGATACTTCGAATGGGCGGCCCCGCCGTCCATTCGGCCAGGGATTAGCCCGCGTCGCTGATCCGTCGTAAATTGAAAGTGGTCAGGGAAAGATTGGAGCCGTGCGAACTCGCGAACGCTGAGGCACCGATGCGCCGAATAATGATACACCGAATCGGCCTTGGTGTTTAGCGTCCAGGCCCAAATATCCGGATGGAGTCGCCGGTAGGCATAGAAATGGCGCCGGCTAATGCGGCCTGAGCCATTATGAGGCCCCCACTTGTCGCCGGTAAGATATCGTTCAAGGAGTTCTTCGGGGAGGTCTCGATAATTTCCTCCTGCGGGGATGGCCTCTAGCCGCATTACGGTGTCGGCGCGCACTCGGGGGACACTTACATTCGTTAGACCCGAGCTGCTCAAATTGTCGCTACGCATCAGCTTCTGATAGGAAGAGTCGGCTTCCGGAAGTTCGTACTCCAGGACGTCCTCACGACGTCCTGGAGTGAGGTAAGCCAGATCGCTGATCGCCTGAGAAGCCGTCACTGCTGTCGAATCGAAAGGATCAGCAAGTGCGGCTCCGAGGTCAGTGCCGAGTTGTTCCCGCGCCTGCAGGAGGTACCTCGTCGGATTGTCTGTTCGCCGGGCGAGCTGGACTAGTGTGGTAATGCCGGTACCCGTAAGCGTCGGGGGGTCCAAGTTCAGGTCACGTCGAACACCAATGAACAGGAGACGCTTACGTGTCTGAGGGACTCCGAAGTCGGCAGCATCAACGAGTTGGGGAAGCACGACGTACTCCCCTTCGAGCGATAGATCCTGCTGGACCTGCTCGCGGACCCCCATCTGGGCCATCCCCGGAACATTCTCCATAAGGAACGCCTGTGGCTTGACCTCTCCCACGATTCGAACAAACTCGCGGTAGAGACTGTTGCGGGGGTCGTCGATGATGCGGCTGTGATTACGTACCTGCGAAAATGCCTGACAGGGCGGCCCGCCAACTACGACATCAACGCCGCTAGCTGCATCGAGAACCCGTGCCCGTATGTCCTCGTCACGAATATCGCCTACTACAGGTGCCGCGTCCCGGAAGTTGGCGCTGTAGGTCGCCATTGCATCTGGGTCAAAATCGCTGCCTGCAACAATATCGAAGCCTGCCTGCCGAAAGCCTTGCGACAAGCCACCGGCGCCAGCGAATAAATCAACAACTCGCAACGGACGGGCATGGCGTGGCTCGTTGGACGCTCGACTTCGCTCGCCCGCTCTGCTCGTCATGTGAGCCCATCCTCACGTAGGGTTACCGGAGGGATCTCGCCCATCACCGGGTGAACCTTAGCTGACCCGACTGACAACGTCTCCTTGCCGCGCACCTTGACAGTCAAGTGCGGGCTAGTTCATTGGCTCCTCGGGGGCAGCGGAGTTGAGCCGTTGAGGTTGTGATCTCGACAGCAACGCAAGCTCGTCGACGTGGGCTGGCGGGCGGCACCAGTGCCCAGCCGGCGTCAGTGCTCCTCCGCGGGGTCCACGCGGGAGTTTGCTCCACGGAATCTCGTCGATGATAAAGAGGTGAGTGTGACGACAGCCGGGGCTGACTGCGACGAGCTCACAGGTCAGCCCGGCGTCGAACTACGCGGCGATGAGGTTCTTACGGCGGCCCTTGTTCCACTCCCTCAGCATCAGCTGGTAGCACGTCGTGACGCGCGAGCCGGTGCCGGTGTTGTGGATGCCTCCCGAGGAGGCCACCGTGTGCACGTCCCGAACCCAGTGGAAGGCCGGCTTCTTGCCGAGCTTCCTGGCGAGCTCGCTGTCGTTTACGGCGTCGCCGTGGCGGCCGAGGAAGGTGCTCAGCCCTCCGAGAAGGACACCGTCCCATGCGTCCTTGGATCGGCCCCACGCCTCTTCGGCCACGCTGAGCGTTCGGTCGAGAGTTTCTGGACCGAAGGTGTCAGTGATCCGCAGAACTCCTGCGACAGCTCCCACCGAGTTCGTCGAGCTCGACCCGAGCCCAAGTCCGTGGTTCTTGAGTACCGCATCGGTGTCGACGAACAGCGGCAGGCCGGCGGTAAGACCGACGTTGTACTCGTCCAACGCGTTCGGCTTGTTGGACTCCCGGTTCTTGATCAGAAAGAGGATGGCCTCCTCCTGCTGGGTCAGCCCGTAGTGGACCTCGCACGTGATATTCGGGATGCCCGCCAGCTCACATGCCCGCCGCCGGTGCATGCCATCGACGATGAACCTCTCACCGGTGGCTCGCTCCGACACCACGATCGAACCGACCGCTTCCTTGACGAGGTTCGCGGCGATTCCCTGCGCGCGCTTTTCGTTCAGAGTCCGCTGTGCCTGGGGGTCGACCTTCAGATCGCCGACCGCGACCACCACGCCATAGTCGACGTTGTGCTCGGGAAGCACGTAGGGGTACCTGCTTCGGGCCATAGCTCCGCCCCTCTTTCTGCGCCACGTTCAAAGGGAAAGTCGGCTTGATGCCTAGTAAAGGGATGCAGCGCACAGCCAATGTGACACAGCAGACGCGGAGCAACAAGCCCAACCCGACGTAGGGGCCTACTCAGTGTTACCGGTCTTGATCGTTCGGAGGAGCAGGTGTCGTCTGGAAGGGCCATCCGCAGAGCTTTCTGTGCAGTAGATCAAGGTGGGCAACGTCGCGGACATGCTCTAGATCGGGCGTTCGAGCCGTGAAAGCCCACCCCGTAAGGTCTCTGCACCGCACGGATCAGGGCTGGCCGGTGTCTGCACCGCCAGAGAATGCCGGCAGAGTGAGCGGGCCTGCGGCCCTGTACTAGCCGACATGATCGAGCGAGTAGCTGTTGACAGCAACGGCGACAGCAACGGGCGGGGACGAGAACGGCCGGCAGCGGCCGGACGGGAGCAGTCGTCCGAGGTCGCGAACGCGGACAGACAACGTCAGACAGCTCGTACAGAGCTTGTAAGCGAGACGTCCGCGCACGCCTGCGGCACGCAGGCTTTCGCTCTACCAGGGCTGCGCCCAGCGCGACGACATTTCGGCGGCCGTGAGTCAGTAGCCGAGGATCTACGGTGTTGCCTATCAGTGCGAGGATCGGTTGGTCATGGATCCGCTTGTCACCCCCGCCGCAGCCACTGCCGTCCTGGGCAACGCCTCCTCGCTGTTAAAGGCTGTCGCCAGTGCGATACCACCTGTGCAGCGGCGCAGCCGCGCCAACCGCGAGGAGCGCCGCGCCGCGTACCTGGCATTTCAGCGGGCGTCCATGGACTCAATGACGTGGGCTCAACACATGCTCGGCCTGGAGGTAGCTGTGGCCACTCGCCTTCAGATGGTCCAGATGCAGCCCACGCTGGTACGTGAGCTGGGTTCGGCCCGCGCCTGCACGGCAACCATGCTTGGCGCATTGTCTGAGATTCGCATGGTGGGCAACCCGGCGCCACGCAAGGTGGCCGAGGAGGTGGCCACGCTAATCGGCCACCTGTACGAGACGATGCCCGTCGGACGGCCGGCCCGTCATCATCAATGGGCGCTCGCTCAGGCCGACTCTCGGCCCGAGCTCGCCGACCTGATGCGGAAGTCGGCGTACCTTAGCTACCGGCTCAACAGCTTGCGTGCGGCTCAGACCCGCTGGCGACAGAGGAGCGCGGAGTTTGAAGAGTGCCTGCGCGCGCTGGGCATTGCCCAGCGTGACTTCGTCCTCGCCGCACGCGACGATCTCGGTCAGGGGCGACGCTGGTGGCAGCGCAGTCGCACCGAACGAAAGCGCTGGTACCAGTTTTGGCGTCCGTGCCCATGGCCGGGGGGTTGGCCTGGGCCAGACGCGCAGGAGCTGATCGCACGCGTGAGGGTTGGTCAGTGAGACCACAAACCAAGGCCCTAATTGGCTGCGCATTGTTGGCGACGGTTGCAGCCGTGCTGCTCATGGTGGTCGTGTCGCGTACCTATCACCCACCGAGTGGGCAAGAGCCTCCCAAGGTCACCGACTGGATGCAGGGGTGGAGCAGCGTCGTCGGTGTCATTGCGGGCCTCGGCGCAGCCATTCTCACAGCTGGTCTCTTACTCCACGAGGTGCGGCAGGCGGCGATCGCGCGCCGGGAGGCTGTCGAGGCCAGGGCCGAAGCTACCCGAGAGCGAGCCGAGGCTGCTGCGGATCGTGCGCGAATCGAGCAGGAACGCCTCGATGCCATGAAGGCTCCTGCTCGGGCAGTCTTCACGTCCGGGCTCGGGTTTAGCGGGCGAGTAGACTTCGGATACCTCAGCAACCTCAATGTGACAGTTTCAAACTATGGTCCTGGTCATATCCACCGGGTTGCGGTCAAAGTGGTATCTGCTCGTGACGAGGCTTCGCTCAACCTCATCCAGGTGATTGGACCGGGCGGCCAGGCGGCAAGCGCAAGCAAGCACTTCCATCCGGATGCTTTGTTGCCAGGCATCGCGGCCAAAGACGGAACGCGCATAGAGGTCCGCTTCATCGATGTCAACGGCCGCTCGTGGATTCGCGTCGATAACGGCGAGCCTGAGGAGTGCCCGGACCCCTGGTAGTCATCGAGCGAGACGGCGTCGAGTGCGGCAGTGCGGGGAGTCTCTCGGAGCGAGACGTTGGGCTGCGGCGAGGCAGCGAGAAGGCAGCATGAGCGTCGACCAGAGCCGATCCCGGATGCCACGGGACGTCGGCTGTCACCTACATGCCCACGCCGGTCGGTACGGCCCGACAACGGTTGGCAGCGTGTATCCGTATCCCCCCGACGGGGGTCGTCCCTTTGCGCCGTGAGCGTTCCGCCGCAGGTCACAGCCCCTCCCCGTCGCCTACGGGTGGCGTCCCCGGCATCGGGCGGGCTGAAACCGTACGGCTTCCCGCGATGCCCGGACTCCGGCCTGGTTGCAGATCGGTCTCAAGGCCCTGTCGCAGAACCAGCAGGCCGACATGATCGTCCGAGGTGGCTTTCTGCGGTACGGGGAGGAACGGCGTGGGCGCGAAGACGGCACTGCTGGCGTTTACTGACGGCGACATTCGTCCGGCGCTGCGTGGCGCCGGGCGATCGGCGCGAGCCGAAGTCGAGGCGTTGATACGTCGAGTCCACCCCGGCCACGTCGTCGAACCAGCCGACGACGACACCCTGCTCGACGGCGTCTACCCGCCGGACGGTGTCACGTACGCCACCGTGCTGGCCGGGGCGGAGCTGTACTGCGACCGACGGGTCATGCTCGACCGCCCGTCCGAGCTGCCGGAGCACCTTCGCCTGGCCGGAGCAGGCCGGCGAATCATCATGCACGGGATGCACTCTGCCGTGGACTGGCTCGGCTTCGCGGAGTGGGAGGACGGCGTACTGGTCAGATCGCTGAGCCTGTCGCCCGGCGGCAGCATCCAGGAGAACATCGGCGAGCCGTACGACTTCGAGCTGCCGTACTGGGCCGGTGAGCATCGCGTCGAGCCGGGCCCGTACCCGTTGCCGTTTCATCCCCTCGACCTCGGCGAGGAAGCGTTGCGTGCGCTGTTCGGCTTCGTCGTCGAGGGCCGTCCGTCCCCCGACGACATCGACCCCGACGATGTTCATCTGCACGGCTTCCGCGTGAGCGACCCGTCCGGCGAGGAACAGGCCGCCCGTCAGGCCGCATATGCGGAGGCACTGCGAGCCATGGGACCGCCGCGGAGGTACCGCATGGGGCCGGACGGAACGATGCACGAGATTAGCTCCTGACCCGCCGACGGGCGGACCAGCAGGCGCGTGCCCGGTCAGGTGAGGCCGAGCGCCGTGAGGAGTTGCGTGAACCTGGGCGCCACCAGCCGCCAGGAGCATCGGGTGGGGTCGGTCCAGAAGTCACTGGCGACGACCCTCGGGTCGGCGACGTCGGTGCGGTAGTCGAGCGCGAGGGCTACATCGTCTCCAGGGTCCCGGTTGACCGCGATGAACACCGCGCGATCGGCATCGAGCCACGGCAGGGCGACCGGACGATTCATGCGGCTGCCGCGGGTCACTCGAAACAGCTGCGACAACGGGGCGTCGTCGGCGAAGAGGTCCAGGGCATTGTTCTCGAACCGCATTCCGTCAAGACTGGTGGGGAACATCAGTGGGTATTCGAACCACGGCATGACGCTCCGGAGCACGTGGTCTCCGGGGTGCCGCCAACGGTCCTGTTCCAGCAAGGTGGCCAGCGTGGTGGGCAGGGGGAGACCTCGGACCGTCCAATCCTGTGGACGAGGGCTCTTGTGCACGTCACCTCGCAACGTCAGATGTCGGCAGGGCGGCCAGAGTAGCTGTTCACGGCGCGTAGGCGGGGTCGGCGACGGCCTCGGCGATGCGGGTGAGCCAATGCAGGTCGTTGGCCCGGGACTCCGGACTGGCCCCGGGCCTCAGGATGCTGCGAAGGAACTCGGCGGCATCGTCGAGGTGTCGCTCGCCGCGGTAGTAACTCAGCAACCTCTGATCCGGCTCGACCGGGCCGTAGCCCCGCCGGAAGAGCTCGGCCCGGCGCGCGTCGGCCGGGTGGTCGCCGAAGTCCCGGCTGTAGACGAACATCAGGTCCCGCTCGCGCGGCGCGAGCATCGGCGCGTCCCAGTCCACGACGTGTAGCGGACCGTCGCCGTCGGCGATCAGGTTGCCCGGGTGGATGTCGGCGTGGGCGATGACGTGCCGAGCGCGCGTGACACCGGACGCAAGCTCATCCACCGTGTCCGCCAATCGGTGCAGCGCGGTGCCGTACCGTTTCCAGAACGCGCCGAGGGCGTCGCTCGCCGCGGCCTGATCGCCGAGCGTTCGCAGCCGGTCGCCCGCGGTCGACCGGTAGGTCTCCACCGGCAGGACGGCGGCGAGTTCGGCGCTCGGCGTGACCTGGTGCAGCCGGCCCAGGAACTCGCCGTACCCGATCCACTGGCGGTCGGTTAGACCGCGAGCCCACAGACTGCCGCCCTCATGGAACGGGTAGAGCAGCAGCCGGTAGCCCTCGAAGCCGTGTACGGCGCCGCCGTCCGGCAGGTCGATCGGCGCGACGACCTGCCGGAGGCCTCGCGCGCGGAGGAATCCTGGCAGCGCGACGGCGGCCCCTGTGAACTCGCCGCGGCGCAGCTTCAGGAAGTACCGCGCACCGCCGGTCGTGTCCACCCGGTACGCCCAGGCGTTCCCGTCGAGCCCCACCGGCAGGAACACGAGGTCGGCGACGCTCAGGGCCCAGGCGGCGGCCACCTCGGCGGCCAGCAGCGGCTCGTCGACGCCAGGTCTGTCGATCACGGCCGGAGCGTCGCAGCCGGGGTCCCGGCCGGCAAGCGAGTTGTGGTCGGGTCAGCGAATCACCGCGCGCGAGGTGTGCCTGGCCGGCTCGAAACACACCAGCGCTCCGCCGCGCTCGTCGGTGACCACCCAGGGATGACCGACGTACGTCTGCTGCCGGTAGGACTGCCCAGGCTCGAGCAGCGCGTACCGCTGACGCCGCCCCTCGTAGTTGAGCCAGTAGACGGCGACGCGCTCCCGCCGGGCGTTGACGAAGTCGATGAACGTCTCCGGTCCGCCGCCGTGTGAACGCAGCCTCCGTTCGCGTGACGGCGACAGCGGTCTGAGCTCGTCGGGCCCGATGACAGGCGGCTTCGGCCGGGAACGCGAGGGCTTCGGCGACGCCGGCCGGCTGGTCGGAGCGGCGGACCGGCTCGGCTCGGCCGTCCGGGTGGGCAGGACGGAGCGGCTGGAGAGCGACACCGGCGGCGGCGACCAGGACGCCTCCGGTGGTTCCGCGGCCCCCTTGGACAGCGCCGGGGATGCCAGGATCGCCTGCCCCTCGATCGGCGGTGGAAGGTCGGGGCGGCGGGGCGTCGCGAAGGCGCTGACGATGCTGGCGAGCACCACTACCACGAGCCCGACCGCGATCGCGGCGAGCGCTGCCGGTGACGGATCGCGCAGCCAGGCCTCGCCGCCGGTCGGTCCGTCGGGCAGCGCGTGGCGCGGAGGTGGGGGAATCGCGAGGGGATGCGATGAATCGGTCATGGCCTCGAATCCGCAAAGCCGGTGCCGTCCATGGAGCGGCGAGGGGTCCCCGATTATCCGTTACTGATCATCCCCGTAGTCAATGGCTGACCGTGCGTTCGCTGCTCAACCCTCGCGCCACATAGCAGATCCACTCCTCCGCCGAGGTCTGTCCACATCGCATTCCGCCGTCCACAGGGGAGTCCACATCTCCCGCATTCGGCTCATCGGCCGGGCAGGCTGCCGGGCACGTCCGAGTCCGACCGAGGGAGACAGCCATGCCGCCCCGCACTCCGCTCCCGCCGTACCGTCGCCTGCCTCTGCTCGTCACCTCCGACGGCGACCTTCTCGACGAGCTGTTGCGACTCGCGGCCGCCGGTGGCACCGAGGTCGAACTGGCCGCCGACCCGGCGGCCGCCCGGGCCCGCTGGGCGCCGGCGCCGCTGGTCCTCATCGGCGCCGACCAGGCGGCGGCCTGCCTGCGGGCACGCCTTCCCCGCCGCGCCCGCACGGTCCTGGTCGGTCGCTCCGGAGAACTCGATCCGGGTACGGAGTTGGCCGAGCTGATCGGCGCGGAGCACGTCGCGACACTGCCGGCGGCCGAGCCCTGGCTGATCGACCGGTTCGCCGAATGCGGGGCCGGCCCGGTGGGTCCGCCGTCGGGGCGGGTGGTGGCGGTGCTCGGCGGGCGGGGCGGCGCCGGGGCCAGCGTGCTCGCCGGCGGGCTCGCCGTCACCGCGGCCCGGTCACGCCTGCGCACGCTGCTTGTGGACGCCGACCCGCTCGGCGGAGGCCTCGATCTCGTACTCGGGTGGGAGCAGCTCGACGGGTTGCGCTGGCCCGAGTTGGCCGGCACGGACGGGCGCGTCGACCCGCCGTCGCTGGTCCGCGCGCTGCCCAGCCGAGGCGACCTGGTGGTGCTCTCCTGGGATCGCGGGGACCTGCGGCACCTGCCGGCCGAGGCGATGGCCGCCACTGTCGACGCCGGCCGTCGCGGGCGGGACCTGGTCGTGCTCGACCTGCCCCGGCACCTCGACGACGCGGCGGTGATCGCGCTCCAGGCCGCCGACCGCGCGCTGGTCGTCGTACCGGCCGAGCTGCGGGCGGCAGCCGCGGCGGCCCGGGTCGCCGCCCTCGCCGCGCCACACTGCGTCGACCTGTCGGTGATCGTGCGCGGCCCGGCGCCCGGCCGGCTCCGCGCGGCCGAGGTGTCCCGGGCGCTGGGCCTACCGCTCGCCGGCACGCTGCGGCCCGAGCCGGGGCTGTGCCGAGGGCTGGAGCGGGGCGAGGCGCCGGGCGCGAGCGGCAAGGGCCCACTCGCCGTCCTGTGTCAGCGGCTCGTGGACGAGCTGGTCGGGTCGTCGGCGGCGGGTGCGGCATGACCGGGCCGGCCGACCCCGGGGAACTGGCCGTCCGGGTCCGGCACCGGTTCGCCGCCGAGGCGACGCCGGTCACCCCGGCGGCGATCGTCTCGGCCGTACGCGCCGAACCGGCGACCGCGGTGCTCGGCGACACCACGTTGCTGCGGATCGCCGACCGGGTCCACGACGACCTGATCGGCGCCGGTCCGCTCGCGCCGCTGCTCGCCGACCCGCAGGTCACCGACGTGCTGGTGAACGGGGTACGGGTCTGGGTCGACAGGGGGCAGGGACTGCGTCAGGTGGCGGTGCCGCTGGGCACGCTCGACGACGTGCGCCGGTTGGCGCAGCGCCTCACCGCCGCTGCCGGACGCAGGCTGGACGACGCCGCGCCGTACGCCGACGCGCGGCTGCCCGACGGCACCCGGTTGCACGCCGTGCTGCCGCCGGTGGCGACCGACGGGCCGTACCTGTCGCTGCGTACCTTCCGGCAGCGGCCGTTCACCCTCGACGAGCTGGTGGACCGGGGCACGGTTGCCCGGCCGGTCGCGCCGCTGCTCGCCGCAGTGGTGGCCGGCCGCCTCGCGTACCTGGTCAGCGGCGGCACCGGCTCCGGCAAGACGACGCTGCTCAACACGCTGCTCGGGCTGGTGCCCGGCACCGAGCGGATCGTGCTGGTGGAGGACGCCGCCGAGCTGCGGCCGGTGCACCCGCACGTGATCGGGTTGCAGGCGCGCACCGCGAACGTCGAGGGCGCCGGGGCGGTAGGGCTCGGTGACCTGGTCCGGCAGGCACTGCGGATGCGGCCGGACCGGCTGGTCGTGGGCGAGTGCCGGGGCGCCGAGGTGGTGGACCTGCTCGCCGCGTTGAACACCGGCCACGACGGCGGGGCGGGGACGCTGCACGCGAACGCTCCGGCCGACGTCCCGGCCCGGCTGGAAGCGCTCGGGATGCTCGGCGGTCTGCCGCGCCTCGCACTGCACGCGCAGGTCGCCGCCGCGCTGCAGGTCGTCCTCCAGCTCCGCCGGACCGGCGAGGGACGGGTGCTGGACTCCATCGGCCTGCTGCTGCCCGACGGCCCCGACCGTGTGGTGACAGTGGTTCCGGCCTGGGTACGAGGGCGGGGTCCCGGTCCGGCGGCCCGTGCGCTCGGCGCCCTGCTGCGGCAGCGGGGTGTGCCGGTGCCGCCGGTCCTCCAGGTGCCCGGGGCGGAACCGTCGTGACCGCGCAGCTCGGGCTGGTGGCGCTGCTTCTCGCGGTCGCGGCAGCGGCCGTCGCCTGGCCGGTACGCGCGGGTCGCGCCCGGCGACTGGCGGTCCTGGGCGGCGGCCCGGCCCAGCGGGCAGGCGGTTCGCGCCGTCCGCTCGACGCCGGGCCGCAGTCGTCCGGCCAGCCACCGGGCCGCGCTCGGGAACCACGTCGGCCCGGAGCCGGGCACCCGGCACATCAGTGGATCAGCCCCGGCCCTGCCGCCGACCGGGCAGGGCAGTGGACCGGCGGCGGGCCTGCTCCCGAGCCGGCGCAACGGGCAGGGAAGCGGGCCGGCCTCGGGCCTGCGTCCGCGCTGGCGCATCGGGCACGGCGGTGGGTCGGCCTCGGCCCGGGGACGCTAGGGGCGGACGGCGACCGGGCCGCCGGTCCGCCGACGCTGTTCACGCCTCGACGCGCGCTACCCGTGGCGGCGCTGCTCGGCGCCGTGTCCGGGGCGCTGCTCGGCGGTCCGGTGGCGGCCCTGGCGCTGGCCACCTACGGCGTCCTCGCGGCCCGGGCGGTGCTGCGTCGGCGTACCCGAAGGGCGGCCGCGCTCGCGCACCGCCGCGACCTCGACCGGCTCGCCGCCGTCGCCGCCGACCTGCGGGCCGGGCTGCCGGCCGACCTGGAAGACGGGCCGGGCCGAGTCGCGCGCCTGGCCCGGGCCGCCGGGAAGCTGGCCGACCGCACCGGAGCGCCCCTGGCCGACCTGCTGGAACGGATCGAGGCCGACGCCCGCGCCGCCGACCGGGGGCTCGCCGCTGCCGCCGCCCAGGCCGCCGGGGCCCGGGCGACCGCCTGGCTGCTCGCCGCGCTGCCCCTGGGCGGGATCGGCCTGGGCTACGGCATCGGGGTGGACCCGGTGGCGGTGCTCCTGCACACGCAGGTAGGTGGCGGCAGCGCGCTGGCGGCCGTCGCGTTGCAGGTCGGCGGGCTGCTCTGGGCGGAGCGGCTCGGCGTCACACCCAGGCGGGCCGTCTGATGTCCCGCCAGGTGCTGGCCGCCGTGTGCCTCGGTGGCGCCGCGTCGCTCCTGCTCGTCGCCGTTCCGGTGGCCCGCCCGGCCCGGCGGTTGCGCCGGCTCGCCCCGGCGCCCCGGCGGCCCCGCCCGGCGTGGTGGCCGGATCGGGTACGGCTGGGCGCGGCGCTGGCCGGGCTGGCCGTGCCGGTGGTGGTCGGCGGCTGGACCGGTTTGTTCCTCGGGCTGCTGGCCGGTGTCGCCGCCGATCGCCTGCTCCGGCGGATCGAGCCGCGCGCCGTCCGGGACCGACGGCTGCGGGAGACGGCCGATCTGCCGCTGGCCGCGGACCTGCTGGCCGCCGCGCTGCGGGCGGGCGCGCCGGTCGACCGTTCGGCGCTGGCGGTCGCCGAGGCGCTCGGCGGTCCGCTCGCTGACCGGCTCGGCCGGGTGGGCCGCACGCTGGGCCTGGGCGGTACGGCAACCGAGGCATGGGCGCACCTGAGCTGCGTGGCCGGGGCCGAACCCGTGGTCGCGGCGGCGGTCCGGTCGTCGAACAGCGGTGCCGCGTTGGCTCGCGCGCTGACCCGGCTCGCCGACGACCTCCGCGCCGAACGGTCGACCGCCGCGGAGGCGGCCGCCCGGCGCGCGGGCGTGCTCATCGTGCTGCCGCTCGGGCTCTGCTTCCTGCCCGCCTTCATTCTCGCCGGTCTGGTGCCGGTGATCGTCGCTGTTCTCGGCGACGTGCTGTGAACCATCGAGAAGGGACTACGACATGCGCAAACTCCTCACCCGCCTGCGGGGTGACGCCGGCATGAACACCGCCGAGTACGCCGTGGGCACGCTCGCCGCGGTCGCCTTCGCCGGCATCCTGTTGAAGGTGCTGACCTCCGGCAACGTGCAGTCCGCGCTGACCGCCGTCATCGACCGGGCCCTGAAGTGATCCGGCGCCGGTGGGCCGACCGCTGGTTTCCCACTCCGGCGCACCCGCTGGGCGTCCCGGCCGAAGCGGGCCCGATCCGCGGCGCTGCCGGCATCCGGGCCGGGGCGGTCGGGCGTGCCCTCGTCCGCCTGCTCCGCCGGGGACGTTCGTGGGCAGCGTGCGAGCGGGGCTCCTTCACCGCCGAACTGGCGGCCGGCCTGCCGGCGCTCATGCTGCTGCTCGTCGCGGGGCTGACGGCGGTGAACGCGGTCGGTACCCGGGTCGGCTGCGTCGACGCAGCCCGGGAGGCGGCGCTCGCTGCGGCCCGGGGCGAGTCCGGCGAGGTCGCCGGCCAGCGGTACGCGCCCGACGGCGCCGAGGTGTCGGTGACTGTGGCAGGCGACCGGGTCACGGCGACGGTTCGGGCGCCGGTCCGGACGTTCGGCGCGCTGCTGCCGCGACTGAGCGTGTCGGGGCAGGCGGCGGCGGCTGTGGAACCCGGCGCGCCGGGGCCGGTGCCGTGACGGCCGTCCGGGCGTCGCGCCGAACCGCCGCCGAGCGGGGCGGAGCCACTGTGTGCCTGCTCGCGATCGGGCTGGTGTTCGTGCTGGTCGGGATGTTCGGCGCGGCGCTCGGGGCCGCCCGCTGTGCTCGGCACCAGGCCCGCAACGCGGCGGACTTCGGGGCGCTCGCCGGTGCCGGGCGGGTGCTCGACGGCGTCGAGGGCGCGTGCGCTCGCGCGGCCGAGCTGGTGGCGGCCAACGGCGGCCGGATGACCGGCTGCCGGATCGACGGGCTCGATCTGATCGTCACGGCGCGGGTACGTGTCGAGCCGCTGCCCGGGCTGACCCGGGACGCCACCGCGACGTCCCGGGCCGGGCCGGCCCGGGACACCGACGGTTGAGGCGGCCGAGCCGGGGGCGTCGATCGCTGGCGCTCCCGGCTCGGCCGGCGGGTGGTGGAAAAGGTGGCGCGGGGTCAGCGGGACTGGAGCGCGTCCAACCCGACGGCCATCGCGATGACCAGGCGCCGGTCGATCTGCGGGTGGTGGATGTCGACGACGTACCGGTCGCGCAGGCCCCACTTCTTGTCGACCGAGAACACCGGCTGGCCACCGGCCACGAAGTCGAAGTGGTACGGCAGCCAGGAGAGCGAGTCGACGAACCGGCGCAGCAGCGCGACCGGCAGGCTGCGCTCCTGCCCGGTGGCCGGCGGCAGCCCGGGCTGCTCGACGTGCCACGTCGAGCGCAGCAGCGACTGCGCGAAGTCCTTGCGGAACAGCCCGATCGGGTTGCCGGCGTGGTCGGTCACGTCGTATGTGGCGCCGAGGTCGAGCCGCTGCCGGGCCTTGAACCCGAGAAGGGGGTACTGCTTGGAGTCGTCGGTGTAGATGGTCACCTGCTCCTTGAAGGCGAGCCGCTTCTGCTGCGCGAACGCGAGCAGCCCGGCCTCGGAGCCGTCGGGTGCCGCGGCGTGCACCTCGTACTGGTTGACCATCATCCGGATCCGCTGTCGGACGATGAACCGGTTATGGGCCTGCAGGTTGTCGAGCGACATCAGATCTCCTTCGAGGGGTCGCCGGAGTCTCGCACAGCAGGCCCGCCGCCGCTTGCCCCCGCTCGCGCCAGGATCACCGCTCGCGAGGGCCTCCGGCTTCCGGGCACCCACCCACCCCACAAGGCGAACGACGACGAAAGGTCAACGACCGCCGTCGACCGTGGCCTTCATCGCCCAACTGTTCAGCACCTGGTGAATGCCGCGCAGGCGCTCGTTGATCTGCTCCAGCCGCTCCGCCTGGGCGAGCGTGGCCAGCGCGGTGCCCAGCGCGATCTGCTGGTCGGGGGTTAGGTTTTCCTGGTCGATGGTGTAGAGCAACTCGACGGTCTCGGCGATCGTGTCGGCCACGGCGGCACCTCCGGCGGGACGGGTCTGGGGTCACCTGCGCTACCGGAAATGATGCATGGAAGCGCTCCCATACATCAATGCCCCGAGGGCCCTGCCCTCATGCACCCGTCCCACCAACCAGACCCCCGGGGCCACGGCCCACCTTGATCGACACCAGTTCGGCGAAGTGTCGGGGTCCAGCACCCGCCGATACAGCAACCTCCCCGAACTGGCGGGAGGCCCCACCCGACGGGCGCGGACCAGGTCAGGCGGGTGGGCCACCGGCCGTCTGAGCTGGGCGGGCCACCCGGTCGCCCTGCCGGGGCAACACCTCGCCGCTCCCCGGGCCGCCCGCGTCCGGGCCGGCACCCGCCTCCGGGCCGTCCGCCTCCGGGCCAGAGGTGGGCGGGTCCGGGTCGGCACCCGCGTCCGGGCCGCCGACCGTGGCGAGATTCACCAGCACCACGTCGAGGACCTTCACCGCCTCTGCCTTCGCCAGCGGATTGTTGCCGTTTCCGCACTTCGGGGACTGGACGCACGACGGGCACCCGGTCTCGCACCCGCACTCGGCGATCGCGTCCCGGGTGGCGCGCAGCCAGGCGGCGGCGGTGCCGTACGCCCGCTCGGCGAAACCCGCCCCGCCGGGATGCCCGTCGTAGACGAAGACCGTGGGCGCCTCGGTGTCCGGGTGCAGGGCGGTGGACAGCCCACCGATGTCCCAGCGATCGCAGGTCGCCATCAGCGGCAGCAGGCCGATGGCGGCGTGCTCGGCGGCGTGCAGCGCGCCCGGCACGTCGGCCGCCTCGACACCGGCGGCGGTCAGCGACTCGGGGGAGAGCGTGAACCACACCGCGACGGTGCGCAGCTCCCGGGCCGGCAGGTCGAGCGGGCGGGTGTCGATCACCTCGCCGGTGGCGATGCGCCGCCGCTGGTACGACACCACCTGGCTGGTCACGTCCACCTCGCCGAGGAAGAGACCGACCGGGCCGGCGTCCACGTACGAGCGGACCGACACCACCGACAGTGAGGTGACGTCGCGGGCGTGGGTGGACCAGTCCGGCTCCTCGGCGTGCACGAGCGCGCACCCGTCGGCCAGGTCGAGTGAGTCGACCACGTACGAGACGCCCTGGTGCAGGTAGACCGCGCCGGTGTGCAGCAGGAAGTGCGACGATCCGCCGTCGACGGTGCCGAGCAGCCGGCCGGTGGACTCCTCCACCACGCAGACCGGGGCGCCGCCCTCACCGCGCAGGTCGACCTCGGGGCGCTCCCGGTGCCGCCAGTACCAGCCGGTGGGCCGCTGCCGCAGCGCCCCCGCCTCGACCAGCGAGTCCACCGCTTCCTTCGCGCCCTCACCGAACAGGTCAAGGTCGGCGGGGGTGAGCGGGGACTCGTGGGCGGCGCAGGCGAGCTGCGGCGCGAGGACGTACGGATTGGCGGGGTCGAGCACCGTCGCCTCGACCGGCCGCCCGAACAGCGCCTCCGGGTGGTGCACCAGGTAGGTGTCGAGCGGGTCGTCCCGGGCCACCAGCACGGCGAGCGCCTCGTCGCCGGAGCGCCCGGCCCGCCCGGCCTGCTGCCACAGCGACGCGCGGGTGCCGGGCCAGCCGCAGATCAGCACCGCGTCCAGCCCGACCAGGTCGACGCCGAGTTCGAGCGCGTTCGTGGAGGCGAGCCCGAGCAGGTCGCCGTGCAGCAGCGCCCGTTCCAGCTCGCGGCGTTCCTCGCGCAGGTAGCCGGCCCGGTAGGCGGCCACCCGCTCGCCGAGGCCGGGGACCGCCTCGTCCAGCGACCGCCGGGCGTTCGCGGCGACCACCTCGGCGCCCCGGCGGGACCGCACGAACGCGAGCGTGCGTACCCCCTCGACCACGCTGTCGGCGAGCAGGTCGGCGGTCTCCCGCAGCGCGGAGCGCCGGACCTGGACGAGGTCGGCGTCGGGAGCCGAGTCGGAGGGCGGCAGCAGCGGCGGCTCCCAGAGCGCGAACGTCACGCCGCCACGCGGCGACGTGTCCTCGGTGACGGCGGTGACTGCTAGGCCGGTGAGCCGCCCGGCCGCCGTCGCCGGGTCACCCGACGTGGCCGAGGCCAGCAGAAACACGGGGGTACGCCCGAAGCGCGCGCACTGCCGCCGCAACCGCCGCAGTACGTGCGCGACGTGTGAGCCGAAGACGCCCCGGTAGGTGTGGCACTCGTCGACCACCACGTACGCGAGGCGGCGCAGGAACCCGGACCAGTGGGCGTGGCCGGGCAGGATGCCGTGGTGCAGCATGTCCGGGTTGGTCAGCACGAACCGGGAGTGCCGCCGGATCCACTCCCGTTCGGCGCGCGGAGTGTCCCCGTCGTAGGTGGCGGGGCGTACCCCGTCGAGGTCGAGACCGGCGACGGCGCGGAGCTGGTCGGCGGCGAGCGCCTTGGTCGGCGCCAGGTAGAGCACAGTGGCGCGCGGGTCGGCGAGCAGCGTGCTCAGCGCGGGCAGCTGGTACGCCAGGGACTTGCCGGACGCCGTGCCGGTGGCCACCACGACGTGATTGCCGGCGTACGCCAGCTCGGCGGCCTCGGCCTGGTGCCGCCACGGGGCGGTGACGCCGCGCCGCGCGAACGCCGCCCGCAGTTCCTCCGGCGCCCAGCCGGGCCACCCGACCGGCTCGCCGGCCCGGGCCGCGACGCGCTCGACGTGGGTGACCGGGTCGGTGGGGTGCCGCAGCCGCAGCCGGCGCAGCAGCTCACCCGGAGCACGCCGCGGGCCGGGGCTGTGGTCGGTCACGTCCTGCACTCTCGCACTGGTGTTCGGAATTGGGAACCGCAGGGTGGGGGTAAGGGAGGGGCGTGGCCGGTGATCCGAGAGGGCCGCACGGGGGATGGTTAGATGCCCTGGAGAGTTTACCGAGGAGGGGCCGATGGAGCTGTCGCTGGCGACCCGCGCCGTGGGGGAGCACACGGTGCTCGAGGTCGGTGGTGAGGTGGACGTCTACACCGCCCCCCGCCTGCGGGAACGGCTTCTTGAGCTGATCGACGGCGGGGCCCGCCACGTGGTGGTCGACCTGGGTCGGGTGGACTTCCTCGACTCGACCGGACTGGGCGTGCTGGTCGGCGCGCTCAAGCGGCTGCGCTCGGCCGGCGGCTCGTTCGCCCTGGTCTGCGACAAGGAGCCGCTGCTCAAGATTTTCCGGATCACCGCCCTGGACCAGGTCTTCCCGCTGCATCCGACGGTCGACGCGGCCATCGCCGCCGACTCCACCGGCGCGTGATGGCCACCGTCAAGCTTTCCTTCTCTCCGGCCCCGGTGCACGTGCGTACCGCACGCCTGGTCGGCGTCGCGGTGGCCCGGCGGGCCGGCGTACGCGAGGACCTGCTGGACGAGGTGCGCCTGGCCATCGGTGAGGCGTGCACGCGGGCGGTCGCGCTGCACCGGCAGTACGGCCTGGCGGATCCGGTGTACGTGGAGATGTCCGACACCGGTGGCTACACGGTCCGGGTGGTGGACCGGGCGCCGATCGAGGCGGGCCTCGGCCTGGCCGCGCTCGGGCCGGACGAGCTGGCCAAGGAGTCGCTGAGCGAGGACGCGCTCACCACCGGGGTGGGCTTCGCGCTGCTCGCCGGTTTCGTGGAGGACCTCCAGGTCCGCCCGGTCGACGAGGGCGTCGGCACCGAGGTCCGGATGACCTGGCCGGCCGGACGCGCCTGACCTTTCCGTTCACGTAGGCCGCGTTCCCCGCACGGGGAGCGCGGCCTCGTCGTGTTGACCGGGCCATATATCAGATTTCTTCGTATAACACAGTTACGAAGATCATCGAGACACGGTGCCCCCTGCCTGTGACCCTCGCCACGCCGGAGGGCTACAGTACCCGGGTTGTCAGCAAGTGATCCCGTCCCGTAGCCAGCGGGAACGGTCCGCCGGAGTGGGTTGGCGCGCGCTTGCGAGTCCGCATCCAGGCGTCGGCCCGTGCGTCTCCACCGGCCGGCGCGAGTTGTTCGGTACAGGAGGACATAGATGTCCGGGACCTTGGCCGCTGACGGCGGCGCACTGTCCCTTACCGGAGCCAACGTGACGTACGTCGTCATCGCCGCGGTCATCGCGCTGGTGGCGCTCGTCTTCGCGGCCGCCCTCACCAGGGCGGTCCTGGCGGCCGGTAAGGGAACCACAAACATGCAGGAGATCTCCGGCGCGGTGCAGGAGGGCGCGTCGGCGTACCTGCTGCGGCAGTTCCGCACGCTGGCGATCTTCGTCGTGATCGCCGTCGTGCTGCTGTTCCTGCTGCCGGTGCACGACACCGACGGCAACGAAACGCTGGTGAAGCTCGGCCGCTCGGCGTTCTTCGTGGTGGGTGCGCTGTTCAGCGCGTTCATCGGCGGCGCCGGCATGTGGCTGGCCACCCGCGCCAACCTGCGGGTGGCAGCGGCCGCGCGGGAGCGCGAAGGCGGACGCGAAGGCGCCATGAAGATCGCCTTCCGCACCGGCGGCGTGGTCGGCTTCCTCACCGTCGGCCTCGGTCTGTTCGGCGCGGCGCTCGTCGTGCTGATCTACCGGGGTGACGCCCCGACCGTGCTGGAGGGCTTCGGTTTCGGCGCCGCGCTGCTCGCCATGTTCATGCGGGTCGGCGGCGGCATCTTCACCAAGGCCGCCGACGTCGGCGCCGACCTGGTCGGCAAGGTCGAGCAGGGCATCCCGGAGGACGACCCGCGCAACGCCGCCACCATCGCCGACAACGTGGGCGACAACGTCGGCGACTGCGCCGGCATGGCCGCGGACCTGTTCGAGTCGTACGCGGTCACGCTCGTCGCGGCGCTGATCCTGGGCCGGGCCGCGTTCGGTGAGACCGGCCTGGTCTTCCCGCTGATCATCTCCACCATCGGCGTGCTCGTCGCGATCGTCGGCGTCTTCATCACCCGGCTGCGCGCCAGCGACCGCAACGGCCTGACCGCCATCAACCGGGCCTTCTACCTCTCCGCGCTCATCGCCGCGGTGCTCGTCGCGATCGCCGCGTTCGCCTACCTGCCGGCCACGTTCGCCGAGCTGGAGGGCGGGCTGACCGACGTCGACCGCAACCCGCGGCTGGTGGCCATCGGCGCGGTCGTGATCGGTATCGTGCTGGCCGCCGCGATCCAGGCGCTGACCGGCTACTTCACCGAGACCAACAGGCGCCCGGTGCAGGACATCGGCAAGAGCTCGCAGACCGGCCCGGCCACCGTCATCCTCGCCGGCATCAGCGTCGGCCTGGAGTCGGCCGTCTACTCGGCGCTGCTGATCGGCGCCGGCGTGTTCGGCGCGTTCCTGCTCGGCGGCAGCTCGATCACGCTGTCGCTGTTCGCCGTCGCGCTGGCCGGCACCGGCCTGCTCACCACCGTCGGCGTCATCGTCGCCATGGACACGTTCGGCCCGATCTCCGACAACGCGCAGGGCGTGGCCGAGATGTCCGGCGACATCGACGAGCACGGCGCGCGGACGCTCACCGAGCTGGACGCCGTCGGCAACACCACCAAGGCGATCACCAAGGGCATCGCGATCGCCACCGCCGTGCTGGCCGCCACCGCGCTGTTCGGCTCGTACACCGACACGCTGCGCTCCTCGTACGAGGACGCGGGCGTGAACGACGTCGGCAACGAGATCCTCAACTCGCTCAACGTCGCCAACCCCCGCAACCTGGTCGGCCTCATCATCGGCGCCGCGGTGGTCTTCCTCTTCTCCGGCCTGGCCATCAACGCGGTGTCCCGCTCGGCCGGCGCCGTGGTGATGGAGGTACGCCGCCAGTTCCGTGAGCTGCCCGGCATCATGGACCGCACCCAGCGGCCCGAGTACGGCAAGGTCGTGGACATCTGCACCCGGGACGCCCAGCGCGAGCTGCTGACCCCCGGCCTGCTGGCCATCCTGGCCCCGATCGCTGTCGGCTTCGGCCTCGGCCCGGGCGCGCTGGCCGCGTACCTGGCCGGCGCGATCGGCGCGGGCACGCTGATGGCGGTGTTCCTGGCCAACTCCGGTGGCGCCTGGGACAACGCCAAGAAGCTGGTGGAGGACGGCGCGTACGGCGGCAAGGGCTCCGACGCGCACGCCGCCACCGTCATCGGCGACACCGTCGGCGACCCGTTCAAGGACACCGCCGGCCCGGCGATCAACCCGCTGATCAAGGTGATGAACCTGGTCTCGCTGCTGATCGCGCCGGCCGTGGTGGCCTGGAGCGTGGGCAACGACCAGAACAACCCGCTGCGCATCACGATCGCCGTGGTCGCCGCGCTGATCATCGCGGGGGCCGTGGTGTTCAGCAAGCGCAAGGGCGTGGCGATGACCGACTCGGACAGCGACGCCGGCAAGCCGGACCAGCGCCCGGAGACGGTCAACGCCTGAGGTCCACGCGACGGCTCCCGGCCGGTCCCGGCCGGCCGGGAGCCCCGTGCCCGGCAAACCTGAGCGGTGGCGGTTCCGCCCGGAGGTCGTACGCTGCAACGCATGCGTACGCGCCGGGCGGCAACCGCCGGAAAGCTCACGGTGGTCCTGGCCACGCTGGTCCTCGTCGTCGCCGGGTGCGGCGGCGGCCCGAGCCCCCGGGTCTGGGCCGCGTCGGTGTGCCAGGCGCTCACCCCGTGGCGCGCGGAGATCTCCAAGCTGACCAGCAGCACCCAGCAGCAGATGACCGCGCAGACCACTCCGGCGCAGGCCAAGGAGAACCTGGTCCGGCTCTTCGCCGGCGCCGAGCAGGCCAGCGAGACGGCCCGGCGCAAGGTCGAGGAGGCGGGCGTGCCCGAGGCCGAGCGCGGCGCCGAGGTGTCCGCCGGGTTCCTGGGGTCGCTGAGCAAGATGCGCGACGCGTACGGCCGGGCCCGGTCCGCCATCGACGGGCTCGACACCGCCCAGGCCGGCCCGTTCTACGACGGCGTGCGCGCCGCCGTGGACACGCTCAACAAGGAGTACGACGCGAGCGCGCTGGACACCAGCAAGCTCAACTCGACCGAGCTGAAAGAGGCCTTCGACGAGGTCCCGGAGTGTCGCTGACCCCTCCCACCCCGAAACCGGCCCGCCAGCCCTCGCTGTTCTCCACCGAGGCGGCCGATCCCGCGCTAGCGGATCTCGCCGGCCTGCTCGCCGGGCCGGGTGAGGTGGGGCGGATGGGCGGCACGGCCCGGATCTCCGTGGTGGTGGACGCCGCCTGGCGGGTGCACGTGCTGGTGGCGGAGCTGGGCGCCCGGGGCGTGCCGGCGAGCTGGGAGCCGACCGAGGACGGGCGGCACCGGGTGCGCACCGCGTACACGAGCATGCTGGCGCCGCTCGCGCGGGCCTGGCTGCGCGGGGCGGTGAAGCGGCCACCGGCCCGATTCCACCTGGACGGGCGGCGGCTGCGGCTCTGGGCGGCCGCGGCCGGCACGGCCGAGCCGGCCGGGTTCCGGCTGCGGCTCGGACCGGCCGACGAGCCGTGCTGGCCGGTGGTGCGCGCCGCGCTGGCGGCGGTCGGCCTGCCGGCCGCGTTCGTGGAGCCGGACGAGGGCGGGCCCGCGTTCCGGATCGGCGGGCGGCGCATGTCGCGGCTGGCCGAGTTGGTGGGGGAACGGCCGGTCACGGCGCCGGCGGCGGAGTGGCCGGGCGCGCCCGGCTGACCGTCCGGTGTCCGAACCCGGACACCCGGAGACGGCTCCGCCGGGTGTACGCGATCGTCACAGTGACACGCCTGCCGCCCTACCCACGGTGTACCGTGACGCCGTCCGGCAGGGTGCGGCCGGCGGTGGCCGGGAGAGCGGCCCGTTTGCCGCCCACGAAACCCGGAACGCGGACGGCGCGTTACGTTGGACATCCGGACCGCCCGTGGTCCGGGTGGCGCAACACGGCCCGAAGCGGGCATGGCGTAGGAGTGAGGTCGGGGAGAGACGTGCCGAGCAACGCTGGAACCACCCGTCTGGTCATCGTCGAGTCTCCGGCGAAGGCCAAGACGATCTCGGGCTACCTCGGCCCGGGGTACGTCGTGGAGGCCAGCTTCGGCCACGTCCGGGACCTGCCCCGCAACGCCGCCGACGTCCCGGCGAAGTACAAGGGTGAGCCGTGGGCGCGCCTCGGCGTCGACGTCGACAACGGCTTCCACGCGCTCTACGTGGTGTCGGCCGACCGTAAGCAGCAGATCAGCAAGCTGGTGAAGCTGGCCAAGGAGGTCGACGAGATCTTCCTGGCGACGGATGAGGACCGCGAGGGCGAGGCCATCGCCTGGCACCTGGTGGAGACGCTCAAGCCCAAGGTGCCGGTCAAGCGGATGGTCTTCCACGAGATCACCAAGCCGGCCATCCAGGCCGCGGTGGCCAACCCCCGGGAGATCGACCGCGACCTGGTCGACGCCCAGGAGGCGCGGCGCATCCTCGACCGCCTCTACGGGTACGAGGTCTCGCCGGTGCTGTGGAAGAAGGTCATGCCGAAGCTGTCGGCGGGCCGGGTGCAGTCCGTGGCGACCCGGATCGTGGTCGAGCGGGAGCGCCAGCGGATGGCGTTCCGCACCGCCGAGTACTGGGACATCCTGGCCACGCTCGCGGTGGCGAAGCCGGGCGAGGGCCCGCGTACGTTCAACGCCACGCTGGTCGCGCTGAACGGTGACCGGATCGCCACCGGCAAGGACTTCGAGCCGACCACGGGTCGTGTTCGCGCCGGAGCGGGTGTCGTCCACCTCGACGAGGGCGGGGCCCGGGGGCTCGCCGCCCGCCTGGCCGACCGGCCGTTCACCGTCACCCGGGTCGAGGAGAAGCCCTACCGTCGCCGCCCGTACGCGCCGTTCATCACCTCCACGCTCCAGCAGGAGGCGGCCCGCAAGCTGCGGTTCTCGTCGCAGCAGACGATGCGCACCGCGCAGCGCCTGTACGAGAACGGCTACATCACCTACATGCGTACCGACTCGGTGAACCTGTCCGAGACGGCCATCGCGGCGGCCCGCCGGCAGATCGTCGAGCTGTACGGCGAGCGCAGCGTGCCGCCGGAGCCGCGCCGCTACACCGGCAAGGTGAAGAACGCGCAGGAGGCGCACGAGGCGATCCGCCCGGCCGGCGACAACTTCCGCACCCCCGGCGAGGTGGCCAAGGAGCTGTCCGCCGAGGAGTACAAGCTCTACGAGCTGATCTGGCGGCGCACCATCGCCTCGCAGATGACCGACGCGGTCGGCTCCAGCGTGTCGGTGCGCATCCGTGCCGTCTCCTCCGCCCAGGAGGAGGCCGACTTCGGGGCGACCGGCAAGACCATCACCGACCCGGGCTTCCTGCGCGCGTACGTCGAGTCCAGCGACGACGAGAACGCCGAGGCCGAGGACGCCGAGCGGCGGCTGCCCACGCTGGTCAAGGACCAGCCGCTGACCGCCGACGAGCTGGCCGCGCAGGGCCACCACACCCAGCCGCCGTCGCGCTACACCGAGGCGTCGCTGGTGAAGGCCCTGGAGGAGCTGGGCATCGGCCGCCCCTCCACGTACGCGTCGATCATGCAGACGATCCAGGACCGCGGGTACGTGACCAAGCGCGGCCAGGCCATGATCCCCACGTTCCTGGCGTTCGCGGTGATCGGGCTGATGGAGCGGCACTACCCGCGCCTGATCGACTACGACTTCACGGCCAGCATGGAGAACGAGCTGGACGAGATCGCCGGTGGCGACCACGCCGCCGTCGACTTCCTCACCTCCTTCTACTTCGGCAGCACAAACGGCACCGGCGACCAGGCCATCGCGCACGCCGGTGGCCTGAAGAAGCTGGTCACCGAGAACCTCAGCGAGATCGACGCGCGCAGCGTCAACTCGATCCCGCTGTTCACCGACGACGAGGGCCGCGAGGTCGTCGTCCGGGTCGGCCGGTACGGGCCGTACCTGCAGCGGGCGCTCCCCGGTTCGGTTTCGGGCACGGCCTCGGTTTCGGGCTCGGCCTCGGGTGAGGTCGAGGGCGAGGAGGGCGGCTCGCAGGGCGACCGGGCGCCGATCCCGGAGGGCCTCGCGCCGGACGAGCTGACCCCGGAGAAGGTGCACGAGCTGTTCCTCGGCGGCGGCGGTGAGCGCAAGCTCGGCGACGACCCGTCGACCGGCGAGCCGATCCTGCTCAAGTCCGGCCGGTTCGGCCCGTACGTGGCCAGCGGTGAGCGCAAGTCGTCGCTGCTGCGGTCGCAGTCGCCGGACAGCCTCACCCTGGAGCAGGCGTTGCAGCTGCTGCGCCTGCCCCGGCTCATCGGCGTGGCACCGGACGGCACCGAGGTGTTCGCCAACAACGGCCGCTACGGCCCGTACGTCAAGCGCGGTGACGAGTTCCGCTCGCTGGACTCGGAAGACAAGATGTTCACCGTCACGCTGGACGAGGCGCTGGCGCTGCTGGCCGCCCCGAAGACGCGCCAGCGCCGGGCCGCCGCGCCGCCGCTGCGGGAGATGGGCAACGACCCGCTCACCGAGAAGCCGCTGGTGATCAAGGACGGGCGCTTCGGGCCGTACGTCACGGACGGCGAGTTCAACGCGTCGCTGCGGCGCGGGCAGACGCCGGAGGAGCTGACGCTGGAGCAGGCGTCGGAGATGCTGGCCGAGAAGCGCGCGAAGGGCCCGGCCCCGAAGAAGAAGGCCGCGAAGAAGGCCGCCCCGGCCAAGAAGGCAACGGCGGCCAAGAAGACAACGGCCGCCAAGAAGACGACCGCGGCGAAGAAGGCCCCCGCGAAGAAGGCGGCCCCCAAGAAGGCGACCTCAACCCCGAACGAGTGATCTTGGAAGGAAAGGGCCCCTAGGACGGCCCTTTCCTTCCAAGATCTCGTGGTTGTCCACAAGGGCGGCGAAGCAGCCGCGTTGGGGCCACCGTGGGTGGGTGGGGAAATCGTGGGCGGGGATGCGGCGGGCGCTGCCGTCGGATGATGCGGACGAGCTGACCTGGCTGCTCTTCCGGCAGGAGGACGTGCTCAGCCTCCAGCAGGCACGGGCGCATCTCACCCGTGGGGCGATCCGCCATCGGGTGGCGACCGGCCGGTGGCGGCAGGCGCACCGGGCGGTTCTCGTCGCGCACAACGGACCGGTCGGTGCCGCTCAGCGACGGTGGATCGCGGTGCTGGCGGCCGGGCCCACCGCACTGCTGGGTGGCGTGACCGCTGCTCAGGCAGGCGGGCTGCGGGGGTTCCCGGACCGGGTGGTCCACCTGCTCCTGCCCGCCACGACCCGTCGGTCACCGCTGCCGGCCGGCGTGCTCGCGCACCGGACGACCCATCTGCCCGACTCCGACGTGGTGCCGGTCGCGGCGCCGCCCCGGACTACGGTGGCCCGGTCGATCGTCGACGCCGCGCAGTGGGCACCGACCGACATGCAGGCCCGGGCGATCGTCGCGGCTGCCTTCCAGCAGCGGCTCGTGGGCGGTGACGACCTGCACGAGGTGGCGGAGCGGATGCCCCGTATCCGCAGAAGGCGGCTGATCCTGTCCACTGCCACCGATGCGGCGGGCGGCGCGCACTCCCTGGGCGAACTCGACCTGCTCGGTCTCGCCCGCCGCGCCGGTCTGCCCGAACCGACCCGGCAGGTGGTCCGCCGGGACTCCGCCGGCCGGCGGCGATACCTCGACGCCTACTTCGAGCAGTGGCGGGTGCACGTCGAGGTGGACGGCGGACAGCATCACGACCCGGCGCACGCCTGGGCGGACATGCGCCGACAGAACGACCTGTGGGTCGAGGGCGACCGTGTTCTCCGGTTCCCCGCCTGGGTCCTGCGCGCCCATCCGGAAGAGGTGATCGCGCAGCTTCGCGCCGCCCTGCGAGCGGCGGGCTGGCGAGGCGGAGCGTGAGCCGAGATCTTGGAAGGAAACGGCACCTATGACGGCCCATTTCTTCCAAGATCTTCAGGAGCCTAGGACCTGGGTCAAGTACGGGTTCTGGAAAAGGTTGTGGGGGTCCAGGCGGGTGCGGACGGATCGGAAGTCTTCGAATCTCGGGTAGGCGGTGGCCAGCGACTCCGCATCGCGCCAGTGCAGCTTGCCCCAGTGCGGGCGACCACCCAGCTCCGTCGCCACCTGCTCGAACGCGCGAAAATAAGGCTCGTACGGCATGCCCACGTACTGGTGCACGGCGATGTACGCGGAGTCCCGCCCGTACGAGTGGGACAGCCAGATGTCGTCGGCGGCGGTGAACCGCACCTCGACCGGGAACAGCACCTTGAACGGCAGCCGGTCCACGATCCGGCGCAGCTCGGCCAGCGCCGTGGGCAGCGCCTCGCGCGGCAGGCCGTACTCCATCTCCACGAAGCGGACCCGGCGCGGTGTGCAGAAGACCTGGTCGGAACGGCCGGTGTAGGTGCGTTCGGTGAGCGCGCGGGCGGAGACGGCACTGATCGTGGGGGCGAGGGCGGGTACGGCGCGGCCGAGGCGGCAGGCGCCGGCGAAGACGGTGTTGGAGAGGAACTCGTCGTCGAGCCAGCCGCGCCAGCCGGGCAGCGGCTGGTCGTCGGCGGGTACCCGGTCGTTGGTCTTGACCTGCACCCGGTCGGTGTACGGGAACCAGTAGAACTCGGCGTGGTCGTGCGCCTCGTACAGGCCGGGCAGGTCGCCGAGCACCTCGGCGAGCGGGGCGGGGCGTTCGTGCGCGCGCAGCACGAAGGCGTCGACGCAGCGCAGCGTGACCTCGACCAGTACGCCGACCGCGCCGAGCCCGACCCGGGCGGCGTCGAAGACGTCGCGGTTCTCCTCGGCCGAGCAGCGCAGCACCTCGCCGGTGCCGGTGACGAGCGTCAGCCCGGCCACGAAGGTGGACAGGCAGCCCAGTTTCGCCCCGGTGCCGTGGGTGCCGGTGGAGAGAGCGCCGGCGATGGTCTGGGCGTCGATGTCGCCGAGATTCGGCATCGCCAGGCCGTGCCCGGCGAGCAGTTCGTTGAGCGTGTGCAACGTCATTCCAGCCGGTACGGTGACCAGGCGGCGCGCCACATCGACGCTGACGTCTGTCTCCAGTTCGGCGAGGTCGATGCGGTGCCCGTCGGCCACAGCCGTGGCGGTGAAGGAGTGGCCGCTGCCGGTGGCCCGGACGGTCCGGCCCGCCGCGGCGGCCTGACGGACCGCCTCGACGACGTCGGAGACGCTACGCGGGCGCACGGTGAGGAGCGCGGAGCTGTGCTGGTTGCCGGCCCAGTTGGACCAGGTGGCGGTGGTACCGGTCATCGCGGCCACTCCTCGACATGAATATGAACTGAATTCATATCAGGAACGTTGTGCCTGGTAAATACCGCAATCGAGCCCGGCTCGTTGTACCGGTAGTCACAGACTCGTGACGTGCAGATATGTTCATCCGTCGAAGGGGGGTGGCGCCGAGTGTCCACACCAGCCGCCACGACCGGGCCGCTGCGTCGGGTACCGGTGCAGGGTCGAAGTGTCGCGCGGGTCCAGCGGATGCTGGACGCCTGCGCCGAGCTCGTCGACGAGGTGGGGTACGAAGGGCTGACCACGACCCTGCTCGCCGAGCGCGCCGAGGTGGCGATCGGGTCGGTGTACCAGTTCTTTCCGGACAAGCGGGCCATCGTGCAGGCGCTGACGCTGCGGACCATGGAGTCCTACCTCCAGCGGCTCGACGAGCGGTTCGCGTCGGACGATCTGACGCACTGGTGGGACGGCGTCGACGCGGCGATCGACGAGTACATCTCGATGCACCGCACCGTCCCCGGTTTCCGTACCCTGCACTTCGGCGACGTGGTCGACCTGCACCTGCTGGACGACCAGCGGGACAACAACGGGGTCATCGCGGAGCAGCTCGCCCGCGTGCTCACCGAGCGTTTCGGCCTGGCTGGGGTGCCCGACCTGCGGTTCCACCTGGAGGTCGCGGTCGAGGCGGCCGACGCCCTGATCAAGCTGGCCTTCCGCCGCCGCACCGACGGCGATGAGCGGGTGCTGGTCGAGGCGAAGGCCCTCATCCGGGAGTACCTGCACCGGCAGGTCAACGCTCCCACGGAGGCCGTGTCCCAGGGCTGAGCGGCACGCCGAGCGGCGGGTTCCCGGGTGCGCCGGGGCCCGCCGTCGTCACGCCGGCGGCGGGTCAGAGGAAGGCGTGGCCCTCGCCCCGGTAGGTGGGCACCGTCGCGACCACCGCGTCCCCGTCGACCAGGTGCACCTCGTTGACGTGCTCGCACATCTCGCCGGCCTTGGCGTGGCGGAACCACACCCGGTCACCGACCCGCAGGTCGTCCGCGGCGTCCCCGGCCAGCGGCGTCTGCACCTCACCGGCGCCCTCCGCGCCGAGCAGCTTCAGGCCGTCCGGCAGCCAGGGCCGGGGCAGCCGGCTGCTCGCCGCCTGGCCGGAGGCGATCCAGCCGCCGCCGAGCACCGTCGCCAGCCCGGGCGCCGGGCGTCGGACCACCGCGCAGGCGAAGAACGCCGCCGGGGTCGGCCGCCAGGCACGGTACGCGTCGAACAGCGTCGGCCCGTACAGGCCGGAGCCCGCGGTGACCTCGGTGACCGCGGGGTCGGCGCTGGTGGCGGCCACGCTGCCGGTGCCGCCGCCGTTGACGAACTCCAGGTCGGCGTGTTCGCGTACCGCGGCGACCGCGTCCGAGCGGCGGGCCAGCAGTTCCCGGTACGACCCGCGCTGCGCGACCCGGATCGCCGAGCCGAGCACCGCCTGCCCGGGTGGCGCGTCGCCCAGACCGGCGATCTGCGCCTCGTACGACATCAGGCCGACCAGCCGGAAGCCCGGCCGGGCGGCGACGGCGGCGGCGAGCGCGCCGGCCGCCGTGGCGCTGTGCACCGGGGAGCGGCGCACGCCGACGTGCACCCGGCCCCGCAGCGGCCGCCAGGAGGCGTCCAGGTCGAGGCAGACCCGCAGCGCGGGGCGGCGCGCGGGCGGGCAGACCTGGTCGATCAGGTCGAGCTGGGCGGGGTCGTCGACCATCAGCGTCACCGCGTCGGCGAGCGCCGGGTCGGCGGCCAGTTCGGCGAGGCCGGCCCGGTGCGCCGTCGGGTACGCCACCAGCACGTCGTCGCTGACGCCGGAGCGGGCGAGCCAGACCGCCTCGGGCAGGGTGAAGGCCATCACGCCCTGCCAGCCGGGGCGGCCGAGCACGCGGGTCAGCAGCTCGCGGACCCGTACCGACTTGCTCGCCACGCGCAGCGGCTTGCCGTCGGCCCGGCCGGTCAGCGCGCCGGCGTTGGCGTCGAACGCGGAGAGGTCGACCACCGCGTACGGCGGGTCGAGGTGAGCGGTCGCCCGGTCGAGACGCTCGCGAAGTTTGTCACGGTCGATGGCCACGTCTGCACGCTAACTGTCTGGGCGAGAATGCGAAATACCCTCGCGTCTGTCCGGGCTGCGGGCGGTGGTCCCGGCGGCCTAGGCTCAGCGAGCAGGTGAATGTCGCGCAGGACCACTCCTCCCACGCGACTAGAGTGTTCCACCGGGGATGCCCAGACCTGGGCCGGCACGTGGAGGTACGGCCATCGAAAGCCAGAACAACGGCGAGTCGCCCGGCGTGTCGTCGCCCGGGACAGCCGCCGACCACTCCGGCGTCGCCGCCATCCGCTCGGTGCTGCGCATCCGGCCGTTCCGCAGGCTGTGGATCGTCCTCAGCGCCGCCTCCTTCGGCGACTGGCTCGGTCTGCTCGCCACCGCGCTGTTCGCCGCCTCCCAGGTCTCCGGCAGCACCGCCCAGGGCGCCGCGTTCGGCGGTGTGACAGCGATCCGGCTGCTCCCGGCGCTGGTGCTCGGCCCGGTGGCGGGCGTGTTCGCCGACCGGTTCGACCGCCGGTGGACGATGGTCATCTGCGACCTGCTGCGCTTCGTGCTGTTCGCCTCGATCCCGCTCTACGCGCTGACCGGCGCCGCCGGCGGGCTGGTGGTCGGCTGGGCGCTGATCGCCACGTTCCTGATCGAGTCGATCACGCTGATGTGGATCCCGGCCAAGGAAGCGGCGGTTCCCAACCTCATCCCGCGTACCCGGCTGGAAGCGGCGAACCAGCTCACGCTGATCACCACCTACGGCCTCACGCCGGTGGCCGCGGCCATCGCGCTGGCCGTGCTGGACCGCGGCGTCCGCGGCGCGGTCGGCGGCGACCTGCCGAACTGGGCCGAGCCGGCCCAGCTCGCGCTCTGGTTCAACGCGTTCTCCCGGCTGGCCACCGCGCTCGTGGTGGCGTTCGGGATCAAGGAGATCAGCCACGCCCAGCGCGGCGAGGCCGAGCGCTCCGAGCAGAGCATGTTCCGGCAGTTCTCCGAGGGCTGGAAGTACATCGGCCAGACCCCGCTCGTCCGCGGCCTGGTGCTGGGCATCTTCGGCGCGTTCGCCGGCGGCGGCATCGTGGTCGGCACGGCCAAGTTCTTCGCCAACTCGCTCGGCGCCGGTGACGCCGCGTTCTCGCTGCTCTTCGGCGCGATCTTCGTCGGCCTGGCGCTCGGCATCGGCCTCGGTCCGATGATCGTGCGGGACATGTCCCGCCGCCGCTGGTTCGGCATGAGCATCGTGCTCGCCAGCGCCTCGGTGCTGGTGCTCGCGTTCGCCATCCACCTGTCGATGGCCATCCTCGGCGCGATCCTGGTCGGCGCGGGCGCCGGCATGGCGTTCCTGGCCGGCACCACGCTGCTCGGCGGCGAGGTCGCCGACGAGGTACGCGGCCGGGTCTTCGCGGTGGTGCAGATCGGCACCCGGCTGGTGCTGATCCTCGCCATCGCGCTCAGCAGCCTCCTGGTCGGCGTCGGCGGCTCCCGCCAGCTCACCATCGCCGACCTGGGCATCTCCATCTCCTCGACCCGCCTGCTGCTGCTCGCCGCCGGCGCGGCCGGCATCATCGCCGGCATCAGCGCGTTCGGCCAGATGGACGACAAGAAGGGCGTGCCGGTCCTCGCCGACCTGTGGGGCTCGATCCGGGGCCGCCCGCTGATGCCGGCCGAGCCGTTCGTCTCCAGCGGTCTCTTCGTGGTCTTCGAGGGCGGCGAGGGCGCCGGCAAGTCCACCCAGCTCGCCGTGCTCGCCGAGCGCCTGCGCGCGCAGGGGCGGGACGTGGTGGTCACCCGCGAGCCGGGTGCCACGCCGGTCGGTGAGCGGATCCGCTCGCTGGTGCTGGACACCGGCACGGACGAGGCGCCGTCGCCGCGCGCCGAGGCGCTGCTCTACGCCGCCGACCGGGCGCACCACGTCGCGACTGTCGTCCGCCCGGCGCTCGTGCGCGGCGCGGTGGTGATCAGTGACCGGTACGTCGACTCGTCACTGGCCTACCAGGGCGCCGGCCGGACACTGCCGGTGGACGAGGTCTCCTGGCTCTCGTCCTGGGCCACCGGCGGGCTCAAGCCCGATCTGGTGGTGCTGCTCGACGTCGAGCCGCGTACCGGCCTGAGCCGGGTGGAGACGCGCAACGAGGGGGCCGACCGGCTGGAGGCCGAGTCGCTGACGTTCCACGAGCGCGTCCGGTACGCCTTCCTCGACCTGGCCGCCGGTGACCCGAAGCGTTACCTCGTGCTCGACGCGTCCCGGCCGGTGGACGAGATCGCCGACGCGGTGGCCCGCCGGGTGGGTGAGCTCCTCGCCGACCCGGGCGGGATCGTGCACCCGCGTCCGGCGCAGGGCCCGGACACCTCGGTCCAGCCTGAGTTATCCGACGCGGAGCTGGTGACGATGGAGCAACCCCGAAGATGACCGACGTCTTCGGCGATCTGGTCGGGCAGGACGAGGCGGTGGACACGCTGCGGCGGGCCGCCGCCTCGGCCGCCGCGCTGCTGCGCGCCGCCGTGCCCGTCGCGGCCGGCGCGCCGGCGGGCGGGTACGACGACCTCGACGCGCTCGCCGAGGAGCTCGACGGCACCGACGCCGACTCAGGTCCGGCACCCGCCGCTGAAGCCGATCCCGGCGCCGGGATGACCCACGCCTGGATCTTCACCGGGCCGCCCGGATCCGGCCGGTCGGTGGCCGCCCGCGCGTTCGCCGCCGCCCTGCAGTGCGTGCACGGCACCGGATGCGGCAGCTGCCCCGGCTGCCACACCACGCTCACCGGCACGCACGCCGACGTGCGCCTCGTCGTCCCGGACGGGCTCTCCATCGGTGTCGGCGAGATGCGCGCGCTGGTGCTCAGGGCGGCGAGCACGCCGTCCGGTGGCCGGTGGCAGGTAGTGATCATCGAGGACGCCGACCGGCTCACCGAGGCCGCCGGCAACGCGCTGCTCAAGGCGATCGAGGAGCCGCCGCCGCGTACCGTCTTCCTGCTCTGCGCCCCGTCCACCCACCCCGACGACATCTCCGTGACCATCCGGTCGCGCTGCCGCGTCGTACCGCTGCGCCAGCCGCCGCCGGCCGCGGTGGCCGAGGTGCTGGTCCGCCGGGACGGCATCGCGCCGGACGTGGCCGAGTGGGCCGCGGCGGCCGCGCAGGGGCACGTGGGCCGGGCCCGGCGGCTGGCCCGCGACCCGGAGGCCCGGCAGCGGCGCGACGCGGTGCTGGCCGTGCCGCGCCGGCTGACCGGCGTGGGCGCGGCGTTCGACGCCGCCTCGGCGCTGATCGAGGCCGCCGAGGCGGAGGCCGCCGCCTCGGTCGTCGAGATCGACGAGGCGGAGCGTACGGCGTTGCAGACCGCGCTCGGTGCGGGCGGCACCGGCCGGGGCGCGGCCGGCGCCATGCGCGGCGCGGCCGGCCAGCTCAAAGACCTGGAAAAACGGCAGAAGTCGCGGGCCACCCGTGCCCAGCGGGACGCGCTCGACCGGGCGCTTGTCGACCTGGCCGGGTTCTACCGCGATGCGCTCACCATGGCGTTGCGGGCGCCGGTCGCCCCGGTGCACACCGACACCGCGGCGCTGGCCGGCGCGGGCGCGCAGAAGTGGGACGCCGAGGGCTCGCTGCGCCGCCTGGAGGCGGTGCTGGAGTGCCGGGCGGCGATCGAGGCGAACGTCAAGCCGCGAATCGCGGTGGAGGCGATGATGCTCGCCCTCTGGCGCGGCTGACCCACGCCCGCTCCACGCTGTCCACAGGGCATCGACACGCGCGATTGGCGTGCGGTACGGTCCCCGGTGATGCCGCCGTGATCGAGGCGGCACGCTCAGTGATGCTGGGGCCGACCGGCCGGGAGGAGTCCGCCGATGCCGCGGGGCGAGATCGACGAGGCCTGGATCGAGGAGGCGGTGCGGCGCTACCGCCGCATCGAGAACCTGCAGGCCGAGTTCGACCAGGCGGTGGCCACTGTCGAGGTCACCGTCCGCTCGCCCGACGGCCTTGTCGAGGTGGTGGTGACAGCCGGTGGGCGCATCACCGACGTGCGTTTCCTCGGGCCGCTGCATCACCGCAGCCCACGTGACGTGGCCGGGTCGGTGCAGGCGGCGGTCACCGCCGCCGCCGACGCGGCGCAGTGGGCGCGGGAGAAGCTGCACAACGAGACGTTCGCGGCCTACCGGCCGCTGGCGGGAGCCTGACATGGAGACGCTGCGCGCCCTGGCCGCCCGCCTCGACGAGGCCGGCGCGACCCTCGCCACGCTGGCCCGCACGGTCACCGCCACCGACCCGCCGCACCCCGCGTTCGGCGCGCACGCCGCCGGCCGGCCCGGTGAGGTGGGCCGCGCGCTGCACCGGCAGTGGACCGCCGCCACCGCCGACCGGGCGCGCGAGGCACAGGCTGCCGCCGTCCGGCTGGCCGCCGCCGCGGCCGCGCTGCGCAGCGCCGCCGACCGCTATGCCGCCGCCGACGACGGCGTGGCCCGGCGGCTGGCCCGGGAGGCCTGATGGACGCGCTCGACCGCCTCGCGGAGCCGGGGCTCGACCTGCTCGCCCGCGTCGACACGCTGCTCGCCGCCGGCGCACCCGAGGGCCACCGCCTCTGGCCGCTGCTGCGCCGCATGCAGGTGCTCCCCGGCGCGGCCGTGCGCGAGTTCCTCGACCTGCACCCCGCGCCGCTGACCGACGCCGGCCACGCCGTGCGCCGGCTCGTCCGGGGGTACGACGACACCTGCGCCCTGCTCGGCGACCAGGTCGCCTGGTCCGGCGCCGCCGCGTCGGCGTACGACGAGGCGCGCGCAACACTGCTCCGGCACCTGGACGAGGGGCCGGAGAGCCTGGTCGGGCGGCTGGAGTCGACGGCGAGTTACGCGGACGCGCTGGCCGGCTGGGTGGAGGGCAGCCGGGTCGCGCTGGCCCGCGCGCTGGCCGAGGTGCTGGGTTCGTCCGAGGCGGTCGCCGTGCACGCGGCGACCCGGCCCGGCGTCCACGCCGGACCGGCCGGGGCGTCGGCCGCGGCCGAGATCGCCACCCGGATCCTGGGCGTGCTCGGAGTCGCCTACGACGGCGCCGAGACGCTGCTGCGTCAGTGGGGGCCGAGCCTCGCCGAGACGGTCTGGCGGGATCGGCCGGCGGTCGCGCCGCACTACGGCGGCACCACCCGAATCGGCTACTGACGGTCCACGGCGCCGCGCGCCGGACCGGCCGTGGCCGGGCAACGGCGGCGACGCCGTGGACTTCCCCTGCACCCCCCGCAGGTATGTCTTCACTCAACGCTGTCGGCAGACGCTTGTCCCGGCGGCGGGCGAGGTTTCAGCCGTCCGGGCGAGGCGAAGGGGCGATTCGGCCGGGTCGACGGAGCCGATCGCCGCTGTCGGTGACCGTACGGCGACCGCCCGCCGTACGGCGGGCCCCGATCCGCGTAGGGTGGGGCGCATGGGCATGCTCTGCGCGGTCAGTTTCAACCGGTACGGGCGCCTCTACTACCTCGACCCGGGCGAGCTGCGCCCGCAGGTGGGCGACCGGGTGCTGGTGCCCACCGACGAGGGGCCCGAGGTGGCCGAGTGCGTCTGGGCGGCCCAGTGGGTCACCGAGGACACCGACGGATTCCCGAAACTCGCCGGGCTCGCCGAGGACGACGATCTGCGCCGCGACGAGATGCTGCGCCGGCGCAAGGCCGAGGCGAAGGTGGCCGCCAAGCGGCTGATCCGCGAACACGGCCTGCCGATGAAGGTGGTAGCCGTCGACCACGTCCTGGCCACGCCGGAGAACGGCAGCGACCGCACCACCATCTACTTCACCGCGCCGCACCGGGTCGACTTCCGTTCCCTGGTCCGTGACCTGGGCGCCACCCTGCACTGCCGGGTCGAGCTGCGGCAGCTGTCCGCCCGCGACTCGGCACGGGTGCAGGGCGGCATCGGCTCCTGCGGGCGTGACCTGTGCTGCGCCACGTTCCTGACCGACTTCGAGCCGGTGACCATCCGGATGGCGAAGGACCAGGACCTGCCGCTCAACCCCCTGCGCATCTCCGGCGCGTGCGGGCGGCTGATGTGCTGCCTGAAGTACGAGCACCCGCTGTACCAGAAGTTCCAGGAGACGGCCCCCGCGGTCGGCAGCCGGGTGTCCACGCCGCAGGGTGAGGGCAAGGTGGTCGGCCACAGCGTCCCGCGCGACGCGGTGACGGTCCGCCTGGACGCCGACGGCTCCCGCTCGATGTGCTCCCGCGCGTCGGTCTGCGGCCCCAGACAGGCCCACGACCAGCACTACCCCCAGCCCTGACCGCTGCCCGCCCCTTCGGCGGCGATCAGGGGTCAGCGGATGACGATCGGGGGTTCGGCCAGGCGGGGGGTCAGCGGGGCCTTCGGGGTCAGCCAGGAGGCGGTGGGGGACTGGTCGGGGTTGAGCTGCCAGTCGTGGGACACCTTGTCCACGGCGATCGGGTAGATCGTCAACGTGCCGTCCGGGTCGATCCGGAACCGCAGGAACGCCTTCGAGTCCTCGATGCCCTGGGCGGCGAACAACTCGTTCAGGTTGACCCCGAACGCGCCGGCCACCAGCAGGTACAGCGCGACGAGCTGGCTGGCGACCAGACCGCTCACCGGCCCGTAGAGCACCGCTGCGGCGACCGCCGGCAGCGGCCACGGCCAGTCGTAGAACGGCAGCTGCAACCAGACCCACGTGCCGCCGGCGGCGAGAGCTATCTGGGCCAGTCCGTGCGCCACCCCGAGGATCCAGTGGCGGGCGTGCCGCTTCCCGCCCGCCGTCGGCGGCTTGGCGAAGAACACCGCGCCCATCATCGCCACCACCAGCATGATCGCCAGCGGCACGCTGAACAGGCGCTGCTCGGTGGTGCCCACCCGCTGCACCGCCACGCCGGCCATGGCCAGCATCAGCAGCGTGTGCAGGGTGCCGAGCAGCGTGGTGAAGCCCGGATTGCGGAACGGCAGCCGGGCGAAGATGCCCCAGCCGTACCGGCGGGAGCGCGCCTTGTCCGGGTAGCGCGCGGCCAGGTCGTACTCCCGGGTGTTGCTGGCCCGCCGGGTCAGCGTGTCACGCGGCGGCACCTCCAGCTTCTCCGGCAGCCGGTGCGTGGGGTAGAGGTAGGCGCCGCCACCGCCGCACGTGACGAGCTGCCGGTCCGTCCCGGCGTAACGGGCGTAGTGGTGCAGGTCGCCGGAGACCAGCACCCGCACCTGCGCGCCGGTCGGCGCGACGAGGGTACGGATGAAGTAGTCGATCGAGTCGTACGCGTTGGGGTGGTCCACGGCCTTGACCCACGTCGGCGCCGGCACCGCCAGGATCACCTTGGACTCCGGGGTGAGCTTGCGGGCCACCTCGTCGAAGTAGGTGAGCTGCGGGTCGTCCAGGTACGAGCCGGACTGGTCGTCGAGGCCGAGCAGCCACCAGCCGGCCGGCAGCTCGACCGCGAAGTACGAGCGGGACTGGCCGGTGCCCCAGCCGCCGAAGTGCCGGTCCCGGGTCCGCACGAACAGCCGCAGGAACGCCGTCAGCCCGTCGTACCAGTCGTGGTTACCCGGCACCGCGAACAGCGTCGGCTTCTCCGGCGGAGCAACCGGCAGCGCGGACTGGTACGGGCCCTTGCAGCGGTCCTCGTACGCCTCGTAGCCCGCCGCCGGGTAGACCTGGTCACCACCCATCACCAGCGTCTGCGCCCGCGGAAGCCGGTGCCCGTCCACCGTCAGCTCCGGCTGGGCGAGCAGGTACGCCACCGAGTACGTGGCGTCGAAGCCGTCACCCAGGTCGGCCACGTAGTCGAGCCAGAGCCCGCCGTCCGGCCCGACCTGCCGGAACGTGCCGTCGCCGAACGCGTTCTGCAGCTCGCGCTTGTCCAGGTACGCCCCGAACAGCATCGCCAGCAGCGTACGCAGGCCGGTGCTGATCAACAGCAGCGGCGCGAGCCAGGGCACCGGCCGGCGCGGGGTGAAGCCCAACTCCTGCGGGTCGATCTTGCGGGGGCGGCGGGTGGCGCGCTCGCCGGGATGCGCCTCGGGGGCCGCTGGCCGCGGCGGTTCGTCGGTCACCCGCCGCAGGGTAGTCGGGACGCGGCGCGAAGTCTCTCCCGTGACGGGGCGGACGTGGCTCGGTGTCCGGGTTCGGAGGCGGGGGGATCCGGTTCGGCTTCGGCCGGGGAGTGCCGTACACTTTACGATCGTTGCCGCCTTAGCTCAGTCGGCTAGAGCGACGCACTCGTAATGCGTAGGTCGACGGTTCGATTCCGTCAGGCGGCTCGGTGAGGCGAAGGCCCGCCACCAGGCGAAGCAGCCCGGGGGCGGGGCCTTCCCATCGACCGCCCCATGATCGACAGTGTACGGAACCGTGTACCTCAGCTCGGATGCGCCGGCCCGTCCAGACCGCCGAGGTCCTCCAGGACGTCCGTGTACACCCGCCAGTAGAGGTCATTCTGGCCCGACGGATCCCCGACGTCCGTCCGCCACCGGCCCCTCGCCCGGTCGTCGACGCGCGGCATCGACGGCACCGCCCGATCCTGCCGCCCCTGCGGAGCGGCAACCGGCGCGCGGGCGTGCAGCTCCTCGACCCGGGCGAGCAGGTGCGCGATGTCCCGCCGGCTCGCTGCCCGGTCCCGCTGCGACCGCCAGCCGGACGCCCCCACGACGCCCAACGCGACGAGCAGCGGGTAGATGCCCGTCGGCGCGTCGAGAGGCGTGGTCGCGTCGACGACCAGGCCGACGACCGCCACAGTGGAGGCCACGCAGGTCAGGACGATGTAGCGGACCTCGGTGCGAGTCGACGGCTGCGGTCGGTGCGGCTGTTGACGTTCGGTCCCCCAGTGATCATTCATAGCGACGCAGTGTGCCGTTACCACTACGTGACACCGCAAGGATCTCGGCCGATATTACAGATGATGAATGAGCGGTGACGTGCAAGTTGCACGCCGCGTCGATCGGACGATTAGCTGTCCGGCCCCTCCACATAGACCCCCGCACCGGGCACCCCGTACGTCAGGCCGCGCTCCTTCAACCGGCGGTGCACTTCCGCGATCGTCCCAACGGACACCGAATACAGATCCGCCAGCTCCCGCATCGACGGCAACTTCGAATGCGCCGGGTACTCGCCCGAGGCGATCCGCTCGGCCAGATCCGAGACGATCTGATCATTCGTCATCCGACGGGCGGGGACCATTTTGTGCGCGTTCTCCTGGCTCTGGGGCCCCGGAATTGCACCATGCGAATACTCGGACGGCAATGACCTGGAACGCACCCCTGTACATCTTGGACAGGTTGCATAGGCTGCACAGGGTGACCCTCTAATACGGGAGAGTGATCATCCGGTGCGCGACTACTACCGGCACGCGAACCCGCCACCCGTCCCCGACGGCGACACCATCCCCCAGCCCGCACCCGACCCGGATCCGCTGCCGCCCGTCAGCTGGGCCGAACGACGGTGGGCCCTCCTGTTCCTCGCCATCACCGTCGGCGCCATCGTCTACGGGACGCTGCGGTGAGCCGCCTCGACGAACCCGTCGACCGGCCCTTCCTGGTCGAGGTCGCCGCGCTCGTCGACGCCGCTCACCGTCCCCGCGACGACGGCCGGCCGCCGCGCGGCTGCATCAACTGCACGCCTGCCGGCTGCGAGCGGGTCGCCTGGGCCGCGCCGATCCTCGCCGCGCACCGGCGGCGGCGGGCCGCGGCGTGTCGGCGCTGACACCGGCCCGCTGTCTCGGCTGCGCCATGGCTAGCGGCGTGCACCGCTGCGCCGGGCCGGCGGAGCTGCTGCCGTACGGCGGCTACTGCGGCTGCCGGCTGCCGTACTGCGGGCCCACCCCTACCGAGCCTCGACCCGACGCTCGGCGTCAGCGGGCGGCGAGACGTGCGCCGATGTCGTACGGTACGCAAACATGAACTGGCGTTCGATCATCGTCACTGGCCTCGCGCTTCTGTTCGTGCTCTTCTGCACGGGGGTCCTCGGCCTGTCGGCCGCATCGCAGATGGGCCGTTGACTTGACGGCCGCTCGTATGGTGCCGCCATGAACCGAACACCCATAGTGATCAGTGCAGTGGCGGCGATCGCGTTCGGCCTGGGTATCGCGGTGGCCGCCGTCATCTTGGACGGCGGCGATCGGGGGGTGCCTGCCCCGGCGGCGACCGGCCCGGCCCCGGCCACGGCCTCGGCCGGCGCGAAGCCTGCGGACCCGTACGCGGTCTACCTGAAGCTCGCGCCGAAGAACGCGCCGAAGCTGTCCCGGGAGGACGCTCAGGCCCGGGCTGTGCTCGGCTGCGGTCAGGAGTGGGCGCCGGGCACGGTGGACGCCGCGCTGGCGAAGGCGTACGCGGGGCTGTGCGAGGGGCGGTAGCTACTGCTGCTTGGCCGGGCGGCCTGGTCCGCGGCCTGTGCCGGTGCGCTTGCGGTGGGCGGTGACCCGGCGGCGTACCTCGTGGGCGGTCACGCCGGCGCGGTCGGCGACCTGGTCTTCGGGCTGGGTGTCGCGGGCCTCGGCGATGGCGGCGTCCATCTCGGCGGCGAGTGCGGTCTTGAGGGCTGGGGCGAGGGCGTGCAGTGCCTGGTAGCGGTCGAGGGGGTCGGTGGTCGTCGAGGCGGCGGTGAGCTGTTCGGTGAGGGTCCGGAGCGTCTCCATGCCAGAAATTCTACACCACCCTGTTGCGCGGAATGCTAGGGCAGTGTAGAATTTAGGTACAGGCAAGCGAGAGGGAGACGGAAATGGCGAAGGACATCAAGACCGCGACGGACACCTACACCTACACCTGGACCCCCGGCTCCGACCTGTGCAGCACCGAGATCCACGCCACCGAGCCCACCTGCGGCGACTGCGAGGACAACGGCCCGTGCGCCGACTGCGGCGGCCAGGTCGCCGGCCCGGACAGCCTGATCTGCGTCGAGAACGGCGAGGTGGTGCACCGGGGGTGCAGCCCGCAGCGGGCGGCGGACCGCTGGGTCGACTACTACTGAGGGGGCCGGGGGCTCCGGCCCCCTCTCCGCAAGGTCAACTTCGCAAGGTCAACTTCTCGGCCTCGATCGGCTACCCCGAGCACAACGACGCCCCCGCCAGGTCGGCGGGGGCGTTCGCGTTCCCGGGTCAGCCGCTGAACTCGCGCCGGTCGCCCGGCCGGACCGCCGCCAGCCGGCGGCCAGCCTCGTCGCGCGGATCCGACAGCGGCGTCACCACCGACTGGAGGTACACGCCGGACACAGCGACCGCGACGGCCTGGACCAGCAGCAGCCACAGGATGACCGTGGCGGGCAGCAGATCGGCCAGGCCGGCGAACCCGGTCACGGCGCCGAGACCAGCGAGGGTCATCGTGATGATCAGGACAGGGCGGGGACGACGGTCCATCATGCCTCCTAGTTGGTGATCTTCGGGATGATGCCGACCGCCAGCGCGGCCAGCGCGACCAGCAGCGACGCCGCGGGCAGCGGCCACATCCGCGCCTCCACCGCCCGCAGCCGCTGCTCGTGGTCCTTCACGTCCTGCGCGATGGCCTGCTGCTGCTCGATCAGGACGTCTACGCGGCCGGTCAGCCGCACGACGGCGTCGTAGATCTCCCGGCCCGTAATCCGCACGGCCAACGGGTCGCCTAGCGGGTCGGGGCTCGGCATCGTCACGACGCCGGGACGGCCAGGCCGGCGAGGACCTCGCGGATCGCGGCGACCAGCTCCGCCCGGCTGACCGGGCCGGACACCCGGGCGGCCACCGCCGCGGCGAGCTCGTCGACGTCGACCGGCTCCGGCCGGGGCAGCTCGGCCAGCAGCGCCCGCACCTCGTCGGGGTTGGCCGCCTCCCGGGCGATGGCCTCACCCAGCGCCCGCTGCCCCGCGTACACCGGCGCCAGCAGCTTCGCGACCGCGTCGCCGACCTGCCGGCCGTACGGGTCCGGCCGGGCTGCGGCCTTGGTCAGCGCGGTGTGGATGCCTCGCTCCACGGCCGCCTCGATCTCCTTGATCGTGGGCATGTCGTCCTCCTGCTCGATCAGGCCGATGCTGGCCAGGTAGCGGCGGAACAGCGGCGTGAGGTCACGCCCCGCCTTGGTGGAGTCACGGAAGAAGCTGAAGTGCGTGTGGTACAGGTGCGAGCTGTCGCCGGAGGTGCGCTTCCCGAGCCGGTCCCAGCGCCGCACAGTCCGGCCGTCCGGGCTGTAGATGATCTCCCGGATGTCGCGGGTGTCCGGCGCGTTCGCCTCGCACTGCCGCACCATCCACGTCGAGAACGTCCGCAGGTTGTGGGTGGAACCGCCGGAGCGGATCGAGAACGTGCCGACGTCCAGCGCCGACGCCCACTGCGCCAGGCCGGTACGGTCCCGCGCCGACTCGACCACGGAGTAGTCCCGCGACACCACCCGGTCCGAGCCGCAGTGGTAGCCGCCCCGGTGCGCCGGGTCGCCGACGATGCCGACGGCGGCGCCGGACAGGCCGTGGTCGCCGAGGTGCTCCAGCAGCAGCCGGCGCACGTCGAGCAGGGACTTCGGAGCGGTGGTGGCCACCGGTGCCTCCTCCAGGGTGATGGTCTGCCAGGTCCGCTGTTCGTCCGGCCAGGCGGTGAGGTCCCACTCGTCCTTGTGGAACCACGCCACGGTCAGCCCACCGTCCGCCGCGATCGCGGTGACCATGTCCCGCATCCACGCCTGGCGGCCGGTCCCGTCGCGGTCGCCGGGGACGCGGGTCGCGCCGAGCTCGGCGACCAGGTACGGCAGCCCGGTCCGGCCGGCGATGTCCCGGGGGATCGAGAGCAGGTCGTCGGGGCGGCGGTAGGACGAGCCGTTGTTGTAGATGTCCCAGCCGTGCGCGTCGACGTCCGCAGTGACGAGCCACCGCAGGTCACCCGGGTTGGCCTGCCACCAGTAGCGGGTGTAGACCGGCACCAGCCACACCCGGTCCCGCGCCGGATGGTCGGCGAGCGCGGCGACCAGCTCGGCCCACCGCGCGTGGAACACCTCGGGGACCGGGTCGCCCGCCGACGGGCCCTGCTCGGGCTCGTGCGCGTACGTCAGGATCAGCCGCCGCCCGGCCGGCATCTGGTCCAGCCAGGCCCGGACCCCGGCGAGGTCCCACGTTTTGAAGGAGACGTGCGGCAGCACCTGGTCGCCGAGCGGGCCGAGGACCGGCCCGCTCCACGATGGCAGTGCCTTGCCGGCGCCGACGAAGATCCGGGCGGTGCCGGTCGCCGTGTAGCGGTCCAGCATCTCCGCGACGGTCCGACCACCCGGACACCACCCGATCAGCGTCACGAGATCCTCCGCAGCTGAAGCGTCGAACCGGCCTTGAGGATCGCCGAGGTGCCCGCGCCAGCCGTGTTCTGCGCCCACCGAACCTTCAGGTTCCCGCCGGACAAGCTGGTCACCAACGTGCCGCGCATCAACGCGGTCAGCTGGTTGCTGACGCCGCCGCCGCCGAGCACGAACGTCTGATCGTTGACGGGCGCCCCGAAGGCGTACGGCTGGATGTCGCCGAACGCGGTCGTCGACCCCGAGGCCAGGCCGAGCATGCCCCATACCATGCTGCCGGACGGCCAGTTGAAGCCGATCTTCGCGTCGTTCGCGGTGGGTGCCTCGTAGAACAGCAGCGCCTCGACGTCGTACTGGGCCCCGGCGATCACCGGCACCGACAGTGTGTCGATGAGGTTGGTCGTGTTGGTCCGGGTGACGTCGGCGGCGAGCCGGTCAGTGATCGGCGCCAGCGCGTTCAGCCGCGCCGGCGTGAGCCGCATCCCCGACAGGATCTGAATGGCCACGGTTCCTCCTTCCTCACAGGGCGGCGACGGCAGGCCGCCACACGTCCACCTCGGTGCCGGACGGCCAGGCCGCCGACACGCCGTTGACCGCCCGGGCGGTGACGGTCGCGGTCTGCGGGCTGACCGTGCCGGCGATCGCGGACACGGTCACCCGCTCCTCACCGACCCGCAGGTCCAGGGGGAAATCGGCCGCGTCCGTCGTCCACAACCCGTTCGCCGCCGTCGACGCCAGGGACAGCGACAGGCCGCCCGCGGTGACCGCCGCGGCGAGCGTGCCGCCGTCCATCGGCACCCGCGCGTCCCCGTCGGCGGTGGCCACGTCGTAGGGCAGGGCGGGCACGCCGGTGAACGCGATCGACCACAGGAACTCGCTGATCGTCTCGGTGTAGCCGGTCACCAGCGTGCGGACGTCCCCGGCCGCCCACACGGGTAGACCGGTCACCTCGAGCACGTCGCCGGTGTCCACGGCGAGCAGCGCGTCCAGCGCGGCCGGGGCAGCCTGCCAGGCCGGGGCGGCCAGCTGGACACCCAGCGACGGGTAGCGGGGCCGGTCGACCGTGCCGAGGTGCAGCCGCCAGCCGGCCTGGTCGCCGAGCTGGTCGTCGCCGAGCAGGTTCAGCTCCGGGGCTGTCTGGTAGACGCCGACGCCGGTCGGCGGCGGCACCGCGGCGAGCGGCCCATCCGACTGCACGAGGCGCACCTGCGAGCCGTCGGTGCGCTTCACGGTCACGTCGTTGCGGACGGCGTCGAGGTCGTCGACGGGCGCGAACGGTGGCGTCAGGGCCAGCTGCCCGGTGTAGACGATCGGCACCGGGGTCTGGTTGTAGAGGGAGTCGCGGGGCCGGTACGCCAGCCCCAGCACGGTCCGGTCCTCGTAGAGGTAGCCGCCGTCGACCTCGATCGCCTCGTCGAGCAGCTCCCGGAACGTGCCGGCAGCCTGCCAGCCCATCCGCTGCACCGCCTCGACCGGGACGGCCGGCATGGAAAAGGGGATGCCCTGCTCGGCGCTCAGCCGGGCCAACCGGTCGGTGGATGCCTCCCGCCAGTACGACAGGCCGGCCCCGTACACCAGCACCCCGTACGCATCGGTGGAGGTGTACTGCACGGCCGCTGGCGTGCCCGTCGACGCCCACACCGCCAGGTGCCCGAACGGCATGGTGCCGGTGCTGGTCTGCCCGCCGGTGTTGACCCCGACCGAGGCGATCCCGGCCAGGGTGCCCGCCACCGACCCGGTAACGATCGTGACGTACGACGCGCGGATCGTCGCGCCGTCCTGCCACACGGACAGCTCGTGCTGTACGAACCCGTCCTGCAGACCGAGGTTCTGCAGGACGGTGGTGCGGGCACCAGCGGCGTCGTAGGCGAAGAGTTGGATGCCGAAGTACGGCGACTCGGTCTGCACCAGCTGCCACCGCACGAACGTGCCGCCCGGGGTGGCCACGTCGACCAGGACCACGTCACCGGGGACCGTGTTGTAGTCGGTCAGCGCGTTGACCACGACCGTCCACGCGGCGGCGGTCGCCGCGGTCACGTCGGCCGGCACCGCCGCCGACAAGGACGCCCCGCCCTTCAGGTCAACGACCTGCCCAGTGCCGTACCGGACCGTCTGCGACGCCAGCGACCCCCACGAGTAGTCCGCGACGGCCACGAACTCCGGCGCCGGGCCGGACACGAGCAGCGGCGGATGCCCGGAGATCTCCGACCCCACCTGCGAGGCCGTAGCGCCGTCCTCCATCGGCCAGTACGCCACCGGCCCCGACGCCCGGTAGGCGCGGCGCATCGCCGAGTCCTTCGGCTGCTCACCCTGCCCGGAGCGTTGCAGCACGCCGACGGCTTCCACGTCGACGTACCGGACGGTGCCGTTGGCGTTCCACGACGGCGGCCACGCCGGCACCTCCCCGGCGAACCGGGCCACCAGGGCGCCGGACAGACGGCCGGCCTTCACGCGCAGCGGCGTGTTCCGGCCGAGCAGCCCATACCAGGACCCGGCGGCGTCGCGGGGCGAGTACTTGCGGGACAGGTTGTCCAGCCGCAGCGTGCAGCGGCCCCGCTCGGCCCGGTAGCCCTCCCCGGTCTGGCCGCGGGTGATCGTCACGTCGCCTTGCACGTCGGCGGTGATGTCGACCCAGCCGAGCACCGCCCCCAGGTACAGCTCCACCTGGTAGGCGAACACCTTCGCGGCGGTCATGCGGCCCGCCGGCCGCCGAGGACCACCTGGACGTTCCCGCCGCCGTCCTTGACCGCCCGGCGCAGCACCTCCAGCAGCAGGTCATCGAGCCGCGACCCGGCGGAGTCGATCACCAGCACGGCGGCGCCGCCGGCCTGGCCGCGCGGCACGACTTCCTCACCGGCCAGCGCCATGATCGGCACCTGCTCGCCCGGCCGGCCCGGCACCGTGCCGCCGGTGTGGAACGTCGGCAGCCGCGGCGCCGAGATGCTGCTACCGCCGAGCCCGGGCACCCAGCCCGGCACCGACCAGGACAGCCTGCCGACGGTCGAGTTCCACGCCCGCGACACGGCGTTGAACGCCGACCGGAACGGCGCCGACACCGCCGACGCCACCGACGCGAACGTCTTCTTCACCCGCCCGGGGATCCCCAGCAGGTAGTCCAAGAACTGCCCGGCGAGCCGACCCACCCCGCCCCAGAATCCGGTGAACAGCGACCACCACGCCTTCACCCCAGCAGTGATGACCTTGAACGCCCACGTCCAGCCGCCCACGATCCAGTCGACGACGAACTGCGCCGCCGCCTTGATCGCCGTCCACGTGTACTTCCAGATCGTCTGAAACCACGTCGTCTTCGTCGCCACCCACACGATCGCGGCGATCAGCGCACCCACGGCGAGGACCACCAAGCCGATCGGGTTCGCCGACATCGCCACGTTCCACGCCCACTGCGCCGCGGTCGCGATGCCCGTCGCCGCCGCGCCGGCCAGCTGCGCAGCCTTCGACGCCGTGGTCGCCGCCGCCGCCCGGATCGACGACAGCGACACGGCGTTGTTCGCCATCGCCAGCAGGTTCACCGTGCCGACCAGCCCCAACGCCGCCGTCGACACCGCCTCGATCTCCGACCCCCACCGGGTCAGCGTCGACGGGTCCGCCGCCCGCTGCGCGTCGTTCAGGTTCAGCTGCGCGTCCTTCGCGTCCCGGCCCGCCTGCGCCGCGTCCCGCTGCGCCTGCGACTGGTCCTCGGTGGCCTGCTTCAGGTCGATCTGCGACTGCTCGGCGTCGATCCCCGCCTGCTTCAGGTCCTGCTGCGCCTGGCTGAGGTCGATCGCGGCCTGCCGCGCCTCCACCGAGTTCTTGCCGTGCTCTTTGACCGCCGCGTTGTACTCGGCCTGCGCGGTCTTCGCGTCCAGCGCGGCCTGCTTCTGGTCGATGATCGCCTGCTCGGCGTCCGCGCCGGCCTGCTTCGCGTCGAGCTGCGCCTGGTTCAGGTCGACCTGCGCCTGCCGCAGATCGCCGAGCGCCTGCTCAGCGTCCAGGCCGGCCTGCTCCACGTCGGCCAGGGCGCGGGCCTGCGCCTGCGCCCGATCGGCGCCCCGGTTCTGCAACGCGGCCAACGCGGACACCGTGCCGCCGGCGTCGTCGACGGCCGCAGACATACCGGCGGCGGTCGCGCCGAGCCGCCCCATCCGGTCCGCGTACGCATCGGTGGACTGCCGGGCGGCGTCGCTGCTCTGCGACGCCGCGCGCGCCGCGTCACCGACGGACTCCGTCGACTTGACGGCCTGCGCGGCGGCTTTCTGGAGCTTCCCGGCGTCACCGGCGAAGGTGAGGGTAACGGCGTTGCCGGCCATCTCAGTCCACCTCCAGCCCGGCGTCGCGGACGACCTTCAGCAGCCCCCGCTCCAGGACGTCCTCGACCCGGCTGCGGTTGGCGTGGAAGGCGGGGTACACGTACCGGCCGCCCTTCTTGAAGTCCCGCTTCGGCGGCCGGCCCTTGACCCGGCCCTCACCGCCGTAGTCCAGCCACGGCACGTACGGCGCCCGCGACGACCCGGCCGACACCCGAGTCGCCGTGCGCGTCGACTTGGCCTTCACCGACGCCTGCGCCCGCCCGGACACCCGCGGCATCATCGGGCGGGCCGCGTCGACCACGATGTTCGCGGCCTCGTTGTGCGCCAGCCGCAGCTGCTTCGGAGCCTCACCGTCGACGCGGCGCAGGGCCCGCGCGAACTGCGCCAGGCCCTCCACCTGAATCGGCTCCGTCACCGCCCACCCGCCTTCAGCCGCTCCAGCGCGGCCCGCTGGTTCTTCCGGGCGTAGTAGACGCCCCACTGCACGAACTCGTCGTTGCTCATCTGCTCGCGCAGCTCGGCGACCGTGCGGCCCAGCTGCGCGGCGAGGAAGAACTCGAACTCCAGCGCCGGATCGTCATCCAGCGCTTTTGTACGCCTCCTTCTGCGCCAGCCCGGCGATCCCGGACAGCTCGTTCACCGTCTCGTTCAGCAGCTGGATCTCCCCGAACGACGCGACCTCGAACAGCCGGCGCACCTCGTCGACCGTCAGCTGCGGGTCGACCAGCGCCCACGCGAGGGCCTGCGCCTCCATGTCCTTGCCGTCGTTGACGCCCTCGCCGATGGTCTTCACCTCGACGCGGGTCAGCCCACGCAGCCGCACGACACCGACGCCTTCGAGCTCGACGTCGGTCTCCTTGCAGCGCGGCTTGAACAGCAGTTCCTTGTCCACCAGGTCTCCCTCGATCAGGTCTGCGTCGCGGTGGCGACGTCGCCGGAGTGCGTCAGCTTCAGCGTCCACATCACGTAGTCGGCGACCGGGTGCGTCTCCTTGTACTCGCCGACCAGCACCTCGACGGTCCGCTCCGGCAGGCCCGTGCCAGTGCCCTCCGGCCGGTACACCAGCTCGACGTTCGTGCCCACCAGCGGCTCGATCACCGCACGCGGCCCGGTCACCGCCGTGTTGTCGTACTTCCCGGACAGGTCCGTCGACCCGTCACCGAGCCCGCCCTTGTACACGTTGTTGTCGTTGCCGTACGCGGTGAGCTTGTGAGACTCCGGCGACCGGGTCCAGTCGGAGTCGTTCAGGTACTGCGACAGGTCGTTGTCGTCCAACAGGACGACCGTCTTCTTGCTGTGCACCTCGGCCATGGCCCTACTCGCCTTCTCCGCTGATCTCCAGGTGGAACATCCCCGCCAGGTAGTCGACGCCCGCATACGAGACGACGTCGAACTCCGCCCACACCACCCGCACGGCGGTCAGCGCGGTGTACGTGTGCTCTTCCACGGCGGCCTTCACGCTCTTCGGCCCGGACCCTGCGGCGTACTCGGCGATCGCCCGCCGTGTCTCCGGCTTCGTCGGATTCGCCAGCAGCACCAGCAGCGGCCAGTCCGGGACGACGTCCCGGCCACGCTGGTAGGTGTTGTCGAAGTCGACCCGCTCCGGCAGCGGCACCAACCCAAACGGCGGGGCGACCCGCTGCACACCCCACTCCGGCACGTTCAGGCCGAGGGTCTTCAGAGCGTCGCCCAGCTCCCCGGCCACCTTGTCGAGGTCCACGGGTCAGCCCACCCTGCGGCGCCGGGCCAGGCCGGCGAGGGTCGTTGACACGTCCGGGTCCAGGCGGGCGAGCAGCCGCAGCTCCGACCCGTTCTCCGGGCTGCCCGCGATCCCGTACGGCGAGTCCCGCCGCGACGACCACCGCGACACCTGCAACTTCGTCGCGCCGACCACCTGCGCGGGTACCTCCGTCCAGCCGAACACGGCGGCCACGATCACCGGGCCGTCCGGGTAGTCGGCGAACCCGAGCCGCTCGTACGGCCGGCCGTCCAGCACGGCGTTGTCGGGCAGCAGCGTTGCCCCCGAGCTGGCTAGCGCGGTACCGCCGACGGTCATCCCCGTGACGTCCTGCACGTCGTCGATCTCCAGCAGCCACAGCCCGGACACCACGTCGTAGACGGCCGGGCGCCGGTACGTGCGGGCGGTCAGGGTGTCGACCTGGCCGAACTGGCGGTTGCAGCGCTTGTCGATCGCCCGGGACGCGGCCGTGCACCAGGTCGCCAGGTCCGCCAGGTCGACACCGGGCGCGCGAACGAAGTCCGCCGCCTCGGTGTCGGTCAGGTAGTCAGGCTTCCAGGGCACGGCCGCGTCCCCCTCAGAACTCTCGCCGGTCCGGCCGGAAACGCCGGTCGACACGGGCCAGCGCCGCCGACAGCTCGGCCACCTGCTTGCGCAGCCCGGCCACCTCGGCGCGCAGATGCTCGACACCGTCGGCCACCTGCGCAGCCGTCACCCGCGGCGTCTTCTCGTCCTCAGCCATCTCGTCTCCTACGCCGTCGGGTCGACGCCGCCGCGTCAGGACGTGGTGTAGATGACCTGGCGGACACCGTCGATCCGCGTGTTCGCGAACGCCTTGTAGCCCCAGATCCCGACATCGACGTACGCGACCCGGTACTCGAACTGAAGCCGCTGCGGCGCCGACGCCCAGCCGTGCACGTCGTCCGGGTTGAACAGCCAGCTGTTCTTCGCACCCGTGCCGGCCGCGCCCAGCGCCCACGACGGCACACCCGTCACGCCACCGAGGTCGATGCTGCCCCACCGCGGCGCGGCGGTGCCGGTCGCGTTCTGCGGGCCGATGATCGGGTACAGACGGCGGCCGGTCGAGTCGACGGCGCCGGTGAACGCCCGGTACAGGTTCTGGTGCACCGCGAACGCCCGGAACCGGTGGCCGCCGCGGATGAACTGGAGGTCGGCGTTCGCCGCCCCCCACGCGGCGTCGAGCGCGTCGTCGGCGAGGTCCGTGCCGAGGCTGATGTCCGTCGCGGCGGTCAGCGTGGCGAGGAACGTGCCGGTCGCGCCTTCGAGCTCCTCGTACCACTCCCGCTGCATCTGCCGCCAGATCAGCCCGGACAGCTGCGGGGAGCCGCCCTGCTCCCATGCCTCCCGGGTCACCTCGACCTTCCCGGACAGCGGCGTCGGGGTGATCGTCTGCGAGGTGGCTACGTAGGTGCCCGGCGTCGGCTCGACGCCTTCCGTGTGGTCGCTCACCATGTTCGTGGAGCTGGAGAACTTGGGAACCACGAACGGGGTGGCGTCGTTGATCGTGCCCCGGTTGACGAAGTCCCACAGGGGAGTCGCCTGGTCGAGCTGGTCGACGAACATGTCCGGGCGCTGCCGGGCGGGGTTGAGCGCCGCCGCGTCGGCCTTGTCCACGTCGAACTGGGCCTGGCCGAGCTGCGGTCGGGCGGCCATCGCCCCGTCGAACTGCGACCGGACGAACGCCTGCGCCCGCTCCAGCGCCTCCACGTCGCCACGAGAACCGGCGATCAGGTCCGACGAGAAGTCGTGCGTGCCGCGGGTGAGGTTCCCGGCCCGGTCGAACCGGTACGGCAGCTCCTCCCGCACAGACGCGGCGACGGTCCGCCGGGTCGGGTCGACGGTCTGCCGCCGCTCCTCCGGCTCCTGCCGCTGGGCCGGAATCGCTTGCGGCACGCCGAGCAGCGCGCCGAGCTGCCCGGCGCGGATCAGCCCGTCGACCTGCTCGGCGGACAGCGTCAGCGCACCGGCGGGCGTCGCCGGCCGCTCCGGCTGCTGCGGCTGCTGCGCGGCCACCAGCGCCTGGATGGCGCCGGGCCGGGCGAGCAGCGCGGTCAGCTGGTCCTGGTTCAGGGCCACGCCCGCCGGCTGGTTCTCCGGCTGGTTGGCGGGCGGGGCGGTCGGGCACGCCACGCCCTCCGCGTGGACCTGCCCGCAGTGGGTGCACTTCATGGCGTTTCCTTCCGTCCGGCTCGCGGCCACCTTGGTCACGCGAGCGTCGTCGAATGCGGGCATGGGGGTCGACGACGTCTCGCGCCACGTAGCGCGTTTCACGTCGTAGACCTTGTCCTTCTCGTTCCACTCGACGTCGCCCGACTCCGGGTCCATCGAGAAGTCCACGCCGATGCTGAGGCCGTCGTACAGGCCGTGCTGCGCGTCGTACAGCAGCTGGTCGCGCTCGATCTTCGCCGGGCTGCCCTCCGGCCCGTCGAGGACCTTCAGCTTCACGATCGGACCGCGCCGGGTCTCGTCCACCGACGTGTGCACGCCGACCGGGGTGTAGTGGTCCTTCAGGTGCTTGATCCGGGACAGGTTGTTCGCGTCGTACTCCAGCGACCCGGGCAGGAACCGGAACCGCATCCCGTACTTGCTCGCGATCTTGTTGTACGGCACGGCCAGGCCGGTGATCGTCCGCCGCTCGACGTCGACCGTCGCAGGCTCCACCGCCCCGAAGTCGGCGACGTCGAACGTCATCGCCGGGCCCTGCTCGTCGGCGAACGTCACCGCCGCCGGCCGGTCCGCCTCCGCACCCGTCTGCGCGTCGGACTGGTCGCCGCCCGGGTCGACGGGCGCCGGGGCCGGCCGGGCGGCGGCCCGGGTCACGACGTCCGCCGAGATCCCGGCCTGCTCGCCGATCCACTTCTCGTCCACCACGCCCATCTCCTTCAAGCCCTTCCAATAGGCGATCAGGCCGGCCGGGTCCGGCTTCAGGTAGTCGGACAAGTCGAACCGGACGACGTGCCCGCGCCGGGTCACGTCACCCATCGACAGCCGCTGCGTGATCGCCTGCATGAACGGCGAATACGTCTCGTTGATCTTCGACGTGCGGCGGTCCTGCGCGTTGAAGTACGTCCGCGACGTTGTGCTGATGCCCAGGTCCTCCGGGTCCACCCCGAGCCCGTTCGCGATCTCCAGCGTGGCCTGCTGCTGAAGCTGCACCAGCTGGATCTCCACCGGCGACGGCGTAGCCACGTCGACCCGCTTCACGTTCCCCGGGATCCACCCGGTACCGCCGGCCTTCCGCGCCGCCCGCCACTCCGCGAGGAACGCGTCGATCTCCTCGTCCTCCATCGGATCCACCGACGGGTCATCCGTGTCCGTGAAGTAGTCCGTCGGCCGCGGGTTGTCCGCGTACGTGGAGGCCAGCTTGTCCAGCAGCAACGCCCGCCGGATCGCCCGCGCGTTCGCCGTCAGCAGCCCCGGGTTCGGCGAGTCGAACCGGATCAGCTTGTCGACCGGCGTCGGCTCCCCATCGACCCACACGACCTTCACGCCACGCGGGTCCACGCCGGACGGGACCGGGTTCACCGCCCCGGTCGGCGCGGTGAGGCTCACCGTGCGCACGTCGAGGTGCCGGGCGGCGAGGGGATAGCCGGCGAAGTCCTGCGCCGTGATCAGCCACCACGAGATCCCGTCGAACGCCAGATCCTCGATCGTCTGCGACAGCGTCACCACGTTCGCCACATCCGGGTCGATCTGCGCCAGGAACGAGCTATGGACAATGTCCAGGCCCTTGTACTGCACGAGCGGCAGCGTCGCGATCGAACAGAGCGAGTTGCGGCCCCGCTGCACCGCCGCCACCGACAGGGCCTGCTCTCGCGACACCCGGCCCGGCGTACCGGCCTTCATCTCGGCGATCACCCGGTCCACCGGCCGCGGCGCCGAATCGAACTCGGCGACCGGCGGCAGCTCCAGAGCGATCGGCTTCGGCAGGGACAGCAACTCCCGAAGCTGCTGCCCCGCCACCGAGATCCACCCCACGGCCGCAGTGTACGCCGTACGCCTACGAATCGTCAGCCACGGGGGCAGCAAACCTTAGAATCGAAGGTCACCCCGTCGAGCGGGTACGCCGCGACACCTTCCGCGGCTTCGGCAACGTCCGCGCCAGATGCACCGCACCCGCCACCGCATACACCGCATCCACCTGCCCCGCCCGCCGAGTGAACACCCACCCGCCGCCCAACTTCAGCTTCTCCGCCTTCTCCACCTGCGCATCCAACATGCCCTGCCCGGAGTGCACCACCGTCCGCGCGACGACCTCCTTCGCCAAACCCATCGCCGTCGCCGTCACCTCACCCCGGATGCCCTCCACCCGCACCCCACGCGGCGGCCACCCCCGACCGCCCTCCTTCCGCCGATCCGCCAACTTCGCCGCCACCGCCGCCGCCGGCCCGCTGGGGAACCAGCCCAGCAGCCTCGGCCGGACCCGCTCCGCCCACCCCGGCAGCTCCCGCTCCAGCTGCGACGCCGCGTCCGGCCCCGACCACTCGTGCACCGTCTCCACCCGCACCCGCTCGTCGTCCAGGACCACCGCCACCGCCAGCGTCGCGTGCTCCCCGTCGAGCGACAGGTCCACACACGCCGCCAGCCGCTGCCGAGCCTCGACGTCCACCGGCGCCGGATCCCGACAGTCCCGCCACCCCTGCGGGTCGATCGCCGGATCCAGCATCCCCGCCTGAACGCACATCACCTCCGTCTTGAAGGTGCGCAGCAGCTCCCCACCCTTCGCCTTCGCGCCGGCCGCCTCGTTCAGCAACCTGCGCGCCGACTTCCCGCCCTCGTAGCCCAGCGTCGGATTCGCCTGCGCCAGCGCCAGCACGTCCTCCGGATCCGCGTCCTCCGGCGCCGACCACTCGAACAGACCCAAGCTCGGGTCACCGATCCCCGTCTCCGCGAACGTCAACGCCGCGCTGCGCAGGTCGTTGTACGGCACACCCTTCGGATCCGGGGTCGTCAACGCCCAGTACTGCGCGTCCTCGAACGCATCCATCGAGAAGTACGCCGCCCCGTACGCCTCGTAGTCGTACTGCTTCGCGAACTCGTCAGCGATCACCCGCCGGTTCGACATCGACCGGCCACCCTCCGCGTTGCTCGCAGCGATCGCGTAGTGGCAGCCGTCGACCGTCCACCACTCCTCCTCACCGGCCGCCTTCCGGATCGCCTTACGCTCCGGGTTCTCGCCCATCCGCGCCCGCAGCTCCGGCACCTTCAGCGCCAGGTCGAACGCCGACTTCCACGGCTTCTTCGCGTACTTCGTCAACGTCGACGTGCCGAGGATCGACGGCTGCTGCTCGTCGAAGATCCAGAACAGCGTCAGGTCCTCGACCTCCCGCGTCTTCCCCGACTGCCGGCCCACCACCACGATCAACCTGCGGAACCGCGGCACCCCGTCCGGCCGCAGCTCCCCAGCGTGGATGGACAGCCACCGCTGCCACGGCCACGGCTCCCGCCGCAGCTTCTCCTCCGCGAACCGCACCGCCCGGAACCCGTAGCTGGTCGACTCGTCCAGGGCGCACCCGCAGCCACACGGCCCCGGCGGACCGGTCACCAGCGGCGGCGTCCACAGCCGCGGCGTGGTCGAGCCGAGGACGACGTCCGGGTCAGCGAGCGCCAGGCTCACGGGGGCCTCCGATCGGGGACGCAAAAAAGGGACAGGGCGCGGGTGTCCCCGGGGCCCCTGGTGGGGAAAAACCGGGGCGCTGACCTGCGGGAATGTTCACCACTTCGTGACCGCCTTGTTCGGTGGGTCTTCGTGCTGGGTCGGGTCGCCGATGTGGCCGTTGCAGGCCTCGCACGCGGCGACCAGGTAGCGGGGATCGTCGCCGGTTACTGCCTTGCCTCGGGTGTGGTGCACGACGTCTTGTGTGTCGGTGCAGGTGTGGTCGCCTGGTGCTCGGTCGCACCATCCGTCTCGGTGGGCTCGGCAGCCCTTGCCCTTGTCGCGGAGCAGGACGTTGGCGCGGATGGTGCGCCAGCGTCGGGTGCTGCCTCCTGCCCAGTTCTTGCTCATGTGGTGGTTGTCACTCTCGACTGCTGCCGACTGCTGCCCACTGCTGCCGGGCAGCGGTGCCGTTCGCGTGTGACTGCTGCCGGGTGTAGGGTCGCGCCGGAGGCGCGCCCACCCGGGGCAGCAGTCGCACGGGCAGTCACGGCAGCACTTCCGAATTCTGATCTTGGGCAGCGGTCAGGGCCCGGTATCCCTTGGCCCCTCGCTTCCCGATCGTCTCGGCCACTCTCCGGTCCACGATGAGGTCGTCGACGGCGTCTCGGATGACGTTCTCCCGCACCTGCCAGCCGGCCGCGCGCAGCAGCGCGAACAGCTGCCGCTCCGACGGGACGGTCTGGTCGGGCTGTCCGGCGATGAGGTCGTGCACGGCGTCGGCCAGCTGCGGCCCGTGCTCGCTCTGCTCGTCGGTGGGGGTCGGTTCGGCGGGGGGCAGGATCGCCAGGTCCAGGTAGCTGACGTGGGTGCGGGTGTCGTCGACGATCATCTCTCCCATGAACGTCTTGCCGGACGTCTTGGTGCCGCGGCCGTGGCGGCGCAGGTGGCCGGGCCGGTCCTTGGTGACGTAGATGTGGGACCGGCCGCGGGCGTTGCGGCCGAACGGGTCGGCGTTCTCCAGCAGGATCAGCGCGCCGGACAGGGCGTTGCCCTTGTGGATGGAGCCGAGCGCGTACCGGCCGCGGTTCTCCCGGTCCTTCACCACGTGGTCCGCCGAGAGGACGGCGGCGCCGGCGTTGATGAACGGGCGGATCAGCAGGCGGCGGAACGCGGCGACGCCGTCCTCTTCGCGGATCGCGGCGCCGTGCATGGCCATGCCTTCGTTGACGCCGTCGAGGATGACCAGCGACGGGCGGCCCTCAAGGAGCCGGGCGATCTGCGCCTCGGTGACGGGGCGGGCGGGGGCGACGAACCGGAACAGCTCGGCGATCTGGCTGTCGGTGCAGCCGAGCGCCTGCAAGCGCTCCACCGAGTCGGACGGGTCGGCTTCCTCGAAGTGCACGTACACGACGGGGCGGCCCTGGTCGAGTTCGGCGGCGACGCAGGCGAGCGCGAACCACGACTTCCCGGCCTCCATCTCCCCGATGACGGAGTGTTCCTTGCCGGGGTAGATGAACCGCAGTCCGTCGCGGCGGGTCACGCCGATGGTGGGCTCCGGCCGGACGACCTCACCGCGCAGGTACGGGCCGAGATCGAGGGGCTGCCACGAGTCGCGGTCGCCGGGCTGGCCGCGCGCGGCGTCGGGGTTGGCGAGCTGCGCGAGTAGTTCCGGGGCCTGGAGATCCCATTCGTCGTCGTGGTCGAGGAGCCGGGCGACGCGGGCGAGGACCTGTTCCCGGGTGCGGCGGCGGGCCGCGGCGCGGACGATCGCGGCGTGGTGGCCGATGGTGCCGGGGCCCATCGCGGCGGCGGCCAGCTCGCCGAGGTACAGCATGCCGCCGACGCGGGCGAGGTCCTGCGTCTTGGACAGCCGCTGCCCGACCGCGACGGGGTCGGTGGGTTCGCCGGCGTCGCGGGCGTCCAGGATGGCGCGCCAGATCGCCCCGTGCCTCGGAAGGTAGAAGTCCGTGACGGTGAGGTCGTCGGCGCCGGGGGTGTGGTCGATTTCGGTCAGGGCGGTGCCGAGCAGGAACCGTTCGGCCTCGATGACGGGGCCGGCCGCGGTGGGGGTGTCGTCGTCGGTCACCGGGCGCCCGCCGTTGGTGGCGTGGTGTGGGCGAGGGCGCGGGCGATCAGGTCGGCGACCCGGACCGGTGTGGCGTCGCCTCGGTGCTCGCGGCAGCGCATGGCGGGGGTGCAGCCGCCGTAGCGTCGGCAGCCGTGCTCGCCCCAGGCGCGGCGCCTCATGCCGGGTCCTCGGACAGGTCGGCGGCCCACTGGAGCGCGGCGGCGAGCTTGCGGGCGGCGGTGATCTGCTCGGCGGTGAGCGGGGACAGTTCGGCGGCGAGCCGGACGGCCCACCGGGCATCGTCCTGGCTTGCTCCGGCGCGGAGGACTTGGCGGAGGTGGTGGCCGGGCTGGTTCTGCGCGGCGCGGGCCTTGCGGGCGCGGTCGGTACGCCAGGTGGCGTCGTCGAGCGGGCCTCGGGTCATTGGGACCAGAGCTCCATCGTCGACGTCGGGTTGATCATAGTCGGCTTTGGTGTTGGCTTGGTAGCCGACGTGGGGGTTGGTCACGTGGTGCTCCGGTTCGGGTTGAGCAGGGGCGCGTCGACGACGTAGTGCCGCGGGTCGAGTGGGATGCGGTACTGCTCGGCGATCAGCTCGGTGGTGCTGCACGGCCAGTCGGCGTTGTCGTCGGCGTGGTCGCCGGGGTCGCATCCGTGGCACCGCCAGTACGCGACGCGGTCCTTGTCGTGCCAGGACATGACCGGCTTGGGTTGGTGGTGCTCGACGACAGCGCGGAGCGTGCCGTCGGTGGCGGCGTGCAGCGCGAGGTAGCCGGGGTGCTGGGGCTCGGTGGTCATCGGCTGATCCCGGGCAGCTCGACGGTGACGACCTCGGGCCCCTCCTCGTCGTCCGGCCACTCGTCGTCGTCCTGCAGGTGCCCGCACTCCTCCGGGTCGCCCTGGCAGACGTCGCATCCCTCGGCGCCGACCACGCGTACCCTGCAGGCGCGGGCGACGGCCAGGGCGGTGCGCTCCACTGCGTCCATGCCGGACCAGCCGTGCTCGTCGTGGTTGGCGCTGGCGATCACCTCGCCGTTGACGTGGATCTCGATGTGCTCGTCGTCGGGGCGCTCGATCGTGATGGTGGGTGCGGTCATGGTGGTGTCATCGCTGGCGGGCTCGGAAACGCAACAGGCCGATCCGTCGGTGACGCGGTCGCCGATCAGGAACCGGTCGCCGAGGTCGTTGACGGCGCACCAGAATCGGCCGCGCAGGCCGTGGTAGGCCGGGCTGGGGATCTGCGCCTGCGCGAGCCGCTCGACGAGGCACGGCCGGGCGGCGGGGCAGGCCTCGGGGTGGCGCGTGTCGATGGTCCAGGCGCCGTCGGCGGCGAACACGATCTGGTGGTCCCAGTCGGGTTGCTCGATGGCGTAGCCGCCTTCGCCGTGACGGTGGGTGGGCGCGCCGGGCAGGCAGGGGCAGGCGTGCTCGGCGAGCAGCGCCCGCCACCCGTCGACGACGGTGGCGGGGATGTAGCCGCTGGTGTGGTAGCGGCCTGAGGGGTCGGCGGTGAGGGCGCCGAGCGCGGCGGTGAGGGCGGCGGCGAGCCGGTCGACGAGGTCGCTCGGCGGCTGGCCGGCCGTCTCGAGCACCGCGACGGCGTCGCGACGCCAGAACGCCTGGTCCTCGGCGTCCAGCTCCGAGAGGCTCGGCGCGAGGGTGCGGAGCCGGACCAGGGCGTCGGCCCCGGCGCGGATCTGCGCCTCGGTAGTGGGCGGCTTCAGCCGACCAGCGCGGGCCAGGATGTCGAGCACGGCCCGGGCGTCCTCACGGCAGGTGTCCGTCGGCGGCCCGTCCGCGCGGCACTCCGCCCAGAGGGTGCGGGCGACCAGCTGGACGTCGGCGTCGGTGTACGGCTTCTCGGTCATCGGTTCTTCCTTCGGATCAGGTCGGCGAGCAGAGCGGCCCGCAGCGGTCGGGTACGCAGGCGGCGGATCACCAGGGGGATCAGGTGTCGGATCACCGCCGCCCGCACGTACGGATCGGTCATCGGAGCGGCAAGCCCCGGTTGCGGCGCATTCGGTGGTTGATCTGCTCACGGGTCGGCTCGGCCCATCCGTGCCAGCCGACGCCGGGGTGCCAGAGCTGGCAGTGCTCGCGCTGACTGACCCCGCAGTGCCCGCAGCCGAGCGGCGGGGTGAGGTCGTCCACGGTCGATGTCTCCTGTTGACGGGCGACGCCGCCGTGCCCTCCCGGGCCGGCGGCGTCGCTGCGGTCGATGCTCACGGGGTGGGCCGCTCGGGCGGACGCAGCAGCAGCCGCAGGTCGAGCAGCACGTCCGTGACCGCCGTGTTGCCGCGGTTCGCGACCAGAGCCCGCTCGACGTACGCGACGGCCTGCTCGTGGGCGGCAGTGAGCTGGGCCAGCCGGACGGCACCCGGGTGGGGCGGCGGCGGGGCGGCCTCCCGGAAGAACCGGCTCACGACCGGCCACCGCGCTTCGCGGCCCGCGTGGCGAGTCGGTCAGTGGACCAGCCGACAGCGAAGCCAATCACCATGGCAATCAGCCCGGTCATCCACCACGGCAGGTCGAACGTCATGCCAGCCCACGTGAGGCCGATCCCGAGCAGCCACCCGGCGTAGAAACCCCTGCGACCGAACCGAGCGAGGCAGGGTGCGTCCACCTCTACCCGGACGCGAATCGATGTCGTCCTCAGCTCAGCCACGCTCGCCACCGTCCCCGGCGGGCTCGCCGCGCAGCACCAGCTCCAGACCGTCCGCCAGCTTCCGCAACTCCGCCCGCAACTCGTTCGCCGTCGACCCGTTCACCGCCAACGCACGGCGGGCGTGGTCCGCCCACCCGCGCACCGCGACCTCGTACCGGGCCGCCTCGATCGCGTGCAACAGGCCGCCGGTCAGCTTCAGCGTCCGGTCGGCCAGCTCGATGTCCCCGGACTCGTCCAGCGTTCCCTGCGCGTTCCGGTGCAGGTACAGGGCCCGCTGCGCGTCCCGCAGCGTGTCCTCCTGCTCGGGGTTGGCGATCTCCAACGCGGTGATGCGGAGCTTGACCGCCGGTTCCTTGTCCTCGTCCGGGGCGGGCTGGGTGCGCTCGACGTGGCGCAGCTCGACGACGCCGACGAGGGTCATGCCGGGTCGCCGGTACAGGTCTTGCGCGTACCGGGACAGGCTGTCGCCGGCGGCGGTGGTCGGCTTCCCGTCCAACTTGATCGCGATCACAGGCTCAACTCCTTCGTCATGCCCGGGCCGATCAGCCCGGGCCACTTCACGGCCTTCAGCGACGCCCGCTGCGCGGCCGGCAACTTCGCCACCGGCAGGCCCAGCTGGTCGAGGCCCATCTCCCGCAGCCACCACGCGTCGCACTGGTTGTCGTCGCGGAACTCGCGCGCGGCGTGCTTGTACGCGGCCAACGCCATGTCGGTCTTGTTGGCGTTGCCGTTCCCGGTCGCGTACTTCTTCAGCGAGGACGGAACAACCAGCGCGTACGGCACCAGCTGGTCCCGCAGCCACGTACGGACGACGCCGTGGACCATGCCGGTGATCCCGGCCCCCTTCGCGTTGATGGGCAGGTCCTCGATGACGACCAGGTCCAGGCGGCGACCGTCGACGGCCCGGGCCACCTCGGACCGGATCTCCGACAGCCGGGCGTCGCCGTCTTGTCGTGGCTTGACGGTGTACGTCGTGCCGTCGCACCAGGCGATCCCGGTCCCGGTCATCGACAGGTCGAGGCCGACCACCCGGGCGCTCACCGGGCACCGTCCCGGCGGAGCTTCCCGCAGTAGCAGTACCCGCACCGGGCCACGTCCCGCCGGCACATGTCACTGACCGGCCGCCACGGCAACGCGGAACGCAGGTCCGGATCATCACGCCACCGGTAGAGCACCCAGTCGACCAGCCCGGACCAGCACTGGCCGGGCAGACGGTCGATCAGGCCGGCGATGCGCCAGCGGAGACGCTGCTTCACCGGCCCTCACCGCCGTCCACCGGCGGCTCCTGCTGCGCGATGAACCGCTCCAACCGGTCAATCACCCGCGCCGCGTCCTGCCGGCTCAGCTCCTTCGTGCTGCTGACCGTCTTGTCGAGCACGTCGGAGATGTAGGCCAGGCCCTCGTCGCGGCTGCCGATGCCGGCCTCCCGCAGGCAGGCGTGGAGCTTCCGCTGCTGCGCGTCGTTGATCGCCCCGGCCGCGAACCGGGCGCTCTGCTGGTCGGACTGCTCGCCGGGCAGCGGCGGCTGAGCAGCCCGGGACGCGGCCGCCGGCCGGGCGGCACGCTGCGCGGTCTGCCCGCCCTCGGCCGGCTCCGACTGCCGCTGCTGACGCGGCCGGGCCGCGGCACGCTGCGCCGTAGCCGGACGGCCATCCTCCGACAGCCGCGACTCGTCGTCCTCATCCGCCGCCACACCCACCAGCGCGGCCAGGCAGTACCGGCGGGCGTACGTGATCCGCCCACCGATCATCTGGATGCCACCCTCACCAGAGATCGGGAACTCCCCGGTCAGCGACTCCCCGGACTCGTGCAGCAGGTGGTAGCGCAGGCACATCTTCCCGTCCGACCCGGTGCCCGGCATCGTCGCGAAGGACAGGCCGTGCTTGGCCAGCAGCGGCAGGATCGCATCGGACAGGTTCGCCAGAGTGACGTACGAGTAGGAGTAGGTGCCGCCGGCCTTCTTCTCGACCTCGACGGTGCGGTCCCGCTCCAGCTTCGGCAGCTCGGCCTGGACCTTGGCCAGGGCGGCGGCGAGACCGGCCAGGCTCGGCGTGTTCGGGGCGGTCACCACGCACCACCGATACGGCGAGCGTTCGGCTGCGGCGCCGCGAACCGCTCGACCGCGGCCGCCACGTCGAACACCTGGCCGGGCTTGAAGTCCTTCGCGTAGCCGCGCGGCGCGGTGGTGATGACCCCGTCGGCGTCCAGCTCGAAGTAGTCGAACTTCGTCACCGTGGTGTCGTCCTGCGTCACGACGCGGATCCGGTAGCCGCTGCCGTGACGGTCCACGGCCGGGCACCACGTCTCACCGAACCAGTACGACGCCTGGTCGAGCGGGAACCACCGGCTGATCTCGTCGATGCTGATCTGGCGGGGCTTCCGACGGGCGGTCACGGCTCCATCCCGTCCGGACCCTCGCTGCCGGCCACCGTCAGCACGTACTGCGAGGCGGTCGGCGGCACGATCGACTCACCGACCAGGTCCCGCAGCCCGTCGACGATCCGCGCGACCTCCTTCACGTACAGGAAATCCCGGTAGGTGTCCTCCCCGCAGTCCAGCGGCCGGCAGTCGTAGCCGTCCGTCCGGAGGTGGATGCCGGCGCAGAAGTCGACCTCCGGCATGTCGATGACCTCACCGCCGGGCAGCACCAGGTACTCCGACCACCGGTAGGGGGCGAGCTGAAGCGCGACGTCCCCGAAGATGCCGCTGCGGCCGGTCTTCCAGTCGAACAGGCCCCGCGACCGGCCGTCGTCGTCGCGGGGGATGTGCTCGTACTCCGGCATGTCCGGCAGCAGCACGTCCGCGATCAGGTCGAGGGTGCCGACGTGCCGGCGGGCCTCGGAGTAGACGACCGCCTCGACGTGCACCGCGCGCAGGTCGAACTCGTCGAGGAACCGGACGGCGGAGCGGACGTAGCCCTCCAGGCCGTCGGGGATGGTGACGCGCTCCCCGGCGATGAGCCGCTCGGCCAGCTTGTGGATGGTGCTGCCCTTCGCGGCGGCGGCGTCGCGCTTCTCGTACCGGCCGCCCTTGATCTTCTTGAGCCGCTCGGACGTGGGCAGCTTGGACAGCTCGTCCCAGTTGTCGACGGCGTACTCGGCGGTGGCGTCGCCGGCCCAGTTGATGAGGGCGGGCTTGGGCAGGCCGTTGCCGTTGATGGTGGTGACGCCGTCGATCTTGCTGCCGGTGTCGAGGTCGTAGTAGGAGTGGTTGCGGCCTCGGGTCCGCTTCTCGATTCTCACTGCTTGTGGGGTTCCTTCTCATCCGAGGCCGGCGGCTGGCCGACGCAGCTTTCGCGGATCTGTTCACAGCGGCAGTCGCCGGAGCCGGTGCGGGCCGGGCACGTCGACCAGTGCCGGGCCCGCTCGGCGAGCTGTTCCGCGTCGGGGCCTTCGGTCGGCAGGCCGGCAACCAGCGCCCGGTACAGGGCGGTCGTCCGCAGCCAGCCCTCCGGGTCGCGCATCGCCGCGTCGGAGTGCTCGTCGAACGCGTCCAGTGCTGCGTCTGACATCAGGTCGAGCTCGCTGAACGTCCGACGGCCGAGGACGGGTCGGCCGTTGTCCTCGCCGACGACGTCACCCCACACCGGGGCGGTCATCGCGGCGATCTCGCCCCCGAGGTACAGGAACGCAAGCATCGGCGCGCGGCGCATCAGGAACCGGGCAGCGTTGTGCCGCCACTCGGGGTCCATGTCGGCGATCAGGATCGGCGGGCGCGGCTTCTTCGGCACCCACCATTCGCCCTGGCGGAGGTACGCGTAGTAGGCGCGTTCGGTGTCGGTGGCCTTCACTGCTGGTGGGCTCCAGGGTCAGGCGCGGGCAGCAGCCCGGCGCGGATGGCGATAGCGACGGCGTGCGGCGCGTTGCGTGCGCCGAGCCGCTTGTAGAGGCGGGCGAGGTGCATCGTGGTGGCGGACTTGCCCTTGCCGATCTGCCGTCCGATGGCGGTGTAGGTGTGTCCGTCGGCGACCAGGGCGAGGACGTACCGGTCGATGGGGTCGAGGTTCGGGCGGGCCGGTGCGGGCTGCTGCGGCTGCGGGACAGGGGCCGGGTCGTCGGCGTGGTTGACGCCGGCGAGGATCTCGGCGGCGGAGCGGATCACCGAGCACCGGCCAGGGCACGCTGCTCTTCGGCGATCTCCCGCAGCCACTCATCCGCGATCCCCCGCACCGCCGCGTCGGACAGCGACGGCACCGCCTGCTCCACCAGCAGCCGACGCGCCAACAGCGGCGTCACCGCGCTGTCCGCCGGGTCCGCCAGGGCCAGCAGCGCACCCGGCCGCAGCGACCGCCGCCCGGCCGGCCGGGAGTCGACGTCGACCAGCGGCCAGTCCCGGCGCGCCGGGGCCAGGCCGGGCCGATCGACCACCGGCGCCGGGGCGGGGGCGTCGGACAGGTAGTCGGACACGTCGTGCTGGTCCGCGGTACGGTCCCGGCCGAACGCGAACAGGCCACCGAGGCCGAGCGCGATCGCGCCGAGACCGGCCAGCGCGGCGGAAAGGTCGATGATCTGCATCAGGACTCCTTGGACTTAGCGCGACGGCGGTCGAGCGCCGGATCGACGCGGGGCACCGGCTGCACCAGCGGCCGGCGGATGACGGTGAGAAGCCGCTCGGTGCACGGCGGGCAGGCGCAGTTCGCGGGGTGCCCCGCGTCCGGGGTGGGCGCCGCGGCGGGGAACACGGTCACGCCTCGGCCGGGGCGGGCTCCGGGTCCGCGTTGCCCTGCGCGTGGACGTCGAAGGACAGGTCTTCCGCGATCGGCCGGCTGGAGTTCGCCACCGCGATGTCCTTGGAGGCGCCGCTCCGCCCGACCTCGACGCCGAGGTACTCCGCCCACCGCTGCACCTCGGCCTGCGAGTCCAGGTGCCCGGCAGACACGCGGAAGTGGTAGCCGGTCAGCGGCAGCCGGTTCCGCACGATGTCGGAGGCCAGCTGGTGCAGCGCGGCGGCCAGCGCCAGCCGACGGCCCTCGGCCCGGGCGTCGGCGATCTCCGCCTCGGTGGACACCGGCAGCGTCACCCCGCGCCGCTCCCGGACCAGCACCGGCTCCCCGCCGCCCGGCGGGATCAGCGTCACCGCCACCATCGGGATCGTGTTCGCGTCGGTGTACGCAGCGGCGTGCCCGACCTGCCAGGTCACGACGTCGCTGACGTGGTCGGCGGCGTAGTTGACGTGGTCGCCGCTGGTGAGCTTCTCGACGGCCCGGAACTCGCGGGGGTTGGTACTCTGCTGGCCAGTCATTGACCTACTCCTCTGCTGCGGTGGGTCATGGCGTGCGGGCCGTCCGGCGAGGGGCGGCCCGCTTTCGTTGTCTGTCGCGGGGCGGCCGGGACGGCGGCGGAGGAAGGTCGGGGGGACCATTGGGACCGCCGTCCCGGCCTGGTCGCCTACGGCGCGGAGCCGCGAAACACCGCGCGTGCGCCATCCACAGCGGGGGTCGTGCTGTGGACAACCGGCCCGGCGACCGGGGCCGATCCACCCGCTCGCGACAGCGGATGGAAGTGACGGCCCGCGCCGGCGGACGTCGACGATGCCGGCGCGGGCTCCGACCAGACGGCCGGAGTCTCGATGAGCGGATACCGGCGCAGGTAGATGTGCAGCTGCGCCAACCCGCAGGTGGCGATGAGCGCGCCGAACCACATGAGCGCGAGCGCGACTCGGCCGGCGGGGTGGGTGCGGGCGACGGCGGTCATGTCGCGAGCCAGCGCGGTCACCGCTGACCGACCTTCGGGTGGGTGCCCGCGCCGCCGCCGGTGTTCGTCGACCCGGACCCGGAGCCGGGACCGTTGCCCGACCCGGTGCCGGCGCCGCCGCCGGAGTTGTTGCCGCTGCCCCGCGTGCTCATGCCGCGTCCGCCGTACCGGCCGCTGCCTCGCGGGCGCGCAGCTCGTCGTCGCGCAGCTGCCGGATGAAGGCGTCCAGGTCCTCGTAGTAGACGACCCGGCGCTTGCCGAGGACGAACGAGCGCAGCGGCCCGTTGCCGTTGTCGATCAGCTTCCACACGTACCGCTCCGTCACGCCGCCGAGCAGGACTGCCACCTCCGGCACGCTGTAGGCGAGCCGGCCGGGGATCTGCTCACTCCGGCGTGATGGAGTCTGAACGACCTCGCTCCGATTCATAGGAGTGACGCTACACGCTCCTGTTCAGTGGAGCACGTCATACGTTCGGATGATGTTCGACTGAACACGGACGCCTACAGTCATAGACATGAGTCGTTGCTACCGCCCGCGAACGGCGGCAACCCACACCCTCGACCGCCACCCCTGGCGGCACTACCGCAGGTCGGAGCGCTCCCGACCGCGCGACAACCGTCCGACGAATCGGACCGACACTGACCGCGTGACTACCGTCCCGCCCGCCGTCGCCCGCGCCCGCTTCGCCGCCTTCGTCTCCCGCGCGCTCCGCGAAGCGCGCAGCCGCGGCATGACCGACACCGACATCAAGGCCGCCACCGGCATCCCCCCGTCCACGTTCCACCGCTGGCAGACCACCGAAGGCGGCCTGCCCCGGTGGGAGAAGGTCGCCGCGTTCTGCGCCGGCCTGGACATCCCCACCTCCGCCGCCGCAGCAGCCCTCGGCATCTCCGACCGGACCCGCGAACCCGAGCCGGAGCCCACCGAGGACCCGGACCTGCGCCGCCTCGGCCGGATCCTGCGCGACCCGGCCGTCCCCGAGTCCGAGAAGCAGGCCATCCGGCACACGATCCGCATGCTGTCCCGGGCCACCCGCACCGAGGCGGGCGACTGATGGCGCGCCGCCGCCGGCCCACCGCGCGCGAGGGCAAGGACGGCTACTGGCACGTGTGGGTGACGGTCGGCACCAAGCCGAACGGGCGCCCCGACCAGCGGCACATCTCCCGGCCCACGCAGCGGGAGGCCGAGGACGCGGCGGACGAGCTGCTCGACCAGCTCCGCACCGCGGGCGCCGTACCGAAGGCCGGGAAGATGACCGTCCAGCAGTGGATGGAGCACTACCTGGACACGATCGCGCCGCGCCGCTGCAACCCGGGCACCGTCTACGACTACCGCAGCAAGATGCGCAACTGGGTGTACCCGGACCACGGCGGCCGCCGCCTGGACCGGCTCACGCCGGAGCACCTGGACGCGATCTACAGCGCGATGGCGAAGGCGGGGAAGGCCCCGTCGCACCAGCTGAAGGTGCACCGGATCCTGTCCCGCGCGCTGAAGGAGGCGCTGCGCCGCGGCCACGTGGTGCGCAACGTCGCCAGCCTGATCGACGCGCCGTCGGTCGACCCGGCGAAGGTCGAGGGCCTGGCCGAGACGTACACCCGGCGCGTCCTCGAGGTGGCGCAGCGGCGCCGGAACGGGCCGCGCTGGTCGGTGGCGTTCGCGCTCGGCCTGCGGCAGGGCGAGGCGATCGGGCTGCGCTGGCAGGTGGACGGGCAGGACCTGGTCGACCTGGACGCCGGACTCATTCACGTGTGGTGGCAGCTGCGTCGCCGGATCTATGAGCACGGCTGCGGCGGAACGTGTGGCCGGAAACGGGGCGCGGAATGCCCGAAGCGGTCCGGCGGTGGCCTGCAATTCGTGAAGACGAAAGGGAAGTCGCGGCGCACGGTTCCGATTCCCCCGGAATTGCTGCCCGCCTTCCGGGCGCATCGGAAAGCGCAAGTGAAAGAGCGCATGAAGTACGGCGGGAAATGGAACGAGAACGGGGCGGTATTCGTCACCGAGGACGGTCGGCTGTTGGACCCGCGCGACGATTACGACGAGTGGGTGTCGATTCTGCAAGAGGCCGGAGTGCCGCACCGGAAGTTGCACATCATGCGGCACTCGGCGGCGATGATGCTGCTGGCCCAGGGCGTGGACATCAAGGTGGTCAAGGAGCTGCTCGGGCACCGGGACATCCGGACGACGGACGGGTACACGCAGGGCGCGCAGGAGTTGATGAAGGACGCGGTGAAGCGGATCGGCGGGCACCTGTTCGGCCAGGCTGGCGCATGATCAACCGTGTACGGTTCCGTGTACTGAACCACTCTGAATGACACTGAATGAGACTGACGCAACCGCCCGCATGCAGGCACGTTCAGTGTGGTTCAGGGATAGGCCGCAAACTCGTAATGCGTAGGTCGACGGTTCGATTCCGTCAGGCGGCTCGGTACAGAATCCCAGGTCATCGGCCTGGGATTCGCCGTTTCCGGGGCGGACAACAGCGCCCTTCGACGGAGATGGGCTTCCGGAAGAGGAGTGGTTGGCGGCAGCGCGGCCTACGCTGCCGGAATGAAGGTGGGCAGGGTCTGGCGGGTGCACCACCGCAGCGAGTTGGTCGGTGAGGTCGATGAGCGGGAGCTCGACTTCCCCTGGATCCGCGGCCGCTTTCGGCCAGAGCCTGCTTTCCGACCACTGCGACCGATTTTCGCGGCATGGATCGAGGCCGTGAACTCCGGGGATGTTGAGGCATTGCGCCAGGCGCACGAGGCCATCTATCCGGCCGTGACGATGACTGACCCGACCGGGCGCGAGGTGCCATGGTTCATCTTGGTCATCGAAGGGGACGAGGCGCGCTTCCGGTGGCGTGATGAGCCCGTCACTGATCGGTAGCAAACCGGCCAGCACGTGGGCGGGCGGGGCCTGCCGAGCCACCCTCAGTCCAGCTTCGGTTGTTCGTACAGTTCGCGGGCGGACAGGATCACCGCGCTGCCGTCTGCGAGGCGGACGGTCAGTGTGGTGGTGTTGCTGCTCGACTCATCGAGGCCTTCGGGGTACCAGGCGCCGAAGTAACCGTCGCGAACGGTTGCCCGCGCCGTCCGTGACGAATCGCCATCCTCGGTCCGCAAGTTGATCTCCACGCTCGTCACCTGTGAGCCGACGTGTCCCGCCATGATCCGGACGTAGCCTTCGTCGGTGCGTAGCTGACCCCACGAGTACAGCTCGACACCCCCGGCGCCGAGCCGCTCGGTGCTGGTCAGCACGGTCAGGATGCTGGTATTCGTCACGTCCCCGTTGCGATCGCGGAAGCATGTCTGGCTTCCAGCCGGCGACACGGCGTTCACGTACGCGTACTCGCCGCGTTTTTCACCGATGACCACCCTTGCGACGCTCGCGTCCTGGGCAGGCAGGCATTTGCCGGCGATGTCGCGTGCCTCGGTATCCGAGATCGGACTCGGCTCGGGCGTCCACGACGCAAACGCGGGACCAGCGTTGAGAAATGTCAGGGTGAAGGCGACAGCGGCGGCGAGCGCTCCGGCCGCGCCGGCGATCGCCAGGCGAGGCCGACGGTGCGGTGTGCGCGCTGGTGCCGGGCGCGGTCGCCGATCAGTGGCGACGATCCGCTCGAGCAATTCTCGCGCGGGTTCCTGCGCGACGCGTGCGGGCACCGGGACGGCGGCAGAGCGGATTGTCCGGGCGAGGACGTCGTCGTGGGTCATGCGGAGCCTCCGCGTCGTGAAGGGCCGGCCGGTGCAGGGACGTTTGTGGGTTCGCTGATCGGCCGCTGACCAAGATGCTGACGCAGGCGGCGACGGGCGCGCAGCAGGCGCAAACTGAACGCGGGCCGGGAAATGCCCAGTACGTGTGCTGCCTGCGGCCCGGTGAGGTCTTCGATCGCGGTCAGCGTCAGCACTTCCTGATCGGCCGATGACAGGCGCTGCCAAGCCTTCACCAGGTCGACGCGGGTAGCCGCGAGGTCGGCCTCGGCGCTGCTCGGAGCATCGGGTTCCTGGAGGACGCGAAGCGCGAGGCTCTGCTGCCGCTGGTCGCTGCGCTGCCGATTGTGCAGAACATTGCGGGCGACGGTGAACAGCCAGGCGCGGGCCTCGCCGAGTGACTTCGGTACTTCGTCCAAGCGGCGCCACGCTATCAAGAACGTCTCGGCGACCACGTCTTCGGCAACGGCGAGGTGTGCACGGCGTTCGACGAAGAGCAGCAAATCGTCATACGCGGCCTCGAACAGCTCGCGGAAGGCGGAATCGGCCTCCGCGGTCGTCGGATCCACACCCTTCCTCGTGTTCGGCGCGTGGCGTCTGGTGCTCATAGTCGTCGCCGGTCCAATACGAAGCCGCGGATCAAGGGTGCGAGTGGGCGCTCGACGAAGCGATGGACAAGCCAGGCTGCCGCCAGCAGCCCAAGCACGGTGCCGCCGATCAGTATCGACGCGGGAAGGTTGGCTTCCTCGTACACGTTGCGGATCACGCTGTATCCAATGCGCGGGTGCAAGAGGTAGAAGGGGTAGCTGATGGCACCCGCAATGGCCAGCCAGCGCATTCTCACCCGGTCGGTGTAGCCGAGCGCGATGACGAGCATCAGAAGGTACACCCCGGTGAGCAGTACCGGTGCCGGCCAGACGGGCACCTCGAAGCCGGGCTTCAACTCCAGGGTCCGCCCGTACACGCGCTGCAGGCTGACCAGCCACGTGGCGAGTAGCAGCACCCACAGCCATGGATCGGATCGGTTGCGGCGAAGCAGGAACAGGGTGATTCCGGCGATGAAGTACGGCGCGAAGTCGGACATCACGACCTCGTCCAGGGCGGCACCCCGGAAGACGGGCATGACCACGGCGACTGCCAGCCACACGGCAGCGAATATTTTTACTCCCCGCTCGGTCGGCTTGGCCGCAAGAATGCACGCCGCGATCAGATAGAACCGGAGCTCGATCCAGAGGGTCCAGTACACGGTGTCGACAAGCGGCGTGTTGAGGGGCTCCGCCAACATGGTCAGGTTGACCAGCACGCCCCACCCGTCCGGCAGAGGTGGGAAAGGCAGCCCGCCACTGATCGGCAGCACTGCCGCCACGGCTGTCGTGGTCAGCACACACACCCAGAACGCCGGATAGAGTCGCGCGACGCGGGAGGCAGCGAACTCGCGAACGGTACGCCCCCAGCCGCTCATGAGGATCACAAATCCGCTGATCAGAAAGAACGTCTCGACTCCGAGGAAGCCATAGATCAGCACCGGTGCCGCGTCCGGCAGGAAGTATGCCGGCGGGCGCACGCCGTCCAACCTCCATGAGTCGCCGAAGTGGTATCCGGCCACCGCAAGAGCACAGATCAGCCGCAACCCGTCCAGCACGTACAACCGGGGCGCCCGCCCGGGAGGGCTGCTGACGGGCGGCGGCGTCGGCGCGCGGTCGAGCACCACGGTCGTCATACTCTGCTCCTGTCCTGGACACACGACTGCATCCAGGACAGACATGTGCAGCACCGCGTCAAGTGCTACAGGTGATCACCGTCACGGGTGGTTCGACCGGATCTGGCGCCTCTGGCCTCAGCCGATGTGCAGCAGCAACACCTGGTCGTCGCGGAGTTCGGAGATGCTGTCGCGCAACAGCCTCAGCCCATCCAAACCGGCCGTGCCGCTCTCCTCGAAGTCCAGTCCCATTTCCTCGAAGTGGGCGGCCAACTCCTCCTCGCGGTGCCCGGCGGGGTCGAGCTGATCCAGGAACCGCTTGTGTGCGGGAGTGATGAGCACGGTCAGGTCGTGCACCTTGTTGATGGCCGCCGACTCGGCATCGAACTCCGACTGCTCCAGGTCGACGTCGCGCTCCTCCAGATAGCTCAAGACGTGCAGCATGCAGTACCCGGACCAGTCGTACTCCTCCCGCGGCTCGCGTCCGTGTTCGGCGAGGTAGGAGCCGAGTGACGACGATGATGTGCGGGCGAGGTGGGCCAACTCGGGGATGCTTCTCCTGGGAACCAGGGTCAGTGACGCGACAGCAGACAACGCACCCTCCGTCGTACGGACTCTGCCGGGCAGGCTACGGGTAGGGAGCGACAACGTGTCGGCGGATCGTTGCGGCGGCCGATGGCTCTACAGCCATCCGTACAGCCAAGGAAAGCCGCAGGCGCTGACGGCACCCGACCCATGTCGTAAGCGCCTGTTACGGTGCGCCGCAGTTGGCCGGTCAGAGCAACCCCACGCAGACCCACGAGCCCGAGGTGAGCGGCCCGCATCCAATCCGCATCCCGCGTTGCGACCGCCTCGCCCAGCCGGTTGGCGACGGCGTCCAGGTCGTCACCGAACAGAGCCACGTACACCTCCAAGTGATGGTGCGGGGGAGCCGGACAAGACGGCGGCAGCGGCCCAGGCCAGCAACAAGCCCATGGTCAGGCCGGGCGGCAGGTACCAGAACGTGAGGAAGCCGGCTGGTGGCGTCAACGGCAGTGCCGCGACGAGCGCCCATGCGACGCGGCGCGGCAGCACGCCGCGACGCAGCCCCTGCAGCCCACACCAGACGGTGCCCACCAGCGCCGTCAACAGGGCCACGAGGTCGAACAACCACCCGTACCCGGGGGTGCTGTATTCCAGGCCGATCGCGATGCCTGCGGTGAGGAGCCCGTACCTCGTGAGGCGGCGGGGCATCGCGGTGGCGTGGCCGGTGACCGTCCAGACGAGCGGCAGCGCCAGCAGCACGGACACGAAGAAGGGCCCGCGCCAGATCCACGCCGGCTCCCCACCGTCGAACAACGGCAGGTTCTCGGCCATCCATCGCGACGGAGCGGGTAGGGAGGTGACGGCTCGGCCGCCGCCGACCTCCCACTGCGTGGCCATCGCGGCGCCGAGCACCGCCGCGATCACCGGCGCGAGAACCGCCAGGACGCGCCGCCAGCGGGCGACCGGCACCTTGCCCTCGCCGCCGGTCGGGCCGGCGCGATCGGGTACGCGCTGCGGATGCTTCTGTCGCATCGGACGATCGTCATTGCGTCGCTGGGAATTCTCATCAGGGGAACAGCCGGGATCACCATCGGCGTATCGGCGGTCCACGTGGGTTGTCTCGGTCCGCGGCGGTCAGTGCGCCAGCAGGTCGATGACGCCCGTCAGGTCCTCCTCGCCGCTGCCCTCGGCCAGGCGGCGGCGCATCAGCTCGAAGTAGGGGCTGAGCAGTTCCTGGCTGACGCCCTGCTCTGCCGCGGTGCGCAGGAACGTCGGCGTGCCGGCCACCTGCATGGCGAGATTGGAGACGACGCCCTTCGTGTAGTCGCCGCTGCGCAGTTGGTCGGCGGTCTGGTGAACGGTCGGGGCCATCGCGACGAGCCAGTCGGCGAGCAGCGGGGCCAGCGACGCGGGGTCGATGTCCTCCCGGCGGATCAGGGCGAAAGCGTGCGCTGCCCCGGCGAACATGCCGTACATGGCGCTGAGCAGGGCCACGTCGTGCAGGGCGGCGAAGCCCGCATCCCGGCCGACGTAGGTGGTGCCGGCCGGGACGGCGAGCGTCTCCTGGTGCCGTTCGAACAGTTCGCGGGAGCCGCTGTAGAAGACGTAGCCGCCGGCGTTCGGCACGCCGATCATCGGAGGGACGGCCATGATTCCGCCGTCGAGGTAGCGGGCCCCGCGCTCGCGGGCCCAGTCGGCTCGGGCGCGGGCCTGGGCGGGCGTACCCGTGGTCAGGTTGACCAGGTCCCTGCCGGCCAGGTCGGCGCCGGCCAGCACCTCCTCGACCGAGGTGTCGTCCAGCAGGCAGACGACGACAAGGGTGCTCGCGGCGACGGCCTCGGCGGCGCTGTTCGCGACCGTCGCTCCCTCGGCGGAGATCGCCGCGGCGCGGGCCGGGGTGCGGTTCCAGACGGTGAGCGGGTGTCCGGCGGCGAGCCAGGCGCGGGCCAGCGCGGCGCCCATCGCGCCGAGGCCCAGCAGCGTCACGGGCGTCTTCTCCACAGTGTCGGGTGCCATGCCGAAAAGGCTGGTCGCAGGCCCGCAGGCGATCAAGTACGCACTTCGGAGTAGGTGGTTACCCTGAGGTGAGCGAGCAGGTCGGAAGGGCGGGGGCATGACGACGTTGAACCGGCCGGGCGCACCGGACGGCCATGTCTGCGGGATCGACGCCGCGATGGAGGTGATCGGGGGCAAGTGGAAGGTGCTGATCCTCTGGGCACTCCACGAGCACCCGTACCGCCGCTTCGGCGAGTTGCGCCGGCTGCTGCCGGGGATCACCGAGAAGGTGCTGGCCGCCCACCTGCGCGAGATGGAGGCGGACGGCGTCGTGCACCGGGTCTCCTACGACGAGGTGCCGCCCCGCGTCGAGTACTCGCTGACCGAGGACGGCGTACGCCTCAACGATGCGCTCGAACCGCTGGCCGCGTGGGGACGCGAGCGGCCGTCGAGGACCGCAACCGGCACGGCCGCCTCGTAGCAGCGAGCCGAGGCGTCACCGCTGCTTCGCGCGCTGGCGGGCGGCCTCGTACAGCGCCACCGTCCCGGCCGCCGCCGCGTTCAGCGAACTCGCCGCACCGACGATCGGAATGCGTACGATCCGGTCGGCCGCCTCCTGCCAGCCCTTGCTGAGTCCGTGCGTCTCGTTGCCGACGAGCAGGAGAGTGGGCCCGGTCAGGTCGTGCTCCGCTACGTCCACGTCGCCGTGTTCGTCCGTACCGATGATCTGGATCTGTGGTCCCGCCTTCCGCACCGCGGCGACCCAGTCGAGGACGGCGTGGTGGCTGGGGACGCGCACGGCCGGTACGGCGAACAGCGACCCGGTGCTGGCCCGTACCGCCTTCGGGTCGTACGGGTCGGCGGCGTGACCGGTGACCACCACGCCGGACGCGCCGAAGGCGTCGGCGGACCGGATCAGCGTGCCGATGTTGCCCGGGGTCTTGGGGCGGTCGAAGACCACCACGAGCATGTCGGGCCCGACCGGGATGCGGGCCAGGTCGTCATCGGGCTGCGCCACCACGGCCAGCAGTTCGGGGGACTCCTCCTCCTTGCCGCTGAGTTCCCGCATCAGCTCGGGCGCGAGGGCCACCCGCCGGGCGTCGGTGCGGTCGAGCAGTTCCCGGCACCAGCGGGACAACTGTTGCCGGTCCGGGTACAGCAGCGCCCGGATCTCCCAGCCCTGTTCCAGGGCGACGGTGATCGGGCGTACCCCCTGGACCAGGAACTCCCCGGCACGCTGGCGCTTGTTGCGGTTGGTCAGCAGCGCCTGCCACTGCTGGAAGCTCGCGTTCCGGGTGGTGATCGTCAAGGTCTTCGCCACGCAGCCGATTCAACCCCATCCGGTGCCGGTCCCGGGGTTGCGGGCCCCGGCGACGATGGCCGGGTGATCATCCGCCGGTCGTTCCTGATCCGCCTCGCGTGCGTACTGCTGGTGGTCGGCGGCGGCGCGTTGCTGTGGCTGCCGTTCCACACCCAGATGGAGCTGGACGACTGGGCGGTGACGCTGCGCGAGCGGGGTACGCCCGCGCGGGCGGTCGTCGTCGACCAGGTGACGGAGAGCGGCGGCAACCGGAGTCCCTCGTCGAGCACCATGTACTTCAGCTACGAGGTGGACGGCCGGACGCACGCGCAGGAGGTGGCCTGCTTCGAGGTGTGCCGGGCCGCCGGAGCGGAGGTGTCGATCTGGGTGAACCCGGCGGACCCGGGTGACTTCGTCACCGACTTCGGTCAGCTCAGCGGCCACCGCGGCCGGGTGCAGGGCGTCCTCGGCGTGGTCGGGCTGGCCGCCCTGGGCGTCGGGGTGGTGCTGGCCCTGTCCGGTATCAGGCGTCGGCGTGCCACCCCGCCGCGCCGCGACCGGCCGCGCCGGGTGGAGCCGGCGACGGGCGGTCGCGGGTACGTGGGCCGGGGCAAGCGCAAGCGCAACGTCCGGCCCTGACCACGGGACTCAGCGGTACAGGGTCTCCAGGTACGCCGGGCCGTAGTGGCGTTCCAGGTCGGCCAGGCTCTCCGCCGGGGCCTCCACCTCTTTGATCAGCCGGGCCCGCGTCGGCAGCACGTCCGGCTGCCAGGTCTCCGGCTGCCACAGCTCGGAGCGCAGGAACGCCTTCGCGCAGTGGTAGAAGATCTGCTCGATCGCGACCTCGACGGCCAGCACCGGCCGGTGGCCCTTGACCTCCATGTCGGCGAACCACGGCGCGTCGGCGATCAGCCGGGCGCGCCCGTTGATCCGCAGCGTGTCGGTGCGGCCGGGAATCAGGAAGATCAACCCGACGTGCGGGTTGGCCAGGATGTTGCGGTAGCCGTCGGCCCGCCGGTTGCCGGGCCGCTCCGGAATCGCGATCGTGGTGTCGTCGAGCACCAGCGCGAAGCCGGGCGGGTCACCCTTGGGGGAGACGTCGCAGGTGCCGTCCGCGCCGGCGGTGGCGATCAGGCAGAACGGTGACGCGGCGAGCCACTCCCGGTCGCGTTCGTGCAGCGTACGGCGGTCCTTGGCGGCAGCGCGCGGCATCGGCGTGCCGATCAGCTCGCGTAGTTCGGCCTCGCTGGTGATCTCCCGGGTCGTCACGTCTTCCTCCCCCGTCCGTTGATCGTCACGACGGTTCCGGCCCGCGACGGGCCGCGTTCCGCCATGGTCAGCCTAGGAGAGCGCGTCGAGTGTCGGGTTTGCCCCCGGGGCCGGCGGGTAGGGACCGGTTCGCAGCGTGCGGCCGGACGTGACGGATGGAGGCCGAGATGGAGAGCCGGCTCAAGGTGCTCGGCCATCCCGTGCACCCGATGCTCGTGATGTTTCCGGTGGCGCTCTTCGTGACCGCCGTGATCTTCGACGTGGTGGACACCGTGGGCGGGCCCGGCTTCCTGGCCGAAGTCGCGTACTGGAACATCACCGTCGGTCTGATCGGCGGCCTGCTGGCCGCGGCGGCCGGGGCGTTCGACCTGCTCGCCCTGCCGGCCGGCACCCGCGCCAAGCGGGTCGGTGTCACCCACGCCGCCGCCAACGTGGCGGTGATTCTGCTGTTCGCCGCGGTCTGGGTGGTCCGGCTCAACGCCGACTCGCGGGCGGCCGGGGGCGCGCTCGTCGCCATCGAGGTGGTCGCCCTGGCGATCCTCGGCGTCAGCGCGTGGCTCGGTGGTGAACTGGTGGACCGCCTCGGCGTCGGCGTCGACCCGGAGCACGATCTCAACGCGCCCAGCTCGCTGCGACCCCCCTCGGCGACCCAGCGGATCGGAGACGCGCGATGACGGAACAGGGCAGCGGACGGGGCTGGCGTGGCCGCCAGCAGGGCTGGGACCCGATGGGCGAGCTCCAGTCGCTGCGCTCCGAGCTGAGCCGGCTGGTCGGCGGACGCTCCGGCAGCCAGGACGTGGATCTGGCCGAGACGGCGGACGGCTGGGAGGTGGTCGTCCGGCTCCCCGGTGTGGCGCCGGAGGAGGTGGCCGTCGAGCTGGACGACCGGGAGCTGTGCGTACGCGCCCGGTCGGAAGCCGAGGTGAACGCCGACCACGGCATCCCGGGCGGGTTCACCACGCGTGGCTTCGAGTACCGCGTCGACCTGCCGTCCCGGGTGGACCCGGACCGGATCGACGCGGTGATGGACCACGGCCTGCTCCGGGTGCGGTTGCCCCGGGCGGCCCGGCCCGCGCCGCGCACCATCACCGTCGGCCGCACCGGCCCGCGCGCGGGCGTCGACCGTACGCCGATGCCGGCCGACCCGGCCGCGGACCGGGAGCTGCACCACCCGGACACCGCGCTCGACGAGATCGACAGGCCGTAGGGGCCGCGTGACCAGCCCGTCGGGTGACTCCGACCCGCCGCGCCGCGACCCGGAGCCGTCGCTGCTCGGCCCGGTCGGCGAGCGTGTGCCCGACGTCGAGCGGATCGCCGTGCTGCGCGCCAACGCGCTCGGCGACTTCATCTTCGTGCTGCCGGCGCTGGACGCGCTGCGGTCGGCGTACCCGTCGGCGGAGATCGTGCTGCTCGGCGCGCCGTGGCACGCGGCGCTCTGGCGCGACCGGCCCGGCCCGGTGGACCGGGTGCTGGTGGTGCCGGCAGCGCCCGGCATCCGCGATCCGGGCCCGGGCGAGTCGCCGGGCGACGTGCCGGGCTTCCTGGCCGCGGCCCGCGCCGAGCGGTTCGACCTGGCGTTGCAGGTGCACGGCGGTGGCGCGAACTCCAACCCGCTGGTGGCGGGCCTCGGCGCGCGGGTCACCGCCGGCCTGCGGGCCGAGGGCGCGCCGCCGCTCGACCGCTGGCTGCGCTACGTCTACTACCAGCACGAGGTGATCCGCTACCTGGAGGTCGCCGCGCTGGTCGGCGCGCCCGCCACCACGATCACCCCGTCGCTGGCGGTCACCGCCGCCGACCGGGCCGAGGCCGCCGCCGTGCTCGGCCCGCCCACCCGGCCCCGGGTGGCGCTGCACCCCGGCGCCACCGACACGCGGCGGCGCTGGCCGCCGGAATGCTTCGCCGAGGTCGCCCGCGCGCTCGCCGGAGACGGGTACGAGGTGCTTGTCACCGGCACCCCCGCCGAGCAGGAGACGGTGGACGCTGTGGTGGCGGCGGCCGGCGTGCCGGTGCGTCCGCAGGTCGGCACGCTCAGCCTCGGCGCGCTGGCCGCCGCGTACGCGGACTGCGCGCTCGTGGTCTCCAACGACACCGGCCCGCTGCACCTGGCCGCCGCCGTGGGCGCGCCGACCGTCGGGGTGTTCTGGGTCGGCAACCTGATCAACGGGGCGTCGCCGCTGCGTGGGCGGCACCGCCCGATCGCCGCCTGGACCACCCACTGCCCGGTCTGCGGCGTCGACTGCACACCCGGGATCTACCCGCACCGGCCCGGCGACGGGGAGTGCCCGCACCGGGTGTCGTTCGTGGCCGACGTGCCGGCGGCCGAGGTGATCGAGGCGGCCCGCGAGCTGCTCACACCTCCGCCGTCGACTCGCTGAGCACCACTTCCCACGCCTCCACGTCCCGCTCGGTGACTGTGGTCGGCGACTCCAGGTGGTAGGCCCCGCTGGGCAGCACACCGGCGCCGCCGTGGCGCTCCAGCACGGCGAGCTGGGCGGCGACGTCCTCGCCCTGGTGCCGGTCGGGCAGCCGCTCCCAGAAGTCGAAGCCACCGGCCTCGACCAGCTTCGCCCGGTCGTAGAGCACGCAGCCGCCGATCCAGGAGACCTTGTACGCCCGCCACTGCCCGGGCGGCAGGTTCAGCTTCTCGGTGACGTGCAGCAGGTTCGCGGCCGGGTGGATCGACGCCCGATGCCACTCCGGCGTGCCCGGCATGATCCGTTCCGGTACCGGCCGTCCGGCCCACTCCTCGTAGTGCTGGTGCGTCTCCGGGCGGACGTCGTCGGCGTAGGAGAGCCCGTGCACCGCGTTGCCGACGAACCCGCAGCCCAGCTCGTCCAGCGCGGTCATCAGCCGGGACAGCGTGCCCGGCTCCAGCCACACGTCGTCGTCGAGGCAGAGCACCGCGTCGGCGGCCGACTGGGCCAGCAGGTAGCACCGGTGTTCGGCCAGGCCGCGACGGGGCAGCCGCCGGGTCAGCAGCACCGGATGCCCCCGGTGCCGCAGCGCCCGGACCATGGTGGCGGCGGCCGGGTGCGCGTACGCGGGCTCGCCGTCGGACTGGTCGCTGACCACCACCCCGAACCCGGGTACGCCCTCCTGCGCGGCCAGCCCGGACAGCGTGACAGCCAGTTCGGCGGGCCGATTGCGGGTGGGAATGAGCACGTCGAGGCGGCGGCGCTGCCGGAACTGCCCGGGCGTGCCCGGGTCGAGCGGTCGGGTCACGCCGGCCTGCCTTCGCCCACGGGGCTGTCCTCGCTCCGCTCGGTGCGTTCGCTCATGAGCGACTGGGCGCGGATCCGGTCGATGATCGCCGAGGTGGAGCGGTCCGGCACGTACCCGAGCGTGCGTACCTGCCCGCCCAGCCGCCGCACCAGCGGCGCCTCCGGCACCATCTCCGGCGGGTAGTCGCCGCCCTTGACGTAGACGTCCGGCCGGACCGCCTCGATCAGCCGGGCCGGGGAGTCCTCCTCAAAGACCACCACGTGGTCGACGCAGGCCAGCGCCGCCAGCAGCGCGATCCGGTCCTCGACCGGGTTGACCGGCCGGTCCGCGCCCTTGAGCCGGCGGACGCTGCCGTCCGAGTTGACCGCCACGATCAGCAGGTCACCGAGCGCGCGGGCCTGAGTCAGGTAGCGGACGTGCCCCGGGTGCAGCACGTCGAAGCAGCCGTTTGTGAACACCACCGACCGCCCGGCCTGCCGGTGCTCGTCCACCAGCGCGGCCAGTTCGTCGGCGCCGACCAGCGCCGGGTGCCCGCCGTCGTCCGGGCCGGTGCCGAGCGCGGCGAGGAGGTCCTCGCGGCGGCACACGCAGGTGCCGGTGTCGGCGACCGTGATGGTGGCGGCGAGCTGCGCGAGCTGGGCGGCGGTGGGCAGGCCGGCGTCGGCGGCGAGCGCCAGCGTCATGGCCGCCAGGTACGCGTCCCCGGCGCCCACCGCGTGACTGGCCGGGACCGGGGTGCTGTGGCTGCGCCGGGGCTCGCCCTCGGCGCCGCCGACCACCGCGCCCTCGGTGTCCAGGGTCACCGCCACCACGTCCGCGCCGGTGTGCTCGCGCAGCTCGGGCAGGCGCGACTCGGCCAGCACAGCCCGGTCTACGCCGGTGCCGGCGGTCGCGCTCACCGTCACGCCGGTGCCGGTGACGCTCAGCCCGTCCCCGGTGAGCGCCACCCGCTCCTCGCCGGGCGTCGGCTCGCCGGTCGGGCCGGTCGAGCCGCCGGTCGTCGCTGCGGCGGGCGCGCCCGAGGTCGGGTGCGGGCTGCCCGGCGCGCGGTCGCCGGACCCGCCGGGCGCCGCGCCGACCATCAGCTCGGACGGGCCGTCGGCCTCCGCCGGGTGGTCCAGGTGCAGGTCACCCCCATTGGGTACGGCGTTGCGCTCGCCGTGTGCGAAACCGGCGGCGGCGCGGGCCAGCAGCCGGGTGGCCTCGGCGAAGCTCGGCGTCACCACAGTCGGGTTCAGTCCACGCCAGTCGGCCAGGTCGTGCGCGTCCAGCGCCACGGTGCCGTAGCGGTCCCGGTTGGCGACCAGCCAGGCGCGTACCGCCGAGGGCAGGGCGCCCAGGCCGTAGTCGCAGACCACGAGCGTGAGCGGCTGTCCCGGGGCCACCGCGCGCAGCTCCTCGGTGGCGCAGTGCAGGGCGGTCAGCAGCCGTGCCACCCCGTCGTCGTCCAGCGCGTCCTCCGGGCCGCCGGAGTCCTCCCGGAGCAGGATCTGGTTGCCGGCGAGCATCCGCCGCTTCACCGGCGTGGGCCGGCCGGGCTGGCTCACCGTACGGTCCCAGACCGCGGCGCGGTCCAGGCAGTCGTGCAGCTCGTCACCGGCCACGTCGGCGCCGACCGGGGCGACGAGCGCCGCCCGTCCACCGAGCGCCGCCACGTTGACCGCCGTGTTGGCGGCGCCCCCGGCCGCGGAGATCCGCCGCCGCAGGGTGAGGACCGGCGCGGGCGCCTCGCGGCAGAGCCGCTCCGACTCGGCGAACCGCCACTCGTCCAGCATGGCGTCCCCGACGACCAGCACGGGACGCTGCTGCCAGCTCGCCACCACGGTGGCCAGCCGGCGCTCTTCCGCTGCTGCTCCTGCCATGCCTCTGCGGATCCCCCCGCGCCGTCGGGCCAAACGCGACGCGGGCCACCCGGTGCGCCCGGTTTCGCCGCATCGGCCGGGGGAACGGTGCAGACATACCCCGGAGAGGAGAGAAGAGCATGGCAGCGACACTTCAGGGCAAGCGCATCGCCTTCCTGGCCGCCGACGGCGTCGAGGAGGTCGAGTACACCCAGCCCCGGGAGGCGGTGGAGAACGCCGGCGCGCAGGTTGAGCTGGTCTCCCTCGACTCCGGCTCGATCCAGGCCTTCAACCACCTGGACCACGGCAAGCAGTACCGGGTCGACGTCACCGTCAAGGAGGCGGACGCCGGCGCGTACGACGGTCTGGTCCTGCCCGGTGGCGTGGCGAACCCGGACTTCCTGCGCGCGGACCCGGACGCGGTCCGGTTCGTGAAGTCGTTCTTCGACGCCGGCAAGCCGGTCGGCGTGATCTGCCACGGCCCGTGGACGCTGGTCGAGGCGGACGTGGTGCGGGGCCGCACCATCACCTCCTGGCCGAGCCTGCGCACCGACCTCACAAACGCCGGCGCGAACTGGGTCGACAAGGAGGTCGTCACCGACAACGGGCTGGTCAGCAGCCGCAAGCCGGACGACCTGCCGGCGTTCTGCGCCAAGATCGTGGAGGAGTTCGCCGAGGGTCGGCACGCCGCCTGAGGAAAGTCACAGGCCCACCGGGGGCATGATCCGCCCCCGGTGGGATAGGAAGCGGGATGACCGCCCAGACCGCCCCGCCCGCGCTGCCCGCCCGCCAGATCCGCCTGCTGATGTTCGGTCTGATGACCGGGATGCTGCTGGCGGCGCTCGACCAGACCATCGTCGGCACCGCCCTGCCGACGATCGTGGGGGAGTTGGGCGGCATCAACCACTACTCGTGGGTGGTCACCGCGTACCTGCTGGCGTCGACCGCCTCGACGCCGCTGTACGGCAAGATGGCCGACCTGTACGGACGCCGGCCGGTCTTCCTGTTCTCGATCGGCATGTTCCTGCTCGGCTCGCTGCTGGCCGGGCTGTCGCAGGACATGACCCAGCTGATCGTCACGCGCGGCGTGCAGGGTCTCGGCGCGGGTGGGCTGATGACGCTGGCGTTCACCATCATCTCGGACGTGGTCTCGCCCCGGGAGCGCGGCCGCTACCAGGGGTTGTTCGGCGCGGTGTTCGGCGTCTCGTCGGTGGCCGGGCCGCTCGTCGGCGGTTACTTCGCGGAGACCAACTGGCGGTGGATCTTCTACATCAACGTGCCGCTGGCGATCCTCGCCATCGTGGTCTGCTGGCACGTGATGCGGCTGGTGCCGTTCGAGCGGCGGGAGCACACGGTCGACTGGATCGGCGCGGCGCTGCTGGTGGCCGGCGTGAGCTGCCTGCTGCTGGCGCTGAGCTGGGGCGGCGCCGAGTACGCCTGGGGCTCCGGCGTGATCGTCGGCCTGTTCGCCGCGGGCGCGGTGCTGGGCGTGCTGTTCGTCGTCCAGGAGGCGCGGACCAAGGAGCCGATCCTGCCGCTGCGGCTGTTCCGCAGCGCCACGTTCGCGCTGGCGAACGCGGCGGGTTTCGTCCTCGGTCTGGTGATGTTCGGGTCGATCATCTTCATCCCGCTCTACCTCCAGATCGTCAAGGGCGCCTCGCCGACGCGCAGCGGTCTGCTGATGCTGCCGATGATGGCCGGCGTCATCATCACCTCGATCGTCACCGGCCGGGCGATGAGCCGGATCGGCAGGTACAAGTGGTTCCCGGTGGCGGGCGCGGCCGTGCTGGTGGTCGGCATGCTGCTGTTCCAGCAGCTGCGGGTGGCCACCTCGCTCTGGGCCGCGTTCGGCTACATGGTGGTGATCGGGATCGGGCTGGGCCTGTGCATGCAGTCGCTGATCCTCGCCGTGCAGAACGCGGTGAGCGTGCGCGACCTGGGCGCGGGCACGTCCTCGGCCACGTTCTTCCGGTCGCTCGGCGGCTCGTTCGGCGTGGCCATCCTGGGCGCGGTGCTGTCGTCCCGGCTCACCACCGAGCTGGCCGGCCGGCTGCCGGGCGCGCTCGCGCAGCTTCCGCCGGAGCAGCGGGCCGCGGTGTCTGCAGGCGGGAACTTCTCGATCAATGACCCGGCGGCCATCCTGGCCCTGCCCGCCCCGGTACGCGCCGCCGTCCAGGCCTCGTTCGTCGAGTCGCTGCACCTGGTCTTCCTGACCACCGGGCTGATCGCGATCGTCGCGGTGCTGGTCACGCTGGCCATGCCGAACCACCAGTTGCGCGGCACCGGTCCGCAGGGCGCCACCGGCGGCGCCGACCCGATCGGCGGCAAGGCCCCGGCGCCCGGCGGCAAGCCGCTGACGAAGGAGTCGAAGGAGGAGGCCGCCGCCGACATGGAGGCGAAGTCGCAGACGATGCTGTGACCGGCGGCTACTTGAGGATCAGCCGGTTGGTCTGCTCGAACACGTCCAGGTCGGCGAGCGTCTCGTGGACGCTCGACGAGAGCGGGTGCGGGAAGTCCGCCGGACGGAAGAAGGCGGCGTCGGTGGTCTCGTCGGTGAACCGGTCCAGCTCGCCGTCCCACTCGTCGACCCGGAACGCGGTGGTGAAGACCTGGTACGTGTGTCCGTACATGTTGGTGTGGGTGCGGTCCGGGCCGGTGTAGAGCGCGAACGCGCTGACCCGCAGCGCCCGCAGGCCGGTCTCCTCCCGCACCTCGCGAACCGCGCAGTCGGCGATCGACTCGCCCAGTTCCATGGCGCCGGCCGGCAGCGCCCACTGGCCGTTGTCGGAGCGCTGGATCAGCAGCACCCGGGCGGCGTTGTCGCGCACCACGGCGCGGGCGCCGACGAACATCAGGGTGCGGTCACCGGCCAGGGCGCGGAGCTGCCCCACGTACGAGTCGGCCCACGAGATGCTCACCCGGACAATCTACGCATCATCCGTGATCACCTCGGTGGTTCCGGGGGGTTCCGTAGATGTGACCGCCGCCACTACGTTGTTACCCATGCGTAGCACGATGATGGACGCCCCCCTCCAGGTCGCCCGGATCCTCGAACACGGCTCCACCGTGCACGGCGCGGCGGAGGTGGTCACCTGGACCGGCGCCGAACCGCGCCGGATGACGTACGCGGAGGTCGGCCGTGCCGCCGCCCGGCTGGCCCACGCGCTGCGCGACGAGTGCGGCGTGACCGGCGACGAGCGGGTCGCGACGTTCATGTGGAACAACAACGAGCACCTGGTGGCGTACTTCGCCGTGCCGAGCATGGGGGCGGTGCTGCACACGCTCAACATCCGGCTCTTCCCCGACCAGGTCGCCTACATCGCCAACCACGCCGAGGACCGCGTGGTGCTCGTCGACACCACGCTCATCCCGCTGCTCGCCCGGGTGATCGGCGAGATGACCACCGTGGCGCACGTGGTGGTGGTCGGCGGCGGCGACCCGGCCCCGCTGCTGGCCGCCGCCGGTGACCGGATCACCGTGCACCACTGGGACGCGCTGCTGGCCGACCGCCCCGACCACTTCGACTGGCCGGAGGTGGACGAGCGGGACGCGGCCGCGCTCTGCTACACCTCGGGCACCACCGGCCACCCCAAGGGCGTCGCCTACTCGCACCGCTCGATCTACCTGCACTCGCTCCAGGTCTGCATGCCGGAGGGCTTCGGGCTCGGGCCGAACGACCGCGAGCTGGCCATCGTGCCGATGTTCCACGCCATGTCCTGGGGCCTGCCGTACGCGGCCTTCCTCTCCGGCGCCTCGCTGATCATGCCGGACCGGTTCCTCCAGGCCGAGCCGATCGCCGCGATGATCGCCGCCGAGCGCCCCACGCTGGCCGGGGCGGTGCCGACCATCTGGACCGACCTGCTTGCCTACCTGGACGCGCACGAGGTGGACCTCTCCTCACTGAAGGAGGTCATCGTGGGCGGGTCGGCGTGCCCGCCGGCGCTGATGCACGCCTTCCACGACCGCTACGGCATCGACGTCATCCACGCCTGGGGCATGACCGAGATGTCGCCGCTGGGCTCGGTGTCCCGGGCGCCGGCCGGCGCGACCGGCGACGACGCCTGGCGCTACCGCTACACGCAGGGCCGCGTACCGGCGGGCGTGACCGCGCGGATCGTCGGCCCTGCCGGTGAGCCGCTGCCCGCCGACGGGACGTCGGTGGGCGAGCTGGAGGTGCGCGGGCCGTGGGTGACCGCCCGGTACATCGGCGACGACGTGCCGGAGGAGGAGAAGTTCCGGGATGGCTGGCTGCGGACCGGTGACGTCGGCACGCTCTCGCCGGACGGCTACATCACGCTCACCGACCGCGCCAAGGACGTGATCAAGTCGGGCGGGGAGTGGATCTCCTCGGTCGAGCTGGAGAACGCCCTGATGGCGCACCCGGCGGTGCTGGAGGCGTGCGTGGTGGGCGTACCGGACGAGCGCTGGGACGAGCGTCCGCTGGCCACCGTCGTGGTTCGCGAGGGCGCCTCGGTGACCGCCGAGGAACTGCGGGACTTCCTGGCCGGCTCGGTGGCCCGCTGGCAGTTGCCGGAACGCTGGGCGTTCATCGACGCCGTGCCCAAGACCAGCGTCGGCAAGTTCGACAAGAAGGTGGTGCGCTCGCGGTACGCCGACGGCGGGCTCGACGTACGGGAACTGACCGCGTCGTAACGTTTCGGGGCGTACCGTCGCCTACACGGGCAGGAACACGTTTCCAACGGGCATTCCTCCCAGAGGGCGGCCCCGGCGTTCGCACCGCGCCGGGGCCGCCCGTCCGTTACGGGCTGACCCGCACCGTCATTGTTGCGAAACTTGTTCGCGTCTGTCCGGCTGTCGGGGAAATCCGGTCACCTACTCGTCCGCGGTGGTGACCAGCACCTTGCCCACCACGCTGTCCTGCACCGCCTGCTGGGCGGCAGCGGCGTCCGCCAGCGGATACCGGTGCAGCGGCAGCCCGGCGTCCTCACCGACCCGGATCGCGCCCTGCGCCACCGCCGCCGCGATGTCGGTGACCGCCTGCGCCTTGGCGACCTTCGGCGCGGTGTAGATCAGCACGAACTGCCAGCGCGCGTTCGGAACCATCAGCGGCCGGATCGGCAACGTGATCTCGTCGCCGCCGTCGTCGGCGTACACGCAGACCGCCCCGCCGGTACGCAGCATCCGCACGTCGGCGGCGGCGTTGCGGGCGGCGGAGACCTCGACGATCGTGTGCACCCCGTCGGGCGCGACCTTGCGGACCTCCTCGACCACGTCCTGCTCGCGATAGTTGATCACGAAGTCGGCCCCGGCCGCCGCCGCGAGCTGTGCCTTCTCCGGGCTGCTCACAGTCGCGATGACGCACGCGTCGGCCCAGCTCGCGAGCTGGATCGCCGCGTTGCCCACCGCGCCCGCGCCGCCCTGCACCAGCACCACATGGTCGCTCAGCGCGCCCGCGTGCAGCTTGTCCGGCATGTACTCGCCCGCGGTCAGGCAGCGGTGCGCGGTCATGAACGGGATGCCGAGCGCCGCCCCCAGATCGAACGACGCCGGACCGAGCGGCACCGCGTGCCGGACCGGAACCAGCGTGTACTCCGCGGCGGTGCCCCACGGCCGCTGCCACGCCGCCTCCCACACCCAGACCCGCTCGCCGATCAGCGTCCGGTCCACGCCCTCACCGACCGCCTCGACCACCCCGGCGCCGTCCTGGTGCGGAATCTGCCAGCCGCTCGGCAGCGGCCACGCCTGGCGGGCCTTCCAGTCGGTCGGGTTCACCCCCGACACGGCCATCCGCACCAGCACCTCGCCCGGCCCGGGTTCCGGCACGGGCCGCTCGACCACCTGGAGCACCGAGGCGTTCCCGCTGCGCTCGTACACGATCGCCTTCATCGCCGTCCCTCCGCCGTCCTTCCGGGTGCGCTACCCGGCAGCCGCCCGAACATGCGGCCCAGGGCGCACCCGGCCACCGTACGACGGCTCGTCAGGCGGCCGGCTTGAGCACGACCTTCGAGTAGCCCGGCTCGCGGCGGTCGAAGCGCTGGTACGCCTCCGGCGCCGCGTCCAGCGGCAACTCCTTGCTCACCACGAAGCTCGGGGTCGCCCGCCCCGCCATGATCAGGTTTCGCAGGTACGCATTGTAGGTCTTCACGTTCGCCTGCCCGGTGCCGATCCGCAGGCCCTTCTCGAACAGCTTGCCCACCTTGAACAGCAGCTCACCCCGGGCGGAGTGCTCGTCCGGGGCGCCCGGGTCCGCCGCGAGGTAGAGCCCGACCACGCCGATCGCCCCGGTCGCGCGCACCACCTCCACGAGCGTGTTCAGCACCAGCGCCGGCTGCTCCTCGCCGCTGGGCGCGGACGCCTGGTATCCCACCGCGTCCACGCCGTGATCGGTCCCCACCCCGTCGGTCCGGTCCCGGATCTGCTCGACCGGGTCGCCCGCGCTGAAGTCGATCGGGGTGGCGCCGATCGACTCGGCCAGCCGCAGCCGGTCCGGCACCCGGTCCACCACGAACACCTCGGACGCCCCGATCAGCACCGCCGAGTACGCCGCCATCAGCCCGACCGGCCCGCCGCCCATCACGGTCAGGTTCTCGCCCGGCCGCAGCCCGGTCATCGCCACCCCGTGGTAGCCGGTCGGAAAGATGTCGGCGAGCATCGCGTAGTCGTTCTCGTGTTCGGCGCCGGGCGGCAGCTTCAGGCAGTTGAAGTCGGCGAACGGCACCCGCAGGTACTCCGCCTGCCCACCCCGGTACGGCCCCATCGACACATAGCCGTACGCGCCGCCGGCGAAGCCCGGGTTCACCGTCAGGCAGAACCCGGTGCGCTGCTCCCGGCAGTTGCGGCAGAACCCGCACGCCACATTGAACGGCATCGAGACCCGGTCACCCACGCGCAGGCTCGTCACGCCCGGCCCGGTCTCGACGATCACGCCCATGTTCTCGTGGCCGAACACGATGCCCGGTTCGGCGGCCGTCCGTCCCTCGTACATGTGCAGGTCCGAACCGCAGATCGCGGTCGTCGTGACCTGGACGACCACGTCGTTCGGATCCTCGATCCGCGGGTCGTCGACCTCGTTGACGGCCACCTCGTGCGGCCCCTCGTACACCACAGCCCTCATGTCACCGACCGTAGGCCGGGTGGTGGCGGCGGGTGGGTGGTTCAGTCGATCCCCGCCACCACAGCGGGCGTGAGCGCGCCGATCGAGGGGAGCAGCACGGTCGCGAGCGCCTCGGCGTCCGGATCGAGCGGGTACGACCCGTGCGGCACCGCCACCACCCGGCACCCGGCGGCAGCTGCCGAACGGACCCCGTTCGACGAGTCCTCCACGGCCACGCAGCGGGCCGGGTCGACTCCCAGCCGCCCGGCCACTGCGAGCCACACGTCCGGCGCGGGCTTGCCCCGGGCGGTCTCCTCCGTCGACAGCGTCGCGCCGAACGAGCCGGCCAGGCCCGTCGCGTCCAGCGCCGCCGCGATCAGCCGGGTCGGGGAGGAGCTGGCCAGCCCGAGCGGCCACCGCGCGGCGATGCGGCGCACGACCTCCTCCGCCCCGTCGATCACGGGTACGCGCTGCGCGTACCGGCGGGCCATCTCGGTCACCACCTCGGTGGCGACCTGCTCGGCCGACCTGCCGACGCCCAGCTCACCGCTGAGGTACTCGGCCCACTCGCCGGTGCTCATGCCCATCAGCCGGCGCTGCGTGTCCGGCTGCCAGACGCCGCCGTGCTGCGCCACGTACGCGCGCCGGACCTCCTCCCAGACCGGCTCGGAGTCCACGATCACGCCGTCCAGGTCGAAGAGCACCGCGTCCACCATGCCGCCATCCTGCCCCAGCCGGCGGCCCGGCTCACCGTGGCAGCGCGGCTCCGACCGACCGCTGCGCCGGCAGGCCGATCGGCGCCTTGGCCGGGATGATCGTGCGGCAGCGGGTAGCGATCGGCTCCAGCAGGTCCCGCAGCCGGGCGGTACGTTCCGCGCCCAGCGCCCGCCACGGCCCGGCAGCGGCCCGGTCGGTGGCCTCCTCGACCACGCGGAACGTCTCCGTGGCGTACGGCGTGGCCGTCCGGTCGGGGGTCAGCCAGCCCTTCTCCACCAGCCGCTCCTCGGCCGCGGTCCACTGCTCGTCGGTCCAGCCCCGGGCGGGCTGGTGGAACTCGCGGGACTGGTCGACCCGGCACCGCCAGGCCACCACCTCGGCCGGTTCCAGCCCGGTCGTCACCAGCGCCGCCACGTGGCCGTCGCCGCGGTGCTCGCGCAGCGTGGTGGCGGCCTGCCAGAGCCGGGCCAGCGGGTACTCGCCCCGGGGCAGTGCGGCGTTCACCGCGCCGAGCACCCGGCCGGCGACGTCCACCCGCGCGGCCGCCTCCTCCAGCAGGTCGGCGGCCTCGACCAGATGCGACTCGGGCAGCTCGTAGGTGAACTCGGCGAGCGCCTGCACACCACCGGTGAGCCGCGCCCGCAGCGCCTCCTCCGGGGTGGCCAGACGCCACACCGACGGCAGCGCGCGGGCCACCATGGCCGGCGCGAAGCTGAAGAACGCCGCGGTCACGGCGGGCGCGTCGACCGCGCCGAGCGGCGCGGCCCGCCCCGCGAAGTAGCCGCGCCAGTAGCCGCGCAGCCCGACCGCCTCGAACGCGGCGCGGGCCCGCGGATGGAAGTAGGTCACCGCGTGGACCGGCTCGTACAGCGTCCACATCTGCCGGGTCGCCCCGGCCCCGTCCAGCGCCGCCACGTGCACCTCCGCGTCGGTGAGCAGATCACCGCGGACGGACGTGCCGCCCGCGGTGACCATGAACCTACTGCCGCAGGGTGACCGGACGGAAGCCTGGAGTGAGCTACTGCGCAGCCAGCACGTCGACGACGAAGCGCAGCGGCCCGGCCGGGCGGCCACCGGCGGCGTCGTTGCCGTACGCCAGATCGGCCGGCAGGTCCAGCTGCACCCGGCTGCCCACCGGCACGCCGACCAGGCCCTGGTCCCAGCCCTTGATGACCTGGCCCACGCCGATCTGGAAGGTGGCCGGCTGGCCGTTGTCCCAGGACGCGTCGAACTGCTTGCCGTCGGAGTAGAACACGCCCACGTAGTTGGTGGTGATGTTCTGCCCGGCCTTCACCGCCGGCCCGGTGCCCTTCACCAGCGTGGTGACGGTGAGCTTGGTCAGCTCGCCGGTGCCGGCCTGCACTGTCGGCTTGGTCTTCAGCGCCGGGTCGATGCCGGCGGGCAGCTCCGGAGCGGGCATCTCGGTGGGCTCGACCGGGGCGGTGGGGCTGGCCGAGGAGCCGGCGGTGGCCGCCTTGTCGTCGTCCCCGCTGTTCAGCCAGACCAGGCCACCGACCAGGGCCACCACGGCGAGCACGCCGACAGCCGCGCCGAGCATCGACTGCCGGCGGCGACGCGCCTCGGCGGCCTTCTTCTCGGCCAGCTGGGCGGCCAGCCGCCGCCCTGCCTTGGTGGCCGGGGCGGCCTGGCCCTCCGACCGGTTCTCCACACGCTCGCTCACGTCGACTCCCTGCAGGGTGGGTGGGTGCGCCCCCGGCGGGCCGCCGCCGAGGCCAGCGCACACGGTACCCGCCCGGAGCCCCAGCGTGCCCATACGCCCGCACCGATCAGGACACGGAGACCGATACGGGGGCACCGCACAGGGTACGTTTCGGGCATGGCGATCCTCAGCGAAGAAGACCTGGCCCTGCTCGGCGAGCCGCAGCTCGCGCACGTGGCGACGATCGAGGCCGACGGCACCCCGCACGTCACCCCGGTCTGGGTCGACACCGACGGCGAGCACATCGTGTTCAACACGGCCAAGGGGCGGCAGAAGTACCTGAACATGGCCCGCAACCCGGTGGTCGCGGTGTCGGTGGCGGACAAGGCCGACGACTTCCGCACGCTCTGGATCAAGGGCACCGTCGAGTTCGTCACCGAGGGCGCCGACGAGCACATCGACCGGCTGGCGAAGAAGTACCTCGGCCAGGACACGTACCCGTGGCGGCGCCCCGGCGAGGAGCGCGTCATCGTCCGGGTCACCCCGACCGAGAAGCTCGGGCGAGGCTGAGCGGCCCGGCCCCGCCCTCCACCGAGGGCGGGGCCCCGGCCGTACGCGCGTCAGGCGCTCTTCTTCGCGGCGGCCTTCTTCGCCGTCGTCTTCTTGGCGGCGGTCTTCTTGGCCGGTTCGGTCTTCTTCTCCGCCGTCTTCTTCGCGGGGGTCTTCTCGGCGGCCGTCTTCTTCGCCGGCTCGGCCTTCTTCTCGGCCGGCTTCCGGGCCGGGGCCTTCTTCGCGGCCTTCTTCGCCGATCGGGCCGACGAGATCGGCGTCGGCTCGGCCCCACCGCCGGACGGCGCCTCGCCCCGGGCCGCCCGGGCCCGCTCCACGGATGCCTTCAGCGCGGCCATCAGGTCCACCGCGGCGGCCGGCGCGGCCTCTTCCTCCTCCGGCTGCACCACCTCGCGGCCCTCGACCTTCGCGTCGATGACCTCCTGCAACGCCGCCCGGTAGTCGTCGGTGAAGGCGTCCGGCTCGAACTCGCCGGCCATCGAGTCGATCAGTGAACTGGCCATCGCCAGCTCCGGCGGGCGTACCTTCAGGTCCTCGTCCAGGAAACCGAAGTCGGGCCGGCGGATCTCGTCCGGCCACAGCATGGTGTTGAGCAGCAGCACGCCCTCGCGGACCCGCAGCGTCGCGAGCTGCTCCCGCTGGCGCAGCGCCACCTTGACGATCGCCACCCGCTCCGAGTCGGACAGCGCGTCGCGCAGCAGCACGTACGGCTTCGTCGCCGAGCCCTCCGGCTCCAGGAAGTACGCCTTGTTGTAGAGGATCGGATCGACCTGCTCGGCCGGTACGAACTCCAGCACGTCGATCGCGTGCGACGTGCTCAACGGCAGGTCGGCGAAATCCTCGTCGGTGAGGATGACCATCTCGCCACCACCGATGTCGTACCCCTTGGCGATGTCGTCGTAGGTGACCTCCTCGCCGCAGACCGAGCAGGTGCGCTTGTAGCGGATCCGGCCGCCGTCCTCACGGTGCACCTGGTGGAAACGGATGTCCTTCTCCTCGGTGGCCGAGTAGACCTTCACCCCGATCGACACCAGGCCGAACGACACCGCTCCTTTCCAGATCGCCCGCATTTCGCGCTCCTCTCCCCGGTTGACCACCAGAATCGCAAACGATCGAACGGGACGCACGCGCTTCCGCACCCAACTACAGTCGGAACGTGCCCGGCGCGCCGTTGAAGCCGATGCTCGCGACGACCGGGCAGCTCCCGGTCGGCGCCGCCTGGTCGTACGAGTTCAAGTGGGACGGCGTCCGCGCGCTCGCCGACATCTCCCGCGGCGACCGGCACTTCTACGCCCGCTCCGGCGTCGAGATCACCACCGCGTACCCGGAACTGCTCAACCTGGCCGAGCAGGTAGGTGACGCGCTGCTCGACGGCGAGGTGGTCCTCTTCACCGACGGGCAGCCCTCGTTCACCGCGCTCGCCGAACGAATGCACGTGCGCAACCCGGCCAAGGCGGCTCGGCTGGCGGCGACCGTACCCGTCACGTACATGATCTTCGACCTGTTGCGGCTCGACGGCGAGGACCTGACCGCCCGGCCGTGGCGGGAGCGGCGGGCGGCGCTGGAGTCGCTCGGGCTCGGCGCCGCCCGGTGGGCGGTGCCGCCGGTCTTCGGCGACGGCCCGGCCACCTACGCGGCGGCCGGCGAGCACGGGCTGGAGGGGGTGATGGCCAAGCGGGTCGACTCGCTCTACCGGCCCGGCGTGCGCTCCCCGGACTGGGTGAAGGTCAAGCTGGAGGTCACCGGCGACTTCGTGGTCGGCGGCTGGCGGCCCGGCGCGCGGCGCGTCGGCGGTCTGCTCGTCGGCGTGCCCGGCCCGGACGGGCGGTTGATCTACCGGGGGCGGGTCGGCGGCGGGATCGGCGCGGCCATCGAACGGGAACTGCTGCGTGAGCTGGAACCGCTGCGGGCCACCGCGTCGCCGTTCGCCGCCGGGGTGCCGCGCGAGGATGCCCGCGGCGCGATCTGGGTAACTCCCCGGATCGTGGTGGAGGTCAAGTACGGCCAGCGCACGCCGGACGGGAGGCTGCGCTTCCCGCGCATCCTGCGCCTGCGCCCGGACAAGCCGCCCGAGGAGGTCGACGATGCCGGCTGACCGGCTCAAGGTCGAGGTCGAGGGGCGCTCGCTGGAGCTGTCCAACCTGGACAAGGTGCTCTTCCCGCAGGCCGGCTTCACCAAGGGCGAGGTGATCGACTACTACACCCGGATCGCCCCGGTGCTGCTGCCGCACCTGCACGACCGCGCGCTGACCCGGATCCGGTTTCCCAACGGCGTCGACGGCGGCTCGTTCTTCGAGAAGAACGCGCCCGCCGCGACCCCCGGCTGGGTACGCACCGAGAACCTGCCCGCCCCCGGCTCCACGAAGGGGCGGGAAACCATCGACTACGTGGTCTGCGACGAGCTGCCCACGCTGGTGTGGCTGGCGAATCTCGCCGCGTTGGAGCTGCACACTCCGCAGTGGAAGATCGGCGCGCACCCGGACATGATGGTGGTCGACCTGGATCCGGGCGCTCCGGCCGCGCTCAAGCAGTGCTGCCAGGTGGCGCTGCTGATGCGCGACCGGCTGGCTTCCGACGGGATCTCCTCGTTCCCGAAGACGTCCGGGAAGAAGGGCATGCAGCTGTGCTGCCCGATTGCCGGTACGCAGGACGCCGAGATCGTCTCCGACTACGCCAAGCGGATCGCGCAGGAACTGGAGCAGGCGCACCCGAAGCTGGTCGTGTCGAAGATGGCGAAGAACCTTCGGCCCGGCAAGGTCTTCATCGACTGGAGCCAGAACAACGCGGCGAAGACGACAGTGGCGCCGTACTCGCTGCGGGCCCAGCCGGTGCCGGCCGTGTCGACGCCGCTGACCTGGGACGAGGTGGAGGCCGGGGCGGCCGGGAAGCGGCCGTCGACGCGGCCGTACACCGCCGGGGAGGTGCTCAAGCGGGTGGAGAAGCAGGGCGACCTGCTGGCGCCGCTGCTCGACGGCGGTCCCGAGCTGCCCGTGCGCTGATCCGGGCCGCTTCGGTTGCTCCGGACCGGCGGCTCGGACGGTTAGGGTGAGCGGACCGGCAGACAGGAGTTTCGCGCATGGCCCACCAGGCAGCCGTCGCCGTCGCGCCCGACGCGGTCGGGTACCCGCTGCTCAGCTACCACGACGACGGGACGGGCGAACGCACCGACCTGACCGCCGCGCAGCTCGGCGAGTGGACGGCCCGCAGCGCCGGGCTGCTCCGCGACGGTTGCGGGCTGCGCCCCGGTGACCGGGTGGCGGTGCTGCTGCCGCCGCACTGGCGTACCGCGGCGGTGCTGCTCGGGGCCTGGTCGGTCGGGTTGACGGTGTCGTTCCGTCCCCGCGCGCTGGCCGGCCTGCCGGTGCTGGAACCGGGCGCGGACCGGCCGTACGACGCGGTGTTCGTGACGCCGGAACGCCTCGACGACTGGCTGGAGGACGTACCCGAGGGGACGCACCGCTATCTGGTGGGCACCGGTCCGGGGCCGCTCGGCGAGGTGCCGCCGGGCTGGCTGGACTGGTCGGCCGAGGTGCTGCGGCACCCCACCGACCCGCCGGACTACACGGCAGTCGACCCGTCCGGGCCGGCCACCGCGGACGGCACCAGCTTCGGGGCGTGGCGTCGCCTGGCCGCCGAGATCGCCACCCAGCTCGATCTGCACCCCGGCGACCGCCTCCGGGTGGACCCGACCGAGGACGAGCAGCCCCTGAAGTGGCTCTTGGCCCCCCTCTCCGCGGGTGCCACGGTCCTGATCCACGCCAACTCCGCCTCCGCCTCCGCCTCCTCGCCTCGCTGATCTTGCAGTCGCGGCCCCTCGGGTGCCGGGTTTGTGGCTTGAGTCCGGGCCGCAACTGCATGATCAACGGCACTCCTGGCGTTTCGCGTCGATCCACGCCGAGATCTTGGAAGGAAGCGGTCGTCATGAGGGCTGTTCAGTCCCATGACATCTGTCAGCGTTGAAGTCCCGATACATGTGTCACGTGGTAGGGATCTTGGGTCGGGTGGTATGTGCTGCCGGGCATGGCTTCTCGGCGGCATGTGATGAACCTGCTGGA
>NZ_JAGPXP010000074.1:0-645 GCF_018070485.1 Micromonospora sp. C41 | reverse complement strand
TGTGCCCGGTGGGGGCGGGCGGGTCGCGCCGGTGGGGTGGTGGGGCCCGACCGGCGCCCGGCCCGCCGGATCGGAGCGGCGTGCTCCGGGCGGTGCCCGGGCCGTCCTGGGCCGGACCGGCGACGGCCGGCGATCTCGCGGCGTGGCCCGGGTGGCGGACCGTCCCGTTACCCGGAGCCGCGGCGCGGCCTGAGAGGGCGGGCCGCGCGCGGCGAAGAGCCGAGCCCGGCGGGTACGCGACTGGGCTCGCCGCATGACGGCGACGTCCGGGTCGGAGCGGGCACGGGGCCACTCCGGCCCGGGCGGCTCGTCGGGCGGGTCGAGCGGTGGCCGTCAGCCGCGGGCGATGGTGCGGCTTCGTCCCCGGAACTCCGCCACCACCTCGTCGCCGCGCCGCACCGTGACGTCGTAGATGCCGCTGCGGCCCTGCCGGACCCGCTCGGTGGCGTACGCCTCCAGCACGTCGCCCTCGCGTACCGGTCGCAGGAAGCTGATCTCGCCGCCGGCCGCGACGGTGGCCGGGCCGTGGCTGTTGCAGGCGAGCGCGAACGCGGTGTCGGCGAGCAGGAACACGAAGCCGCCGTGCCCGATCGCGTGCCCGTTGAGCATCGCCGGGGTGACCCGCATCCGCGCCACCGCCGCGCC
>NZ_JAGPXP010000072.1:0-953 GCF_018070485.1 Micromonospora sp. C41 | reverse complement strand
AGAAGTTGGGCTGGGCTTCGTAGCGGACGTCGAGTTCCCGCTCGCCGTGGCCCTTGCGGTCGGTGGTGACCTGGGCGGCGGCGCGCTCGGCCGGGGTGGCCTGGGCGGCGACGGCGGGGCCGGCGATCCCACCGGCGGTGGCGACGACACCGGCAGCGGTCAGAACGGTCTTGCGCAGCAGAGTGGTAGCCATGATCAGTTGCCTCTCTGTCGGGGGTACGCGGCGATGGGGGATGCCGCGAAGAAAGATCAGGTGGCCCGGTATGTGCGTCGGGCCGGTGGTCGCTCGGGCGGCCAGGGGGTGGCACGATCGGCGCTGTCGGCCTGCTCGGCGGCCCGGGGATGTAACGACCGGCGTCCCGGCCTCATTCCCAGCCCGCTGGGGGTGCGGCGGGGTGGTCGGCGGGTGCGGCGCGGTCTGCCATGTACAACGCCCCGCACTTGGCCCCGATTCCGGCCCAGCCGTGGCGCCCACCACCCCGAATCCGGACAATCCCCCCCAGCGCCCACCTGCCCGGCGTTGATCAAGGAGTTTGTGTCCGACAGAGCGCCGGAACAGACACAAACCCCTTGATCACGCGCCGCCAGGGCTGCGGTGATCGAGGGTCGGTCGAACGCCCCGAGCGCCCGGCCCTCGCTCGCGATCTTGCACTTGCGGCCCTCGACGTGCCCGATTCGCACCCTTTTCCGGGGCCGCAACTGCAAGATCGCGCCCACAAGCTCGGCGCGCCGTCCCGCCCGGGCGTGATCAACTCCAGCTCGCCGACGTGGTGGTGTTGCGGAGCCTCTGATGCCACCACCTCGGCGAGCTTGTGTTGATCAAGGGTGGTGATGCCGCCACCTCGGGGAAGTGGAGTCGATCAAGCCGCGGTGCCCCAAGACCTCCCGCAGCAGCGGGCGATCATGAGGTTGGCGGCGGTTTGTGTCCGGTTTGTCGCCGCCAACCTCATGAT
>NZ_JAGPXP010000071.1:0-968 GCF_018070485.1 Micromonospora sp. C41 | reverse complement strand
GCGCGGCAGGACGGAAAGACCCCGGGACCTTTACTATAGCTTGACATTGGTATCTGAATTAGCTTGTGTAGGATAGGTGGGAGCCGGTGAAGCCTATACGCCAGTATGGGTGGAGGCAATCTTGAAATACCACTCTGGTTGATTTGGGTATCTAACTTCGGACCGTTATCCGGTTCAGGGACAGTGTCTGGTGGGTAGTTTAACTGGGGCGGTTGCCTCCTAAAGGGTAACGGAGGCGCCCAAAGGTTCCCTCAGCCTGGTTGGCAATCAGGTGTTGAGTGCAAGTGCACAAGGGAGCTTGACTGTGAGACTGACAGGTCGAGCAGGGACGAAAGTCGGGACTAGTGATCCGGCACTGGCATGTGGAAGCGGTGTCGCTCAACGGATAAAAGGTACCCCGGGGATAACAGGCTGATCTTCCCCAAGAGTCCATATCGACGGGATGGTTTGGCACCTCGATGTCGGCTCGTCGCATCCTGGGGCTGTAGCAGGTCCCAAGGGTTGGGCTGTTCGCCCATTAAAGCGGTACGCGAGCTGGGTTTAGAACGTCGTGAGACAGTTCGGTCCCTATCCGCCGTGCGCGTAGGATACTTGAGAAGGGCTGTCCCTAGTACGAGAGGACCGGGACGGACGAACCTCTGGTGTGCCAGTTGTCCCGCCAGGGGCACGGCTGGTTAGCTACGTTCGGAAGGGATAACCGCTGAAAGCATCTAAGCGGGAAGCTCGCTTCAAGATGAGGTATCCCACCCACTTTGTGGGGTAAGGCCCCCAGCTAGACGACTGGGTTGATAGGCCGGAAATGTAAGCCCGGTAACGGGTTCAGTTGACCGGTACTAATAGGCCGAGGACTTGACTACCAAGCTGCTACGCGTCCACTGTGCAACTCTGAACAAACGATCACCCACAGGTTGGGTTGGTTGACATGTTCATAGAGTTACGGCGGTCATGGCGGAGGGGAAACGCCCGGT
>NZ_JAGPXP010000070.1:0-1111 GCF_018070485.1 Micromonospora sp. C41 | reverse complement strand
GCGCCGGCCTCGTCGATCAGGTCGATCGCCTTGTCCGGCAGGAACCGGTCGGAGATGTACCGGTCGGCGAGCGTCGCGGCGGCGACCAGGGCGGCGTCGGTGATGGAGACGCGGTGGTGGGCCTCGTAGCGGTCCCGCAGGCCCTTGAGGATCTCGATGGTGTGGGCCAGCGACGGCTCACCCACCTGGATCGGCTGGAAACGACGCTCCAGAGCGGCGTCCTTCTCCAGGTGCTTGCGGTACTCATCCAGCGTGGTGGCGCCGATGGTCTGCAGCTCACCACGGGCCAGCATCGGCTTGAGGATGCTGGCGGCGTCGATCGCGCCCTCGGCCGCGCCCGCACCGACGAGCGTGTGGATCTCGTCGATGAACAGGATGATGTCGCCGCGGGTGCGGATCTCCTTGAGCACCTTCTTCAGGCGCTCCTCGAAGTCACCGCGGTAGCGGGAACCGGCGACCAGGGCACCGAGGTCGAGGGTGTAGAGCTGCTTGTCCTTCAGCGTCTCGGGCACCTCGCCCTTGATGATCTTCTGCGACAGGCCCTCCACCACGGCGGTCTTGCCGACGCCGGGCTCGCCGATCAGCACCGGGTTGTTCTTGGTGCGGCGGGACAGCACCTGCATGACCCGCTCGATCTCCTTCTCGCGCCCGATGACCGGGTCGAGCTTGCCCTCGCGGGCGGCCTGGGTCAGGTTGCGGCCGAACTGGTCCAACACCAGGCTGGTCGACGGCGCGGCCTCACCCGGCGCCGCACCCGCGGCGGCCGGCTCCTTGCCCTGGTAGCCGGAGAGCAGCTGGATGACCTGCTGGCGGACCCGGTTCAGGTCGGCGCCCAGCTTCACCAGGACCTGGGCGGCGACGCCCTCGCCCTCGCGGATCAGGCCGAGCAGGATGTGCTCGGTGCCGATGTAGTTGTGGCCCAGCTGCAGCGCCTCGCGCAGCGACAGCTCCAGCACCTTCTTGGCCCGCGGCGTGAACGGGATGTGCCCGCTCGGCGCCTGCTGGCCCTGGCCGATGATCTCCTCGACCTGCTGACGCACACCCTCCAGCGAAATACCCAGACTCTCCAGAGCCTTCGCCGCGACACCCTCACCCTCATGGATCAGGCCCA
>NZ_JAGPXP010000007.1:0-229138 GCF_018070485.1 Micromonospora sp. C41 | reverse complement strand
CTACCGGACGGCCCGGTGACCGTCACCGTGGCCACCTTGCGGTTGTCGAGGTTCGTCACCCGCAGGCGTGTGCCCACCGGGAACCTGTCGCTCGTCGCGGCCGGCGGGCCGCTCTCGGCCGAGAAGGTCACCGACCCGGCGCAGGCCGACCGCCCGACCGGCGCGGTGTCCGCGAATCCCAGTCCGGTTCCCACCGAGACCGCCACCGTGGCGGTCACCGCCACGATTGCCGCCATCGCGTGCTTACGCTGCACCCTCACGTTCTCTCCCGTCGTCGCTGTCGTTCCCCGCGTGGTACGGACGGGAGGGCCGGAACGTTCACCTGAACCGACGGGCTACAACGGACCGTAACGGGTGTGCGGCGCACCGGTCATCAGCGCCCAGTACCTGTCGCCGTAGGACCAGTGCCACCACTCCGTCGGGTAGTTCACCATCCCCGCGCCGCTCAACGCCGCCACCAGCACGTTCCGGTTGCGCCACGCGCTCACCGGGATGTGCCGGGCGGCGGTGAAGCAGGCGTCGGCGCTCTCCTCCGGGGTGGCGTCGAGCACCGTGCCCATGTCCAACTCCATTCCGTCGGCGTCACACAGCGTGAGGTCGACTGCTCCGCCGGTGCTGTGCGGGGCCACCTCGACCGGCGACACGAACTTGGTGGTCTCCCGGTGCAGCCGGTCCGCCGGCCAGTCCGGGTGCCGCCGCCGCAACTCGTCCCGGTAGCCGGTGAAGATGTCGAGCTGCGCCCGGTACGGCCGGTAGCCCTCGACCACGAGCAGGCGCAGCCCGGCCGGCAGCGCGCGTTGCGCGGCCAGCAGGCGGTCCGCGACACCGCACCGCACCCGCGCGTACGCCCCGGCGGGGTCGGCGGCCCGCGCGTCCACCCGCAGCCCGGGCACCTCGCGCAGGTCAACCAGGGGTTCGCCGTCGTCCCGGCTGGACACGGCGGCGACGCGGGGGTCGGAGAGGAGGATCACGGCGTACCCCCGGGGTGCGCGGTGGACGGCCGGGCCGCGTGCCGGGTGAAGGCGAGCGCGACCAGCCGGTCCACCACCTCGGAATACGCGACGCCGGACTCGGCCCACACCTTCGGGTACATCGAGTGCGCGGTGAAGCCGGGCAGCGTATTCAGCTCGTTGACGTAAAGGTCGCCGGCGGTCTCGTCGTAGAGGAAGTCGACCCGGGCCAGGCCCCAGCCGCCGATCGCGGTGAACGCCCGTACCGACAGCTCGCGGATCCGCTCGGTGACCTCGTCCGGCAGCGGGGCCGGGACGATCATCGGGTCGGCGTCGCCGAAGTACTTCTGCCGGTAGTCGAACCAGCCGCCCGCGACCCGGACCTCGCCGACCGCCGACGCCTCGGGCTGCCAGCCGCCGAGCACGCCGCACTCCAGTTCCCGGCCGGTCACGCCCTGCTCGACCAGCACCACGTGGTCGTGCCGGAACGCCTCCTCCACGGCCGCGACCAGGTCGTCGCCGCCTGCGACCCGGGAGATGCCGATCGAGGAGCCCATCCGGGCCGGCTTGACGAACAGCGGCCCGCGCAGCCCGACGACCAGCTTCTCCGGGTCCGCCGCGGCCCGCCAGGTCGGCTCGTCGAACCAGACGTACGGCGTCGTCGGGACGCCCTCGGCGCGCAGCGCCCGCTTCATCGCCACCTTGTCCATGCCGACGGCGGAGGCGAGGATGCCGCACCCGACGTACGGCACGCCGAGTGATTCCAGCAGGCCCTGCACCACGCCGTCCTCGCCGTACGGGCCGTGCAGCACCGGGAACACCACATCCAGCTCGGCGTGCACGGTGGCCGGGGAGTCGGCGGCGGTGACCGCCACAGTCCCGGCGGCTGCCCCGCGTCGCAGCTCCACCGCCTCGCCGGTGACCGGCAGCCGGTCGTCGATCGCCCGTCCGGCCGCCACCGTGCCGAGGTGCTGCGCGAGCACCGGCTCGGGCAGCAGCCGGAGCCCGCCGGTACGGGTGAGGCCGAGCGCCACCACCCGGTGCCCCTGCCCGGCCAGGGCGCGGGCCACGCCCAGCGCCGAGGCGCAGGAGACCTCATGTTCCGCCGACGGGCCTCCGAACAGGACACCGATCCGCACTGTCGCTCTCATGCCGCCACTCCCACAGTCATCGGGTCGCCCGCCAGCCGGGCCACCAGGTCCGCTTCCACGTTTCCGCCGGTCAGCACCACGCCGACCGTCCGCCGCGTCCCGGTGCCCGAGCTGCCGGGACCGCTCACCTCGTCCAGCCGCAGCGCGCCGGCCAGCGCGGCCGCGCCGGACGGCTCGACCAGCACCTTCAGGTCCAGCAGGAGCAGCCGGAACGCCTCGACGATCGCGTCGTCGTCGACCCGGACCACGCCCCGCACACCGGTGCGGGCCACCGCGAACGGCAGGTCGCCGACGCACCCGGGGCGCAGCCCGTCGGCGAGGCTCGGCGCCGGGGCGACGGGTGTGGGCCGTCCGGCGGCCAGGCTGCGGGCCAGCGAGTCGCACCCGACCGGCTCCACGCCGTACACTTGGATCGGCGTTCCGGCCACGGCCAGGCAGGCACCGGCGATGCCGCCGCCCCCGCCCACCGGCACCACCAGCGCGTCCAGCGGTGCGCCGCGACGCGCCGCCTCCTCGATCAGCTCCAGGCTGGCGCTGCCCTGCCCGGCCACCACATCCGGGTGGTCGTACGCGTCGACCAGCGGGTGGCCCTCCACCTCGGCGATCCGCCGGGCGACGGCGAGGCGCTCCTCGACCGTGGTGCCCGCCCGGACCACCCGGGCGCCCGCCGCCCGCGCCCGGTCCACCTTGACCGGCGCGGCGTCCACCGGCAGCACGACGGTCGCGGCCAGCCCGTGCCGACGCGCGGCCAGCGCCACCGCGACGGCGTGGTTGCCGGTGCTCTGCGCGACCACGCCGGTGTGCCCGGCGGCGGCGAGCCGGCCCACCGCCAGCATCGCGCCGCGCATCTTGTACGAGCCCCCGTCCTGCAGGTTCTCCGCCTTGAGCAGGATCCGGGCGCCAGCCAGGCGGTCGATCACCGGGCTGTGCAGCACCGGGGTACGCACCACCCGGCCGGACAGCGCGCGGGCGGCCTCCTCGACATGTGTGCGGTCCGGCAGCGCCGGCCCGTCGATTCGGGGCATGGTCTCTCCTTCGGTATTCGAGTGGACGCGGCTGCGCGGCAGGTCGAACAGCCAGTGCGCGCCGAGCGCGGTGAGGCCGCGGTGCGCGGCGAGGCTGAGCGCCAGCACGAGCGCGGTGAGCACGACCGGGTAGACGGTCACCAGCAGCGCCCGGGCGGGTCCGCCCAGACCGGCCACCGGCGCGGCGAGGAGCCGGTCCAGCAGCGCCAGCACCGGCATGTGGATCACGTAGACACCAAGCGTGCGGCGGCCCAGCCGGGCCAGCGCCGGACCGGCCAGGCGGTGCCGGGCCAGCCGGGCGGCGGCGGTCAGCCCGAACGCCACAGCGAGCACGGAGACGAACAGGTACGCGCCGGGCCAGCTCTGCACGCCGGCCAGGCCCATGGCGGCCAGCCCGATCGCGTACGCCGCGCCGGTGCCGGCGAGCCGCCGGGTGCTCGCGCCGTCCGCCCACCGCGTGAGGTACGGCTTCAGGCGCACCCCGGCCAGGAAGAACACCAGGTTCTGGTAGACCTGCCCCCGGTTGCCGGGGCTGTCCAGCAGCCCGGTGGCCGCCACGGCGGACAGCGCGCCCGCGGCGGTCAGCAGCACCGCCGGGTGGACCCGGCGCAGCGCCTTGGCGAGCACGAAGTAGAGCGCCAGCGCGTACAGGTACCACAGGTTCGAGGGCGTCACGGTGAGCTGGGCCAGCAGCTCACCCGGGTCGGTGGCCCGGTCGGTCGGGAAGCCGGGCGCCAGCGCCAGCAGCGCGGTGTGGATCAGCAGCCAGATCGCGTACAGGTAGAGGTTCCGCGTGATCCGGGGCCGTCCGGACACCCGCCACGGGCGGGCCACCGCGTTCGCCGCGAAGATGCCGGAGATCGCGAAGAACAACGGCATCCGCAGCGGCAGCAGCTGCTCGCCGAGCAGCCCCCACGCGCCCGGCACCGGCAGGCCGGCCCGCCAGTCGATGCGCAGGTAGTCCTTGACGACGACGTGCCACAGCACCACGAGCACGATGCAGGCGCCCTTCGCCACGTCGGCCCAGGCCACCCGGTCACCGGGTGGTGCGCTCCCCTCGGTACGCGTCGGCACTGCGGTCTCCTCTCCGGCCCTCTCCAAGGCAGGCGGCGGTGCCGCCGGTCCGGTCCTCGGGCAGGTGTCATCGCGGGATGCCGCGACGGCGGCTCCCGGAGTCGTATGTGGGGTGGTCAGCCCACGTGGGGCAGGTGGACGTCGACCCGCAGGCCGCCGTCGTCACCTGGGCGGGCAGCGATGATGCCGCCGTGCGCCTGGGTGATGGAGCGGGCGATGGCCAGGCCGAGCCCGGCGCCGCCGCCCTGGTTGGTCCGGTCCCGGGCGAGGCGCCGGAACGGTTCGAACAGCCCGTCGACCGCTTCGGCGGGCACGGCCTGCCCGCTGTTGGTGACGGTCAGCGCGGGGTCGCCGCCGACGGTGACGACGAGCCGGCCGCCCGGGCGGTTGTACTTGATGCCGTTCTCCACCAGGTTGGTGACCAGGCGTTCCAGCAGCACCCGTTCGCCGGTCACGATCCGGGGCGACAGCCGGGTCTCGACCGTCACGCCGGCCTCGGCGGCCCGGTCGGCGTACGCGGCCAGCACGCCGCTGACGATCTGTTCGAGGCGTTGCGGGGTGGAGGACCGCAGGCCCTGGTCGCTCTCGCTGAGCGCCAGCAGCCCTTCGATGAGCCGCTCGTTGCGTTCGTTCGTGGCGAGCAGTTGCGCGGTCAGCAGCTCCAGTTGCTCACCGGTGAGCGACTGCGCCATGCCGACCTCGATCAGCGTGCGTTGCACCGCGAGCGGCGTACGCAGTTCGTGGGAGGCGTTCGCGGCGAACCGCCGCTGCCCCTCGTACCCGGCGGTGACCCGGTCCAGCATCGCGTCGATCGCGCGGGCGAGCCCGGCCAGCTCGTCCCGGCCGCGATGCCGGATGCGGTAACCGAGGTTCTGCGGGCCCAGGTTCGCGATCGGGGCGGCCAGGTCGCGCACCGGGCGCAGGCACCAGCGGGCCGCTCCCCACACCGCGAATCCGGCGGCCACCAGCACCAGCAGTTGGACCAGCAGCGGCAACAGCGGGACGAACGGGCGGCCCGGCTCGCACACCGCGCCGATGGTGGCCAGGCCGCAGAACCACTGGGCCTGCCCCCACACCAGTTCGAGCAGCGACTTGACCATGTTGGGCACGAAGAACCCGGCGAGCAGGGCGAGCAGCCCGACCAGCAGGATGCGGCGACGGGGGCTCATTCCGGCTCGCCGATCCGGTAGCCGGCCTTCGGCACGGTGTGGACGACCGACGGCTGGCCGAGCTTCTTGCGCAGGGTCATCACCGTCACCCGGACCGCGTTGGTGAACGGGTCGGCGAACTCGTCCCACGCCTGTTCCAGCAGCTCCTCGGCGCTGACCACCCGGCCGCCGGCCCGCATCAGCACGTGCAGGACGGCGAACTCCTTCGGGCTCAGCCCGAGCGGGCGGCCGTCCCGGGTAGCGGTGTGCCGGGCCACGTCGAGTACCACGCCGTGCCGTTCCAGCACCGGCGGCAGCGCCGGCGTGGACCGGCGGCCCAGCGCCTGGACCCGCGCCACCAGCTCGGCGAACGCGAACGGCTTGGTCAGGTAGTCGTCGGCGCCCAGCCCGAGGCCGGCGACCCGGTCCCGGATGCCGGCGGCTGCGGTCAGCAGCAGCACCCGGGTGCCGGCGTCGGACCCGGCCAGGCTCCGGCACACCTCGTCGCCGGTGGCGCCGGGCATGTCCCGGTCCAGCACCGCCACGTCGTACCGGTTGACCCCGATCCGTTCCAGCGCGCCGTCGCCGTCGTAGCAGACGTCGACAGCCATGGAGAACCGTCGCAGCCCCTCGGCGACCGTGTCCGCCAAGAGCCGCTCGTCGTCCGCCACCAGCACCCGCACCTTGCGCTCCCCGTGTCTTCCCTCGTCGTCCGGCACACCTTCGCAGGCCGGAGTTAAGGGTTCTGTAAGCGTCCGCAGCAGCCATCCTCCACGCGGGCCACGCTGCGACAACCGGCGTCGGGCCGTCTGGGCCGTTCGTCCGGTCCGCGGGCGGCGCGAGCACCGCTGAAGTGACCCGGATCACGCATTGGCGCTCGGGCGTGAGGTGGGTCACGATGGGTGGAAGGAGGCGCTGGTGGCTGACCCGTGGCTCGCCCTGGAGTTCGGCGCGGATCCGGCGGAGCGGATCGCGCAGGTCGGTGCCGCCCACGAGGCGTTCCTCACCGCCGGCACCACATCCGGCCGGGTCCGGGAGGTGGTGGCCCGTTCCTGGGAGCGGTCCGCGCTGCTCGACCCGGAGGCCACCGCGCCGGTCGACCTCACCGACGACGCGCTGGAGACGTACCGCGCCGCGCACCCGCTCGCCCGGGTGATGCCGCTCTTCCGCGACCTGCTCGGCGGCATCGCGCAGGACGGCGCGCACCTGATGGCGGTCTGCGACGCCGCCGGGCGGCTGCTCTGGGTGGAAGGCCACCCCGGGGTGCTGCGGCACGCCGAGCGGATGAACTTCGTACCGGGCGCACGCTGGGACGAGGCGCACGCCGGCACGAACGCGCCCGGCACCGCCCTCGCCGTCGACCACGGCGTGCAGATCTTCGCCACCGAGCACTTCGTGCGGCCGGTGCAGCGCTGGACCTGCGCCGCCGCGCCGATCCACGACCCGGTCAGCGGCGCGCTGCTCGGCGCCGTCGACATCACCGGCGGGGACCACCTGGCCAACCCGCAGAGCCTGGCTCTGGTCCGGGCCACCGCCCGGGCCGCCGAGGCGTTCCTGGCCGGCGTCGCGCCCGCCGCGCCGGACGTCGCGTACGTGTCGGCGCTCGGCCGCGACGAGGCGGAGCTGCGCGTCGGCGGCCGGCGCATCCGGCTCGGTCGCCGGCACAGCGAGCTGCTGGTGCTGCTCGTCGACCATCCCGAGGGGCGCACCGGGGAACAGCTCGGCCTCGACCTCTACGGCGACGACAGGCGGCACCCGGTCACGCTGCGCGCCGAGCTGTCCCGGCTGCGCCGCGTGCTCGGCGAGGAGCTGCTCGACTCCCGCCCGTACCGGCTGCGCCCGACCGTGCGCGCCGACTTCCGTACCGTCACCGAACTGCTGGAACGTGGCGATCCGGCGGCGGCGCTGCGCGCGTACCGTGGGCCCCTGCTGCCCCTGTCGGACGCACCGGGAGTCGCGCGACTGCGCCGCCTGGTCGACGGCCAGTTGCGCGCCGCCGTGCTGGCCGGCGGCGACCCGGGGCTGCTCGCGGCCTGGACCGCGACGGCGGCCGGCGCCGACGACCTGGCCGCTTGGCAGGCCCTGGCGCGGGCGCTGCCGCCGGGCGCGCCCCGCCGGCCGCTCGCGCTCGCGCGGGCCCGCCAGCTCGCCGAGGAGTACGCGCTGCCGCGCGCAACGTTCCTGCAACGTCCTGGAAACTAGCCTGCCCGCCATCCACCCCAGACGGACGGCGGAGGTACCCATGACGCGCTACGACGCCCCCACCCACTGGCAGTCCCGCTACGACCACTACATCGGCGGCGAGTACGTGAAGCCGCACGGTGGCAAGTACTTCGAGAACCCGACCCCGGTGACCGGGCAGACCTTCTGCGAGGTGGCCCGGGGCGCCGCCGAGGACGTGGAGAAGGCGCTGGACGCGGCACACGGCGCGGCCGACGCGTGGGGCCGCACGTCGGTCGCCGAACGCTCGCTGATCCTCAACCGGATCGCCGACCGCATGCAGGACAACCTGGAGTCCCTGGCGATCGCCGAGACGTGGGAGAACGGCAAGCCGGTACGCGAGACGCTCGCCGCCGACATCCCGCTCGCGATCGACCACTTCCGCTACTTCGCCGGGGCGATCCGGGCGCAGGAGGGCTCGCTCGGCGAACTCGACGACGACACCGTCGCCTACCACTTCCACGAGCCGCTCGGCGTGGTCGGGCAGATCATCCCGTGGAACTTCCCGATCCTCATGGCGGTGTGGAAGCTCGCCCCGGCGCTGGCCGCCGGCAACGCGGTGGTGCTCAAGCCGGCCGAGCAGACGCCCGCCTCGATCCACTACCTGCTCTCGCTGATCGGCGACCTGCTGCCGCCGGGCGTGATCAACGTGGTGAACGGCTTCGGCGTCGAGGCGGGCAAGCCGCTGGCGTCCTCGCCGCGGGTGGCGAAGGTGGCGTTCACCGGCGAGACCACCACCGGGCGGCTGATCATGCAGTACGCCAGCGAGAACATCAAGCCGGTCACGCTGGAACTCGGTGGCAAGAGCCCGAACATCTTCTTCGACGACGTCAGCGCCGCCTCCGACGACTTCCTGGACAAGGCTCTCGAAGGCTTCACCATGTTCGCCCTCAACCAGGGCGAGGTGTGCACCTGCCCGTCCCGGGCGCTCATCCAGCAGGGCCACTACTCCGACTTCCTCGCCGCCGCCGTCGAGCGGACGAAGGCGGTCAAGCAGGGGCACCCGCTGGACACCGACACGATGGTCGGCGCGCAGGCCTCCAACGACCAGCTGGAGAAGATCCTGTCCTACCTGGACATCGGGCGGCAGGAGGGCGCTCGCGTCCTGGCCGGCGGCGAGCGGGCCGACCTCGGCGGCGAGCTGTCCGGCGGCTATTACGTCCAGCCGACGATCTTCGAGGGCGACAACTCGATGCGGATCTTCCAGGAGGAGATCTTCGGCCCGGTGGTGTCGGTGACCTCCTTCGCCGACCTGGACGACGCCGTGAAGATCGCCAACGACACGCTGTACGGGCTCGGCGCGGGCGTGTGGACCCGGGACCTCAACACCGCGTACCGGGCCGGGCGCGCCATCCAGGCCGGCCGGGTCTGGACGAACTGCTACCACGCCTACCCGGCGCACGCGGCGTTCGGCGGCTACAAGCAGTCAGGCATCGGCCGGGAGAACCACAAGATGATGCTGGAGCACTACCAGCAGACCAAGAACCTGCTGGTCAGCTACTCGCCGAAGAAGCTCGGCTTCTTCTGATGGGCGACACCGTGACAGTGACCCCCGCGGCGGCCGACCTGATCCGGTCGCTGCGGGGGCAGCACGGCCCGCTGATGTTCCACCAGTCCGGCGGTTGCTGCGACGGCAGCGCCCCGATGTGCTACCCGGCCGGTGAGTTCCGCACCGGCGGCTCGGACGTGCTGCTCGCCTCGCTGGCCGTCGACGGCGTGCCCGAGCCGGTGGAGTTCTGGATGTCGAAAGCCCAGTGGGAGCTGTGGAAGCACACCCGGCTCACCGTCGACGTGGTGCCCGGCCGGGGCAGCGGCTTCTCCCTGGAGGCACCGGAGGGTGTCCGCTTCCTCATCCGGTCCCACCTGAACCGCTGATCTGTCCGAGATCTTGCAGCTCGCGGGCATCGCGGCGGTGGGATGCTGACGCCGTCCACTTCGGAGTCGCATCCCACCGCCCGACAGGAGACCGCCCATGCACCCGGTCCGACAGCCAGTGCTCGCCGCCGGCCTCACCGCCTTGGCCACCGCCGCCACGCTCGGGCTCTCACCCGGCGCCGCCGTCGCCGCCCCGGCGGCCTCTCCGAGCATCTCCGTCAACTGGTTCGGCACGGCCGACGGGCGGGCGCACACCGCCACCGTCGGCGGCCGGTTCGACTGCGGCGACGAGCGCGGCCTCGCGTACATCGAGGTGCACCTGGAGCAGCGGCGCGGCTCGGTCACCGGCTTCGGGTTCGGCGTGATCGGCGCGTGCACCGACGAGCGCACCGCCGGCACCTGGACCGCGACCATCCCCGCCGACCAGGGCAGGTTCCGCCCCGGCCCGGCCACCACGATCGCCCGCCTGGTGATCGAGCCCAACTCGATCACCGAAACCACCGAGCCCGTACGCCTGCGCCCCCGCTGCGCCCGCCCCTGACCGCCCTCCCCGTCTTCTCCCCCGCGATCTTGCACTTGGTGCCCCGAGGTTGTCGTTATTGCTCCTATTTGTCGGGCACCGAAGTGCAAGATCGCGAGGGAGAGAGGGCGAGGGCGGGGCAGGTTAGGGGGTCAGGGCGGCTCGGAGGGTGGTGAGGATGTGGGACGGGCGGCGGTACAGGTCGCGGTCGGTGAAGTAGCGCATCCGCCATCCGTTGGCGTCGAGCCAGTTGATCCGGTCGCGGTCGTACCGCATGTGCTCCCGGTCCAGGTGGGACAGACCGTCGTACTCCACTCCCACCCGCCGCTCCCGGTAGCCCAGGTCGATGCGGAAGCGGGGTATGCCGTACCGGTCGTGAACCCACATCTGCGGTTCAGGTGCCGGCAGCCCGTCATCGAGCAGCAGCAGCCGCAACTGGCTCTCCTGCCGGCACTCGGCCCGGCCGTCGGCTCGTGGCACGAGGTCACGCGCCTGCCGTACGCCACGAAGCGCTCGATGCAGAGGCAGCTCGGCCGCGAGGTCGTCGACCGTCACGGCGCCCGAGCGGAGCGCGGCGTCCAGCACGGGAAGGGCGTCCATCCGGCGTACGCCTCGGGCCAGGTCGATCGCGCACTGCGCGGCCGGCACGCACGGTAGGCCGCCGACGAACACCGGCCGGACCGGCAGGACCGAGTGATGGACGACGAGCCCCGGTAGCCGTGGCTTGGCGACCTCCGGCGGCAACTGCACGTGCACAGCGGATTCCCGAAGTACGCCGAAGCCGTGACGGCGTGCCGCACTCTGCATGGCGAGCATCGCGCCGTCGGGAAGACACAGCAGCAGTGCCCTCAGTTCGTCCTCGTCATCGCACGGCGTCGGCGCATAGACACCGCGTCGAACCCGGGTCAGCTCCTCCCGTTTGACCTGTGTGCGTACTCGCTTCACGGTGAGCACCCGCATCAGCTCCCGGGTCCGCCAAAGCTGCGTAGACATACGCAGACCATGCCGCCCTCACCCTTCCGAGGCCCCTCGTCCCACGCTTCCCCTGTGGACAACCCTGTCCTTGTGCACAACCCCCACACCACCCCGCCCTCGTGCTAGACCCCACCCACCCCCGCGCGATCTTGCAGTTGGTGCCCGTGGCACACCCGAAAGGACCGGAATGCCGGGGCCGAAAGTGCAAGATCAACGGGGAGAGGGAGGGGTGGGGGCGGGTTAGCGGGAGTCGAGGAGGGGCTGGGTGGGGTTCCACGGGGTTCCGCCGGCGGCGTCTCGGCGGCGGCGGGCTATCGCTGAGAGCGCCTCCAGCACCACCCGGTTGCCCAGGTACGCGGTGATGTCGGCGTGGTCGTACGGCGGGGCGACCTCGACCACGTCCAGCCCGACCACCGGCAGCTCGTAACAGACCCGGCGGACCGCGTCGAGCAGCTGCCGGGACGTGAACCCGCCCGGCTCTGGCGTGCCGGTGCCCGGCGCCATGCCGGGGTCGACCACGTCCACGTCGACGGAGAGGAACACGCCCTCGCACTCGTCGGTCGCGATGCCGAACGCCTCGGTGAGGCAGGTGTCGAGGCCGCGCGCCACGATCTCGGTCATCTCGTACGAGCGCATTCGCTGCTCGGCCATCCACGCCAGCGTGTCCGGGCCGGGCCAGTAGCCGCGCAGCCCGATCTGGAGGAAGCGGTCGCCGCGTACCGCGCCGGACTCGATGAGCCGGCGCATCGGCTGGCCGTGGCCGTGCAGCGAGCCGAACTCGACGTCGCCGGTGTCGGCGTGCGCGTCGAAGTGCACCAGCGACACCCGGCCGAGCCCGTGGTGCCGGGCCACGCCTGTGGCGTCGGGCAGCGCGATGGAGTGGTCGCCGCCGAGGACCACCGGGATCGCTCCGGCGGCGGCGACCGCGTGGACGGCGGTCTCCAGCGCGGCGAGTGAGCGCTCGATGTCGCCGGCGAACATCTCCACGTCGCCGGCGTCGTAGACGCACAGGTCCTTCAGCGCGTCCACGCGCAGCGCCAGCGACGGCCGGGAGCCGTCGTGCGGCAGGTAGCAGGCCTGCCGGATGGCGGACGGCCCGAACCGGGTGCCCGGCCGGTGCGAGGTGCCGCCGTCGAACGGCGCCCCGATGATCACCACGTCCGCGTCGGCGTACGTGACCGGCTCCTCGACCGTGCACGGCGGCACGCCGAGGAACGTGATGTCGGGGCCGTACATCGGGCCGTACCGGGTCATCGTTCCTCCATCCCCCACGGCGAACCGTAGCCGGTGAGCAGGTCCAGGAAGGGGGTCGGCGGGAACGCCTCGGGACCGAGCACGCCCGTGCCGGACCAGGCGCCGGTGGCGAGCAGCTCCAGCGCGACGACCGGGTTGACGGCGGTCTGCCAGACCACCGCCTGGTGGCCGTACTCGGCCATCGACCACTCGTTGTCGACCACGTGGTACAGGTAGACCCGGCGCGGCCGCCCGTCCGGGCCGGTGCCTGTGACGTACGTGCCGGCGCAGGTCTTGCCGCTCATCCGGTCGCCGAGCGTGGCCGGGTCGGGCAGCGCGGCGGCCACCAGGTCGCGCGGCGACACGTCGACGCCGCGTACGCGCACCGGCTCGGTCGAGTCGAGCCCGAGCTTGTGCAGCGTGCGCAGCACCTCGATGAACTCGGCGCCGAGGCCGTACTTGAAGGTGACCCGCTTCGCCTGGACCCAGCGCGGGATGAGCAGCACCTCCTCGTGCTCGACGTTGACGCACTCGACCGGGCCGATCCCGGCCGGGAAGTCGAAGACCTCCGGCTCGCTGAACGGTTCGGTGGTGAACCAGCCGCGCCCGGCCTCCCAGATCACCGGCGGGTTGAGGCACTCCTCGATGGTGGTCCAGATGGAGAACGACGGCGCGAAGTCGTAGCCGGCGACTGTCAGGTTCGCGCCGTCGCGTACCCCGATCTCGTCGATCTCGGCGAAGAGTTCGTCGGCGGCGTAGCGGGCGAAGACGTCGGACAGGCCCGGTTCGACGCCGATGCCGCAGAGCGCGAGCCGCCCCGCGGCGGCCCATTGCTCCGCGACGGCGAACTGCTCGTCGCCGAGCTTGACCCCGGTCTGGGCGTAGGGACGCTCGGGGTGCGGCCGGGACAGCGACATCGCCATGTCCAGGTAGTCGGCCCCGGCGGCGAACGCGCCGTCGAAGATCGGCATGACGAAACGCGGGTCGACCGCGTTCAGGACGTGCGTGATCCGGTGTTCCCGGCACAGCGCGGCCACCGCGTCGGCGGAGGAAGCGTCCACAGTGGCGGCGACGAACCGGTCGCCGTGCCCGGCGACGGCCCGCGCCGCCCGCGCCGGGTCGTGGTCGGCGACCACCATGAGCTCGAAGAAGGTACGGCGGGCGGCGATGGATACGGCTGCGGAGCCGACGCCACCGGCGCCGACGAGGAGGATACGCATCAGGAGTCGAACCCCAGTCCAAGACGGTCGAGAGTACGGAGCCAGAGGTTGCGCCGTCCGTCGCGCGCGTCGGCGCGGGCGAGCGACCAGCGGGTGAGGTTGATGCCCACGGACCGGACCGGTTCCGGCGGGAACGGCAGCGGCTTGCGGCGCACCAGGTCGAGCCGGGTCAGCGGGGTGTCGGTGCCGGAGAGCAGGTCGAGCGTCACGCGGGCGCCGAATCGCGTCGCGCCCACGCCGAGCCCGGTGAACCCGGCCGCGTACGCCAGGCGTCCGGAGTACGCGGTGCCGAAGAACGCGCAGAACCGGGTGCAGGTGTCGATGACGCCACCCCAGCGGTGACTGAAGCGCACATCGGCGAGCTGCGGGAACGTCGTGAAGAAGTGCGAGGCGAGCGTGGTGAAGGTGGCCTCGCGCTGCTCCAGCGCGGGCGCCACCCGGTTGCCGTAGTGGTAGATCGCGTCGTAGCCGCCGAACAGGATCCGGTTGTCGGCGGTGAGCCGGTAGTAGTGGAACTGGTTGCCGGTGTCGGCGAGCCCCTGCCGGTGCCGCCAGCCGATCGCGTCGCGCTGCGCGGCGGTCAGCGGCTCGGTCATCAGCGCGTAGTCGTAGACCGGCACGATCCAGGAGCGCAGCCGGCGCAGCAGCGGCGGGAACGCGTTCGTGGCGAGCACGACCTGCCGCGCCCGTACCGTGCCGGGCGCCGCTTCCGCGCCGCCCGCAGTGGTGGCCCGCAGCGCGGCGCCGCCGTTGGCCAGGCCGGTGACGCGGGTGTGCTCGTGCACGCGTACGCCCAGGTCGAGCGCGGCCCGGCGCAGTCCCCAGGCGAGCTTCGCCGGGTCGAGCAGCGCCACCCGGTCGCGATCCCACATCCCGCCCAGGTACGTCGGCGACGCCACCTCGGCGCGTACCTGGTCGCGGTCGAGCAGCCGCACGTCGTGGCCGTACCGGCGGGCCAGCTCGGCGTCGGCGGCGAGCCCGTCGAGCTGGTGCGGCTCGACCGCCACCGCCAGTTCACCGGTGCGTTCGAAGTCGCAGTCGATGTCGTACTTCGCCACCGTGGCGGCGATGGCGTCCAGGTTCTCCCGGCCCAGCCGCTCCAGCTCGTCGATCTCGCCGGGGAACCGCTCGACGCCGTTGGCGAGCCCGTGGGTGAGCGACGCGGCGCAGAACCCGCCGTTGCGCCCGGACGCCGCCCAGCCGCACGTGCCCGCGTCGACCAGCAGCACGTCGCGGTCCGGGTAGGCCTCCTTTGCGAGCAGCGCGGTCCACAGCCCGGCGTACCCGCCGCCGACCACGAGCAGGTCGGCGGCGTGCGCACCGGACAGCGGCGGCAGCGGGTCGGGGCGCTCCGGCCGGTCCAGCCAGTACGACACGGGCGCGGCGTCGGCCAGCGCCCGGCCGGTATGCGGGAGTGTCATGGCTTGCCCGCAGGTGTGGCGACCACCGCGAGGGCGGCCCGTCGTGCCCGCCGTCCGCGCAGCGAGGTGGCCCCGACCAGCAGCAACGCGATCACGAACATGGCCGTGCCGATCACGTTCACCTGCGGCGGGATGCCCCGCTGGGAGGCGCCCCAGACGTACATGGGGAACGTGACTGTGGTGCCGGCGTTAAAGTTCGTGATGATGAAGTCGTCGAAGCTGAGCGAGAAGGCCAGCAGCGCTGCGGCCACGATGCCCGGCAGCACCAGCGGCAGCGTGATCCGCCGGAACGTCTGCCACTCAGTGGCGTACAGGTCCATCGCGGCCTCCTCCAGCCGCCGGTCCATGCCGGAGAGCCGGGCCTTCACGGTGACCACGACGAACGACACGCAGAACATGACGTGCGCGATGACGATGGTCCAGAAGCCCTGCGGCACCCCGGCGGCGACGAAGAGGGCGAGCAGCGAGGTGCCCATCACGAGTTCCGGGGTGGCCATCGGCAGGAAGATCAGCCCGTTGAGCCCGGACCGGCCGCGGAAGCTGTGCCGGACCAGCGCGAACGCCATCAGCGTGCCGAGGAGCGTGGAGACGACTGTGGCGATGAGCCCGATCTGCATGCTGCGCACCACTGCGTCGCACATGTCCGAGGTGGCGCAGGGCTGCTTCCAGTTGTCGAGCGTGAACTCGTTGAAATCGTAGGAGAGCCGGCTGGAGGGCCGGTTGAAGGACAGACCGGCGACCACCATGATCGGCAGCGTCAGGTAGCCGAGGACGAGCAGGGCCACGCCCATCACCCACCGGTCGGCGAGCCAGCGCCTCATCAGAGCACCTCCTCCGTGCCGGCCTTCCGCAAGTAGACGAAGACGATCGCCAGGATCGCGGCCATCAGCAGGAACGACAGCGCCGCGCCCTGCGGGTAGTCCAGCCGGACCAGGAACGCCGAGTCGATGACGTTGCCGATCATGTACTCGTTCGGGGTGCCGAGCAGCTCGGCGTTGATGTAGTCACCGGTGGCCGGGATGAAGAACAGCAGCGTGCCGGCGATCAGGCCGGGCATCGACAGCGGCAGCGTGACCTTGGCGAACGCGCGCAGCGGGCTCGCGTACAGGTCGCTCGCCGCCTCCAGCAGCCGGGGATCGAGCCGCTCCAGGCTCGCGTACAGCGGCAGCACCAGGAACGGCAGGAAGTTGTACGTCAGGCCGAGCACCACGGCGATCGGGGTGGCCAGCAGCCGGCCGTCCGGTCCGAGCAGGTGCACGTCGCGCAGCAGCCCGACCAGCGCGCCGTTGTCCGACAGGATGGTCTTCCAGGCCAGCGTGCGCACCAGGAAGCTGGTGAACATCGGTGCGACCACGGCCACCAGCAGCAGGTTCTTCCACCGGCCGGCCTTCTGCGCGATCGCGTACGCCAGCGGGTAGCCCATCAGCAGCGCGAGCACCAGCGCGATCGCCGAGTAGAGGAACGACCGGGAGAACTGCGGCCAGTACGCCTGGAGCGCGTCCGGGTAGTTGCCGAACGCCCAGGTCATCGCGTACCCGGTGGAGAGCGAGCCGGCCGGGTCGTAGAGGCTGGCCGAGGCGAGCTGCACCAGCGGCAGCGCGAAGAAGACGAGCAGCCAGACCGCGCCGGGCAGCAGCAACAGGTACGGCAGGAGCCGGCTGCGCCCGCGCCGCACCGGCGGCGGCGCCGGTTTCCCGGCGGAGGTCGGTACGTGGGCCAGCGCGCTCATGCCGCCACTCCGCTTCGCTCCGTGCCGCCATGAGACACCTTCGCGCTGAGCCAGCCGATTCGCTCGCTGCGCTCGCTCATGCCGACGCACCCACCGGCGGCTCGTCGAGCAGCGGCGCGGTCTGGTCGTCCTCACCGGCGGCCCGGGGCAGCAGGAACGCGTGCCGCGGATCCCAGTGCGCGGTCACCGCCGTGCCGACCGCCAACTGACCGCCCAGCCCGCTGTTCGCGGCGAACGCGGTCAGCTCGCTGCCCCACGCGGTGCGCACCAGGTACTGGGTGCTCACCCCGACGTAGGAGGCGTCGCTGACCACGCCACCGACGTGCTGGTGTCCGGCCGGCACCCGGTCCGGGTCGTCGACCAGGTGCAGCTTCTCCGGACGTACGCCGAGGAAGGCCGGCCCGTCGGTGAGCCGGGCCCGGCCGGCGGGCACCGAGAAGCGCGAGCCGTGCGCCGTGACCAGCACGTCGTCGGCGGCGCGCCCGCCGGCTTCGGCGGCGAGCAGGTTGGACTGGCCGAGGAAGTTCGCCACGAACGCGGTGGCCGGGTACTCGTAGATGTCGGCGGGCGCGCCGAGCTGCTCGATCCGGCCGGCGTTCATCACCGCGACCGTGTCGGCCATCGTCATGGCCTCCTCCTGGTCGTGGGTGACGTGCACGAACGTGATGCCGACCTCGGTCTGGATCCGTTTCAGCTCGATCTGCATCTGCCGGCGCAGCTTGAGGTCGAGCGCGCCGAGCGGCTCGTCGAGCAGCAGCACCTGCGGGTGGTTGATGAGCGCCCGCGCCAGCGCGACGCGCTGCTGCTGGCCGCCGGAGAGCTGGGCCGGGCGGCGTCGGCCGTACCCTTCGAGCTGCACCAGCGCGAGCATCCGCTCGACCTGGTCGCTCACCTTGCGGATGCCGCGGCGGCGCAGCCCGAACGCCACGTTCTCGTGGATGTCCAGGTGCGGGAAGAGCGCGTAGCTCTGGAACACCGTGTTGACCGGCCGCTTGTACGGCCGCAGCCCGGCGATGTCCTGCTCGCCGAGCAGCACCTGCCCGCTGGTCGGCTGCTCCAGCCCGGCGATCATCCGCAGTGTGGTGGTCTTGCCGCAGCCGGAGGCGCCGAGCAGGGCGAAGAACGAGCCCTGCGGGATGGTGAGGGTGAGGTCGTCGACGGCGGTGAAGACGCCGAACCGCTTGGTCAGGTCGACCAGGCGCAGGTCGCCGGCCGGGGTCTGCTGCCCCTTCACGCGCCGATCACCTGCTGGAACTTGGTCTCGTACTCCTTCTCCTGCGCCTCGTCGAGCGCCATGAAGACCTTGGCTTTGGACAGCATCGTGTCGTCTGGGAAGATCAGCGGGTTGCTCGCCAGGTCCGGGTCGATCTTCTCCATCTCGGCCTGCGCGCCCTGCACCGGGCAGATGTAGTTGACGTACGCGGCCAGCTTCGCCGCCACCGCCGGGTCGTAGTAGTGGTTCATCAACGCCTCGGCGTTGGCCTTGTGGGTGGCCTTGTTCGGCACCAGCATGTTGTCCGACCAGAGCATCACGCCGGACTCGGGCACCACGAACTTGATCTTCTCGTCGTCGAAGCCGAGCTGGACCACGTCGCCGGACCAGCCGATGCACGCGGCGATGTCGCCCTTGGCCAGATCGGGCGCGTAGTCGTTGCCGGTGAACCGCCGGATCTGCTTGCTGTCCACGGCCTTCTTCAGCTTGTTCAGCGCGTCGTCGAACTGGGCCGAGGTGAACTTGGCCGGGTCGTGGCCGAGCGACTGGAGCAGCAGGCCGATGGTGTCGCGCATCTCCGACAGCACAGTCACCTTGCCCTTGAGATCGGGGCGGGTGAGCAGCTCGTCGACGGTGCGGATCTCCTTGGTGACGTTCGCGTTGTACGCGAGCCCGGCGAGACCGGACTGCCACGGGACGGCGAGCTGGGTCTCGGCGTCGAAGGAGCGACCGCGCAGCGACTGCAGCAGGTTCGCCTCGACGTTCGGCATCTTCGACTTGTCCAGCTTCTGGACCCAGCCGAGGCGGATCACCCGGGCGGCCATCCAGTCGGTGAGCACCATGATGTCCCGGCCGGTGCTCTGACACCCGGCGAGCTGGTTGCGCACCTTGCCGAAGAACTCGTTGTTGTCGTTGACGTCCTCGGTGTACGTCACCTGGATGCCGGTGGCGGCGACGAACGCGTCGAGCGTGGGGCGCTTGGACTCGTCCTTCTCGTCGGTGTCCATGTACTGCGGCCAGTTCGAGAAGGCGACCTTCTTCTCGGTGGCGGACAGATCCTCGCTCTTGCAACCGGCTTCGGTCTGCTGGGCGCCCTTGGTCCCGCAGCCGGCCAGGGCGCCCGCGGTGGCGAGCAGTGCGGCCGAGCCGACGGTCCCGGTGAGCAGACCACGCCGGGTGAGGGTCCGAAGGGGACTACGCATGTGACGACTCCTTGGGGGCATCGTCGGCGGCGGGACGGGGGGCGGCACGCCGGCGGGAGGGTCAGTGGCGATGGACGACTGATCCTGACATGAGAAAACCTCTCTCACAAGGGATTCCGTTGCTGGAATAGCCAGTCGCCACGAAATACGCCAGACTGCGCGGGGCACTACGCTCGATACGAAGAATCGGACACAAGGAGCGTCGATGGTCAACCGGCACCAGGAGAACGCCAACGGCGGCCGTCGGGTCACCGTGCGTGAAGGCGCCAATCACGTTCTGCTCGACGACGTGGCGAAGCAGATCATCGAGCAGCTCCAGGAGGACGGGCGCCGCCCGTACGCGAGCATCGGCAAGGCGGTGGGCCTCTCCGAGGCGGCGGTACGCCAGCGGGTGCAGCGGCTGCTCGACGCGGGCGTCATGCAGATCGTCGCGGTCACCGATCCGCTCCAGCTCGGCTTCCCCCGCCAGGCCATGATCGGGCTGCGCACCGACGGCGACCTGGAGTCGGTGGCCGACCGGCTGGCCGAGTTCGAGGAGATCGACTACGTGGTGATCACCGCCGGCTCGTTCGACCTGCTGGCCGAGGTGGTCTGCCGCAACGACGCGCACCTGCTGGAGATCCTGCAGAAGCTGCGCGGCGTGCCCGGAGTGCTCTCCACCGAGGCGTTCGTCTACCTGAAGCTGCGCAAGCAGACCTACAGCTGGGGCACCGCCTGATGCGGATTCCGTTGACAGCGCAGTTATATGGCGCTGAATCCGTCGCGGTTAAGCTTCTTCGCTTGCCTTATCGGCACCGCCTGTGGGATAACCGTGGGCAGAGCGGCCGGTGTCACCCCTGACCGGCCCGAGACCCGATGGGGCTGACATGGCCAACGCCACCGACCACCTGTGGATGCACTTCACCCGCATGGCGAGCTACCCCGCCGGCGAGGTTCCGACAATCGTCCGGGGCGAGGGCGCGTACGTCTGGGACGCGCAGGGCCGCCGCTACCTGGACGGGCTGGCCGGGCTGTTCGTCGTCAACGCCGGCCACGGCCGCGCCGAGCTGGCCGAGGCCGCCGCCAAGCAGGCCGGCGAGCTGGCCTACTTCCCACTCTGGTCGTACGCCCACCCGAAGGCCGTCGAGCTGGCCGAGAAGATCGCCACGCTCACGCCCGGCGACCTGAACCGGGTCTTCTTCACCACCGGCGGCTCCGAGGCCGTCGAGGCGGCGTGGAAGCTGGCCCGGGCCTACTTCAAGCGCACCGGCAAGCCCACCAAGCACAAGGTGGTCAGCCGCTACATCGCCTACCACGGCACCTCGATGGGCGCGCTGTCGATCACCGGCCTGCCCGGTATCAAGACCGACTTCGAGCCGCTGGTGCCCGGGGGCATCAAGGTGCCGAACACCAACTTCTACCGCGCCCCCGAACACGGCGACGACCCCGAGGCGTTCGGCCGCTGGGCCGCCGAGGAGATCGGCCGCGCGATCGAGCGGGAGGGGCCGGAGACGGTCGCCGCCGTCTTCCTGGAGCCGGTGCAGAACTCCGGCGGCTGCTTCCCGCCGCCGCCCGGCTACTTCGAGCGGGTACGCGAGATCTGCGACGCGTACGACGTGCTGCTGGTCAGCGACGAGGTGATCTGCTCCTGGGGCAGGCTCGGCGAGTACTTCGGCGCGGTGCGGTACGGCTACCAGCCGGACATCATCACCACCGCCAAGGGCATCACCTCCGGCTACGCCCCGCTCGGCGCGATGATCGCCAGCGAGCGGCTGATGGAGCCGTTCCTCACCGAGACCGGCATGTTCGCGCACGGCGTGACGTTCGGCGGCCACCCGGTCTCCTGCGCGGTCGCGCTGGCCAACCTGGAGGTGTTCGCCCGGGAGGACCTGATCGGGCACGTCCGGGCCAACGAGGGCGCGTTCCGGTCCACCCTGGAGAAGCTGCACGACCTGCCGATCGTCGGCGACGTCCGCGGTGACGGCTACTTCTACGGCATCGAGCTGGTCAAGGACAAGACCACGCGGGAGACGTTCGACGAGGCCGAGTCGGAGCGGCTGCTGCGCGGCTTCCTGTCCACCGCGCTGTTCGACGCCGGGCTCTACTGCCGGGCCGACGACCGTGGCGACCCGGTGGTGCAGCTCGCCCCGCCGCTGATCGCCGACCAGCAGCACTTCGACGAGATCGAGCAGATCCTGCGCGCGGTGCTGACCGAGGCGTGGTCCCGGCTCTGACGCCGATGACCGGTTACCGGCACCTCTCGTACTGGCTGTCCAGCCTGGACGAGCCGCTGACACCGCGACCCGGGTTGCCCGGCGACACGGACGCCGACGTGGCGATCGTGGGCGCCGGGTACACCGGGCTGTGGACGGCGTACTACCTGGCCGAGGCCGACCCCACGTTGCGCGTCGTCGTGCTGGAGCGGGAGATCGCCGGGTACGGCGCATCCGGGCGCAACGGCGGCTGGTGCTCGGCGCTGTTCCCCACCTCGCTGCCGGCGCTGGCCCGACGCCACGGCCGGGACCGCGCGCTCGCCCTGCAACGGGCCATGCACGACACGGTCGGCGAGGTGGGGCGGGTCGCCGCCGCCGAGGGCATCGACTGCGACTGGCGGGCCGGCGGCACGGTGACGCTGGCGCGCAGCGAGGTCCAGCTCGACCGGGCCCGCGCCGAGGTCGACCAGGCCCACGCGCACGGGCTCACCGACGACGACCTGACGCTGCTGGACGCCGCCGAGGCCGCCGCGCGGTGCGACGCCGAGGGGGTACGCGGCGGCACGTACACCCCGCACTGCGCCGCCGTGCACCCGGCGAAGCTGGTCCGGGGCCTGGCGCGGGCGGTGGAGCGCCGGGGCGTACGCATCCACGAGCGCACCCCGGTGACCGCGCTGCGGCCCGGCGCGGCGGTGACACCGGCGGGCGTGGTCCGGGCGCCGGTGGTGGTCCGCGCGACCGAGGGCTACACGCCCGGGCTACCCGGCCAGCGGCGCACAGTGGCGCCCGTCTACTCGCTGATGGTGGCCACCCCGCCGCTGCCCGAGGAGACGTGGGCGCGGATCGGGCTGGCGGAGCGGGAGACGTTCTCCGACTACCGGCACGTCATCGTGTACGGCCAGCGCACCGCCGACGGCCGGCTCGCGTTCGGCGGGCGGGGCGCGCCCTACCACTACGCCTCCCGGGTGCGGCCGGGCTTCGACCGGGAGCCGCGGGTGTTCGCGGCGCTGCGCCGGACGCTCGGGGAACTGTTCCCGGTGCTCGGGCCGGACGTGCCGGTGACGCACGCCTGGGGCGGGCCGCTCGGCGTGGCCCGGGACTGGGCCGCGTCGGTGGGGCTGGACCGCCGCACCGGGCTCGCCTGGGCCGGCGGGTACGTCGGTGACGGAGTGGGCACGAGCAACCTCGCCGGTCGTACGCTGGCCGACCTGATCCGCGGCGTGGAGACCGACCTCACGGCACTTCCCTGGGTGGGCCACCGCTCCCCGCGCTGGGAACCGGAGCCGCTGCGCTGGCTGGCGATGAACGCCGGCCTGAGGATCATGTCCTCAGCCGACCACACCGAGCACCGCACGTCCCGCCCGTCTCGCCGAGCCGACCTCTTCAACCGCTTCCTGGGCCACTGACCCCGGGTTCCCAATCCGTTGATCAAGGAGTTTGTGTCTTCCGGACACGGTTTCCTTGACACAAACTCCTTGATCAACGCGCGGAGGCCGGCGGAGGGGGTCAGTGGTGGGGTGGGATGACCCGGAGGTGGCCCCGGCGGCCCTGCTGGTGGGGGGCCTGGGGCTTGGTGGTGGGTTCGTCCTCCGGAGGGCGCGGCGGGGCCGGGCGGGCGGCCTCACGGACCGCCTCGGCCAGCGCCACCAGGTCGTCGGTGGTGGGCGGCGGCGGCTCGAACTCACCCTCGTGCCGCACCACGTCCCAGCCGCGCGGGGCGGTCAGGCTGCGGGCGTGCGGCTCACACAGGTCGTACGTGTGCGGTTCGGCGAACGCGGCGAGCGGGCCCACCACCGCCGTCGACTCGTTGTAGACATAGGTCAATGTGGCGACCGCTTGCCGGGGGCAGCCGTTACGGGAGCAGCGCCGTGGTGACCTCACGGCGGCAGGGTATCCCCATTACCGGGTCCGGCGCACCGCTTCGCGTTACGACACGCCCGTCATGGTGATCACAATTCCTCCGATCGGCGCCCCGGCGCGCCGGACAGCCTCGCGGCGACGGGTGGACCGCCACCCCGGGCTACCCTGTCCGTCATGACGAGCCCGCAGAACCGCCGCCCCGGCTCCGGCCGGCGCACCCACCGTGACCGGCACGGTCGCGGGCTGCGCGGGCGGCTGGTGCCGGCCACCGTCCCGCTGGCCCGGACGAAGGCCGAGGTCTTCGACGACCTGGTGCTCGACACGGTGGAGACGCTCGAACGCCGGTTCGCCAAGGAGCTGGCCGGGGTGGAGTTCGCGGTCGAGGACGTCCCGCCGGATCTGAACGTCTACGACTCGGACGTGCTGGAGGACGGCGAGGTGCCGCTCGCCCGGCTGCTGCCCGGGCGGCCCGGCCGCCAGGAGGTGCCGCCCCGGATCGTGCTCTACCGGCGGCCGCTGGAGTTCCGCGCGATGGACCGCGAGGATCTCGCCGACCTGGTGCACGACGTGATCATCGAGCAGGTGGCGAATCTGCTCGGGGTGGACCCGGACGAGCTGGCCTGACGCCGCCACCCGGCCGGCCCCCGCCGGCCGGACAGCGACCCGGGCCCGGACGGCCCCCACCGCCCGTCGGCCCGTACGTGGATCAGGCGGCGACCCGCCGCTTGAGCTTGCGCCGCTCCCGCTCGGAGAGGCCACCCCAGATTCCGAACCGCTCGTCGTGGCCGAGCGCGTACTCCAGGCATTCCGTCTTCACTTCGCACCGCGAGCAGATGCGCTTCGCCTCGCGGGTCGAGCCGCCCTTCTCGGGAAAGAACGCCTCCGGGTCGGTCTGCGAGCAGAGCGCCCGCTCCTGCCACTCCGGCGCGTTCCCGAGCAGGTCGGCCACCTCGAGCTGGCCGTCCATCGATTGCCTCCTTGTCGCGCACCGGCGTCATTCGCCGCTGCAACCCCCCACGCGAAAGGCGTGCCTGTCCGTACGGTCACCATTTGTTGCGTTCCGTGCGAACAACCCCATTCAAATTACACGCGTGTAATGCGTGCGCCGTCAAGCCAAACTTGATAATGGAGTCGCCCTCCCGACACGTCCGGGACGACCGCCGCGGTCGCCCGTAGCCTCGCAACCTGCCCTATCGATTCAGACCCCGGACGAGTAACGCCCTCCCCGGCGAGTTGCCGGAAGTTTTCTGCCGTGGCGCACCGCCGGCGGGCCGGCCGGACGCCCCCGCCGGCCGCTCGTACCAAGATCAGAATTGGTGGGCCAAAGGGTAACGCGCTCGTTGCGGTACCGCCCGCCGAGCCGTCCAACGCCGACTGCGCCCCGTCCACCATGTGGACAGGGCGCAGGCGTCGGCGCGGTCGCCGGTTCAGTCCACCCGGGCGGGTGAGCTGGTCGGCCAGACGAATTCGGCGATACACCCACCGGTAACAGAGATCGCGCCGGCCGATGTGTTCTCGTCCCACCAGACGGTATAGACACCCGCCTCCAGGTCCGGGTAGACGGCACTGTGGAAGACCCCGTCCAGGACGTGCCGCTCGCGTACGGCGGAGTGGGTCCGCGGGCTGTCGAGGTCCGCCCGGCTGATCTCGATTTCCCGGCCGTGCAGGTCCCGGCCGGTGTGGATGATCAGCGCGCCGCGGTCGCCGCCGAGGTCGAGCACGACGCTGCCGACCTCCGACGGGCCGAGATCGTGATGGTGTGACATCCGCGTCTCCCGTCAGGACTTCTTCGCCTGCGGGTTGCCGAACCCGTCGTACGGTGTGCCGAGGAACGGGAAGTCGGCCAGGAACGGCGCGGTGACGTCGGCCGCGCTCAGACCCGGCGTGACCGCCGCGGCGGCGGCGTCCGGGCGGAACGTCTTGTCGACAAGTGGCACGGTCAGTCCCGCGATGGCACGCAGCGCGATCGTCACCACGTCGTCGGCGACGCGACGGCCGTTCGGGTAACCGGCCAGGTCGCCGCCGAGCACGCCGAACCGGTCCGGTGTGCGGCTGGGCCGGATCGCCGTGTTCAGCCGCAGCATGTCCGCCTGGACGTCGCCGGTGGTGTTGGCGAAGCCGTCGATCAGTCCGGCCGGGATTCCGGTGAGCAGGATCGCCACCAGGTCGGCGCGCGGCTTCTTGGACTTGTTCAGCGCGTCCAGATTTCCGAACACGCCCGGGTACAGCGCCGGCAGCAGCGCGGCCAGCTCGGGCCGCTCGACGAACCCGGCGAAGCGCTTGTCCTCCGACGGCGGCAGCGTGTTCCAGACGTCCTTCCTGGACATCGGCACGATGACCTCGTTGAACAACGGGTTACCGAGCCGCGACACCTGGGTGAACGGGCCGGCGGCGGTGTCCGCGGAGACCCGGTCGCCGAGCACCCGGACCTGCTGGCGGGACGCGCTGGTCCACACCCCGATGGTCGAGGCGCGGTCGGCCACGCCGTAGCGGGCCGCCTTGCGGCGCACCTGGCTCAGCGGCACCTGCACGGCGAGGCTGTGCACGTTCAGCCGGTCCAGCGCGTTCACCGGCTCACCCTCGGCCTGGAACAGCTTCTTGCCGGCGACGTGCAACTGCTGGAACGGCCGCAGCGTGCCCAGGTCGAACACCGCGCCCAGGTCGACGAAGAAGCCGTCGGCCCGCTGGCCGGCGAACACCTTCTCGCCGGTGGACAGCTTGAACGTCGCCTGGCGTACCAGGTTCTGGTACTTCGGGGTGGACAGCGGCCCGACGTTGCAGGGCGGGCAGGGCAGCTTGTGCGCCAGCACCCGCGCCCGGCCGTCGGCGATCCGGGTCAGCCGGTAGAACTGCCGCCGGTTCCAGTTCTTGCTCTCCAGCGACTCGATCAGCCCGGTGTTGTAGAGAAAGCTGTTCTGGTTCGTGATCTCCGTGGTGAATTCGAAACGATAGGTGACGTCCGGATTACCGTCGCCGTCGTTGTCGATGTGAATCTCGTACCGGACGTCGTCGCCGAACTCGAAGAAGTTCGGGCCGCCGGAGGGAAGTTGCACCGGCACGTAGTTGGCGATCAACGTGACCGTGTCCGGCTGGCTCGGCGTGACGAACGCGTACAGGTCGGAACTGTCGGCGACCGGATCCTTGGCGATCTCCGGGGCCTCGCGGTGAGAGGACATGACGGACGCACCTTCGTCGGGGGAACGGAAGACGGAACCGGCGCCGGGAGCCCACGCCGGTGGAGGGGTGGGATCAGCGCCGGCCGGCGGCGCGCACCAGGCGGTCGGCCAGACCGCGGTCGCGGATCTCGACCCTTGTCGTACCGACGAAGACGTCGATCGCGCCGGTGGCGGCGTCACGGAGGTGAGCCACGATCGGCTCGTCGCGCCGGCTCGCCGTGGGGGAGTTCTGCGCGGCGGACAGGCCCGGCACGGTGAGGGCGGCGGCGCCCAGCGTCGCGCTCGCCGCGGCGGTGAGCGTCTGCCTGCGGGTCAACCGCGGCCAGGTCCGCCGTTTCTTCGGCGCGTCGGTGGTCTCGTCAGTGCTCATCGGCAACCTTTCCGGACCGGCGCCGCAGCGCCGCAACGGGCCCGGGACGCCCGGACACCGCCGGGCCCCGGTTCTGGGGTCACCGGCGGCGGTCCTCGCCGAAACCGCCGCCGGCATCCACAGGTACGGCAGGCGACGGGGAAAGGTTCGACCTCAGGCGCCGGCGTGACCGTACGCGGTCGTCCGCTTGCGGAACGGGCGGCCCGCGGCGGTGGCGATGGCCCGCAACTGCTCCTCGGTACGGGCCGAGCCGTTGCCCGAGCCGGCCATCCGGGAGATGGTCTCCTCCATCAGCGTGCCGCCGAGGTCGTTGCAGCCGCCACGCAGCATCGCCACCGTGCCCTCGTCGCCGAGCTTCACCCAGGAGCACTGGATGTTGCCGATCCGGCCGTGCAGCAGCAGCCGGGCCATCGCGTGCACCGCCCGGTTCTCCCGCCACGTCGGACCCGGGCGGGCGATGCCGGCCAGGTAGATCGGCGCGTTCGTGTGCACGAACGGCAGCGCCACGAACTCGGTGAACCCGCCGGTACGGTCCTGCACCCCGGCCAGCACCCGGAAGTGGGCCAGCCACTGGCCCGGGTGGTCGACGTGGCCGTACATCATCGTGGAGCTGGACCGGATGCCCAGCTCGTGCGCCGTGCTCACCACCTCGACCCAGGCGGCGGCCGGCAGCTTGCCCTTGGTGAGCACCCAGCGCACGTCGTCGTCGAGGATCTCGGCGGCGGTGCCCGGGATGGTGTCCAGCCCGGCCTCGCGGAGCTGGAGCAGCCACTCCCGCACCGGCACGCCGGCCTTCGCGGCGGCGGTGACGATCTCCATCGGGGAGAACGCGTGCACGTGCATGCCCGGCACCCGCTCCTTGATCGCCCGGACGATGTCGGCGTAGCCGGTGACCGGCATCTTCGGGTCGATGCCGCCCTGAAGGCAGACCTCGGTCGCGCCGGCCGTCCACGCCTCCTCGGCCCGGTCGGCGACCTGTTCCAGGGACAGCCGGAACGCGTCGGCGTCGCTCTCCCGCTGGGCGAACGCGCAGAACCGGCACCCCACGTAGCAGACGTTCGTGAAGTTGATGTTCCGGTTCACCACGTACGTCACGTCGTCACCCACCGCGTCCCGGCGCGCGTCGTCGGCGAGCCGGCACAACTCGTCCAGCGCCGGGCCGTCCGCGCCGAACAGCGCCAGCGCCTTCGCCTCGTGCGCCGGCGTCAGCAGCGCGGCCGGGTCGTCCGCGGCCAGCCGCAGGCCCGCGCGCAGGTCGGCGTCCGCGCCACCGGCAAGGGGTACGCCCGCGCGCGCCTGCGGCGCCACCTTGCCGGCCACCTCGGCCCAGTCGCCGTACACGCTGTCGAAGTCGCCCCGCCGGTCCTCGGTACGGCCGGTGACGTCGATGGTGGCGTGCAGGTCGGTCCGGCCGCCGTAGGTCTCCTCCGGCTCCTGCCAGGGCTGCCCCACCGGGCGGGCCTCCTCGACCGCGAGCCCGGTGGCCGGGTCGGCGAGCGCCGTGACGTGCGGCAGCAGGCGCGGGTCCAGCCACGGGCCGCCCGCGCGGACGTACTCCGGGTAGACGGTCAGCCGCTCGCGCAGCGTGAACCCGGCACTCGCGGTACGCGCCGCCAGCTCCTCCAGGTGCGGCCAGGGGCGCTCCGGGTTGACGTGGTCGGGCGTGACCGGGGAGACGCCGCCCCAGTCGTCGATGCCGGCGCGCAGCAGCAGGTCGTACTCGCCCGCGATCAGGTTCGGCGGAGCCTGGATGCGGGCCTTCGGGCCGAGCAGCACCCGGGCCACCGCCACGGTGGCGGCCAGGTCGTGCAGCTCCGCGTCCGGCATGCCGCGCATCGCCGTGTCCGGCTTGGCGCGGAAGTTCTGCACGATCACCTCCTGGAGGTGGCCGTACTCCCGCATCGCGCGGCGGATCGCGAAGATCGCGTCGGCCCGCTCGGCCCGGTTCTCGCCGATGCCGATCAGGATGCCGGTGGTGAACGGCACCCCGACCCGGCCGGCGTCGTCGAGCACCCGCAGGCGGACCGCCGGCTCCTTGTCCGGTGAGCCGTAGTGCGGGCCGCCCGGCTCGGACCAGAGCCGGGTGGCGGTGGTCTCCAGCATCATGCCCATGCTCGGCGCGACCGGCTTGAGCCGCTGCAGCTCCGACCAGGAGAGCACGCCCGGATTGAGGTGGGGCAGCAGGCCGGTCTCCTCCAGCACCGCCACCGCGCAGGCGCGCAGGTAGTCCAGCGTCGAGTCGTACCCCCGCTCGTCCAGCCACCGGCGGGCCGCCGGCCACCGCTCCTCCGGCCGGTCGCCGAGCGTGAACAGCGCCTCCTTGCAGCCCTGCGCGGCGCCCTCGCGGGCGATCGCCAGCACCTCGTCGCGCTCCAGGTAGGCGGCGGGCAGCCGGTGCGGCACGGTGGCGAACGTGCAGTAGTGGCAACGGTCCCGGCAGAGCCGGGTCAGCGGGATGAAGACCTTCTTGGAGTACGTGACCACGCCCGGCCGCCCGGCGTCGCGCAGCCCGGCGTCGCGGATCTCACCGGCGATCCGGAGCAGTTCGTCGAGCATCTGCCCGCGCGCGGCGAGCAGCGCGCCGGCCTCGTCGGCGTCGAGCGCCCGGCCGGTGGCGGCCCGTCCCAGCGCCCGCCGGACGCTCGCCTCGGTCGGTTCGGGGTCGCTGCGATCAACCATCCGCCCAGCCTATGCGCTGCCGGGCGACAGGCCGCCCGCGCCCGCTCGCGGTCCGGGCAACGGGACGGCCCGCGTGGCCCGCCTCACAGCGGGACCGGCGCGGGCCGTCGGGAGCCTGCCGTCGGGCGGGCGACGGCGCTCCGTCGCCCGCCGCGCGGCTCAGCGGGGCTGGTTCGGGTCCTCGCGGTCGAACCGCTGGGTGCGCTCGTCGTCGGCGGCGGGCGTCGACGCGCCCGGTTCGGCGGACTGGCGCGGGATCGCCTGCGTCGGGTCGGCCGACGGCGGCTGGCCGAACGGCGGCGCGGACTGCGGCGAGCCGTACTGCGGCGCCTGCTGCGGACCGGCGAACGGCGAGCCGGCCTGCGGGGCCGGCTGCGGGTCGGCGAACGGCGAGCCGGCCTGCGGGGCCGGCTGCGGGTCGGCGAACGGCGGGCCGGACTGCGGGGCGTGCGGCGGCGCGGTGTTGAACGGCGGCGCCGACTGCGGCTGGCCGTACTGGCCGGGCTGCTGCGGCCAGCCGGGCGGCGGCGAGCCGGCCTGCGGGTAGCCCGGGCCGGGCTGCTGCGGGTAGCCACCCGGACCGGGGTAGCCGCCGGGCTGCCCCGGCTGCTGCGGCCAGCCGGGCTGGGCCTGGCCGTACACGCCCGGCTGCGCCTTGGGCTTCGGCACGTAGTAGAGCGTGCGCCAGATCTTGAACACCACGAACGCGGCGACCGCGAAGAGCGCCAGCCAGGCAGCGCGGGTCAGCAGACCGAGGAACGCATCGAGCACCTCACCGTCGGCGAGCCGGCCGACCAGCCAGATCAGGAACGTCAGCGCGCCGAACACGGCGGACACGGCGTACTCGACCAGCGCCACCTGCGTGATCAGCTTGGCCTTCGGCACGACCGGGCGGATCACGGTGGCGATCAGGACGGCGAGCAACGGCAGGACCGTCGCCTCCAGGCCGACGAAGCTGAAGTACGTGCTTCCCGCCCGGCCGCTGAACGTGCTGTAGTCGTCGACCGGCACCAGCAGGCGCAGCAGGCCGACGAAGAGCAGCACGGCGTTGGCGCCGAGAAGGACGAGCGCGGCCAGTTCGCGCAACGGCTTGATCAACTGGCTGGCCTGCGCGGCGTCGCCGGACGCGGGCTCGGCGGGGCTGGTCACGGACTCCCCCAGGGGACGAAAGCGGACAGTTGCCGAAGTGAGCGTAGTCTCTCCGGCCACCGAGCGATCGACGGCGGCACGTGCGGAAGGATGGACGCATGCGCATCGTGGTTCTGACCGGCGGCATCGGGGGCGCCCGTTTCCTGCTCGGCGTACGGGCGTACGCCCGCGAGATGGGCGCCGAGGTGACCGCCGTGGTGAACGTCGGCGACGATCTGCTGCTGCACGGGCTGAAGGTCTGCCCCGACCTGGACAGCGTGCTCTACACGCTCGGCGGCGGCGCCGACCCGGAACGCGGCTGGGGCCGGGTCGGCGAGACCTGGACGGTGAAGAACGAGCTGGCCGCGTACGGCGCGGAGCCGAGCTGGTTCGGTCTGGGCGACAAGGACATCGCCACCCACCTGGTCCGCACCACGATGCTCAACGCCGGCTATCCGCTGTCCCAGGTCACCGAGGCGCTGGCGGCGCGCTGGCAACCGGGCGTACGGCTGCTGCCGGCCACCGACGAGCGCCTGGAGACCCATGCCGTCGTCACCGACGAGCAGGGGCGGCGCGCGATCCACTTCCAGGAGTGGTGGGTGCGGTACCGCGCCGACGTACCCACCGACCGGTTCGTCTTCGTGGGCGCCGAAGCGGCGAAGCCCGCGCCCGGCGTGGTGGAGGCGATCGCCGCCGCGGACGTGGTGCTGATCGCGCCCAGCAACCCGGTCGTCAGCATCGCCCCGGTGCTGGCCGTGCCCGGCCTGCGCGACGCGGTGACCGGCGGGCCGGCCCCGGTGATCGGGGTGTCACCGATCATCGGCGGCGCGCCGGTACGCGGCATGGCCGACCGCTGCCTCGCCGTGCTCGGCGTGGAGTGCAGCGCGGCCGGGGTGGCCGGCCTCTACGGCGCCCGGTCCACCGGCGGGCTGCTCGACGGCTGGCTGGTGGCGCCGGAGGACGAGGGCACGGCGGTGCCGGACGTGGTGGTCCGCGCGGCGCCGCTGCGGATGACCGACGAGGCGGCGACCGCCGCGATGGTGCGCGCCGCGCTGGAGCTGATGTGAGGCTGGAGATTCTGCCGGTGCAGGGCATCGGCGACGTGACCGAGGGCGACGACCTGGCGGCGCTGATCGCCGGCGCGGCGCCGTGGCTGCGTGACGGCGACGTGCTGGTGGTCACCAGCAAGATCGTGTCGAAGGCGGAGGGCCGGCTGGTCGACGTGCCCGCCGACGGTCCGGAACGGCTCGAGGCGCGGGACCGGATCCTGGACGGCGAGACCGCCCGGGTGGTGGCGACGCGGGGCGCCACCCGGATCGTGCAGACCCACCACGGGTTCGTGATGGCCTCCGCCGGCATCGACGCGTCGAACGTGGACAAGACCCGCCTGGTGCTGTTGCCGGCCGACCCGGACGCCTCCGCGCGGGCGTTGCGTGCCGCGCTGCGCGACCGGTACGGCCTCGACGTCGCCGTGATCGTCAGCGACACCATGGGCCGCCCGTGGCGCAACGGGCTCACCGACGTGGCGCTCGGGGTGGCGGGCATGCCGGCGATCCGCGACCACCGGGGCGAGGTCGACCCGTACGGCAACGAACTGTTCGTCACCCAGATGGCGGTGGTCGACGAACTGGCCGGCGCCGGCGAGCTGATCAAGGGCAAGTGCGACCAGGTGCCGGTCGCGGTGGTCCGGGGTTACCTCGGCACCCCCCGGGACGACGACGAGGGCGCCCGGGCGCTCGTCCGCGACGCCTCGATGGACCTGTTCTCGCTCGGTACCGCCGAGGCGCGCGCCGCCGGCCTGCGGGCGGCGGCGACGCTGCCGGACCGGCCCGGGCCGGAGCCCGCCGACGCGGACGCGGTGCGGCGGGCGATCGGCTCGGTGGCCGACGTGGTCGCGCCAGGCACGACCTTCACGCACGTCACCGACGACGAGGTACGCGCCGGGCTCGCCGCCACCGTGCCCGGCTGGCCCGCCTCGGCCACCGGCCTGCTGCTCGGCGCGGCGCCGACCCCGCTCGACCCGGCGGACCTGGTCCGGTTCGGCGCGGACGTGCAACGCCTGCGCGCCGCGCTGGCCGCCGAGGGAATCGGTTCCGTCCTGCTCCCGCCCCCGGCCGGCAGCGCCGCCAGCGCCACGCTGGCGCTCTGAGACGGCCCGGCGGAGGTCAGGCGTCGAGGACGGCTCGGCCCAGCGGCGTCAGCGTGTGCAGGACGGTGTTGCGCTCGCGCTGACTGACCAGCAGCCCGGCGTTGCGCAGCACTGTGGTGTGCTGGCTGGCCGCGGCGGCGGAGATGTGCAGCCGGCGGGCCATCTCGCCGGTCGTGCAGCCCTCGTCGGCGGCATGCAGCACCCGCGACCGGGTGCGGCCGATCAGGGCCGCGAGCGCCTCGCCCTGGGGTGACCCGGCGGCGCCGGACGCCGGTGTCAGGCCGGCCAGCCGGTCCACCGGGTAGACGAGCACCGGCGGCAGGGTCGGGTCGACGAGCGCCACCGGGGTACGCGAGCAGAAGAACGACGGGACGAGCAGCAGCCCGCGCCCGTCCAGGTGCAGTTCCCGGGTGTCCGGATAGTCGAGCACCTCCAGCACGCCGGAGTTCCACCGCATGTTCGGCCGCAGGCTGGCCAGCAGCCCTTCGGCGCCGCCGTCGAGCATGGCGCGGGCACGCCGGGCCCGGTCCGCCTCGACCGCTGCCTGCACCCGGGCCCAGTACGGCGTGACGGCCAGCGACTGGTATCGCGCCATGGAGTCGGTGAGGTGGTGCAGTGTCTCCGGCTCACCCCGGGCGAGCGCCGTCGCCGAGGGCGGCAACGTGGTCTCCTCGGCGAGCCGGGTCAGGTCGCGGCGCAGCATGTCCGTAGGGGTGCCGCGGACCGCGTCCAGCCCCACCTCGAAGCCCTCCCGGCTGGCGAACGGGGTGAGGAAGTCGGGGAAGTAGCCGCGCGGCGGGTTGAGCGCGAGGAGCAGGCGGTACTGCTCGGCGTCGCTGTCGGTGCGCAGCCCGTGCGCCACGGTCCGTCGCCATGTGGTCATCATCGGGTCGCGGCTGCGCCCCTGGAGCAGGTGCAGGCTGAGAACCAGCTCCCAGAGCGGGTCCGCGCGCGGGGCGACCCGGGTCCGCAGGACGTCTTCGCCCGAGAAAACGATCTTCAACATGGAGTGCTCCCGTGCGGACGGCGGGGGTGCCCGCCACGGCTCGACTTTACCCGCCGGCAGTAATCTCCATCTTTAAGCCTGAGGTGAAAGACCTCGACGGTGAGGTGACCGGTTCGGCAAACTCTTCCTTGCCCGCCGACGCCGGGGCGCAGTCTCGACCCGGTCGCCGGCTGACGGGCGTGGCCGGGCGGCACCACGAGGGTCTGCGACATCGTCGCAGGGGTGCCGCCCGGCCTTCGCTCATCCGCAGGTGGGTCGCCGCGCCGGCGTACCGTGGTGGCGCTCGTAGAGTGTCCGGGTGCCCGACACCGATCTCACCACGTACGCCGACCTGCACGCCGACGCCGTCGCGGCGCTGAGCCGCTGGACGGCGACCAGCCCGGCCGCCGGCGCCGCCCGGGACCGGACGCTGGCGCTGCTGGCCGACGGGCCGGCGGCGATGAGCCGGACACACCGGGCGGGGCACGTCACCGCCAGCGCGCTCGTGCTCGACCCGGACGGCCGGGTGCTGCTCTGCCTGCACGGCAAGATCCGCAGGTGGGTGCAGCTCGGCGGGCACTGCGAGCCGGGCGACCGGACGCTGGTGGCGGCCGCGCTGCGCGAGGCCACCGAGGAGTCCGGCATCGCCGGTCTGACGATCGAGCCGGAACCGATCGACGTGGACATCCACCAGGTCGCCTGCCAGGGCGGGTCGTTCCACTACGACGTCCGGTACGCGGTGCTGGCCCCGGCCGGGGCGGTCGAGCAGGTGAGCGCGGAGTCCGAGGCGCTCGGCTGGTTCCCGCCGGACCGGCTGCCCGAGCCGCTCGCCCACGCGACGGCCCAGCTGGTGCCACCGGCGCTCGCCGTGCTGGCCCGTTGCGCCGCCCGCTGACCGGAAGCGGGCGGCCGCACCGGCCGGATCAGACCAGGCCCTCCTCGCCGCGTTCCTTCAGCTCGTCCACGACCTTCTTCACGTCCTGCGCGCGGTCACGCGGGCAGACCAGCAGCGCGTCCGGGGTGTCCACCACGATCAGGTCGTGCACCCCCACGGTGGCGACGAGCCGGCCGGAGTGCGACACCACGACCGTGCCGGTGGTGTCGTGCAGCAGCACGCCCGGCTTGGCGTCGCCGCCCAGCACCACGTTGCCGGCGCCGTCGGCCGGCAGCACCTCGCCGAGCGTGTGGAAGTCACCGACGTCGTTCCAGCCGAAGTCACCCGGCACGGTGCCCACCCGGCCCGCCGTCGCCGCGCCCTCCATGACCGCGTAGTCGACCGAGATCCGGGGCAGCGTCGGCCAGACCCGGCCCAGCACGTCGTCCTGCTCCGGGGTGCCCCACGCCGCCGCGATGGCGGTGATCCCGGCGTGCAGCTCCGGCTCCTGGCGGGCCAGCTCGGCGAGGAAGACGTCCACCCGCCAGACGAACATGCTGGCGTTCCAGAGGTGCCGGCCGGAGTTGACGTAGACCTCGGCCACCTCGGCGGCCGGCTTCTCCTTGAACTCGCGTACCGGGCGCAGCGTGCCGTCCCCCACCGGGTCGCCGGTCTCCAGATAGCCGTAGCCGGTCTCCGGGCGGGTCGGGGTGATGCCCACCGTCATCAGCAGCCCCTGCTCCGCGCCGCGGATGGCCTGCCGTACCACCTCCGCCAGCCGGGCCGGGTCGCCGATCAGGTGATCGGCGGCGAACGAGCCCATCACCGCGTCCGGCGTACGCGCGGCGATCACCGCGGCGGCCAGCGCGATCGCCGCGCAGGAGTCGCGGGGCGACGGCTCGACCAGGATGTTCTCCTCCGGCACGCCGGCCAGCTGCCGGGCCACCGCCGCGGCGTGCGCGGCCCCGGTGACCACGAGCGTGCGCTCCGGTGTGGTCAACGGCGACAACCGGTCGACAGTGGCCTGCAGGAGCGAGGCCGGCGTGCCGGTCAGCGGGTGGAGGAATTTGGGATGGCCGGCACGGGACAGCGGCCACAACCGTGTGCCACTGCCACCCGCCGGGATGACGGCGTAGAACATCAGCACATCATGCCCGAAGCGGGCGAGTCGTCACGGTCGGTCGGCCGGGGCCGTCCCGCCGGCCCTCAGGACCGGGCCCGTCGCCAGGCCGCGATGTGCACGTCCGCGCTGGACTCCCAGGTGAACTCCTTGGCCCTGTCGAACCCGGCCTTTGCCAGCGAGAGCCGCCGCGGCTCGTCGTCCAGCAGAGCGGCCAGGTCGGCGGCGATCTGGTCCGGGTCCTCGCTGGTGTACGCCACCGCGTCGCCGCCCACCTCGGGCAGGGACAGGCGCGGCGTGGTGAGCACCGGGGCCGCGCACGCCATCGCCTCCAGGATCGGCAGGCCGAAGCCCTCGCCGTAGGAGGGGTAGGCGGCCACGAGCGCGCCACCGAGGAAGCCGGGCAGATCGGCGTAACGCAGGTAGCCCGGGCGCAGCAGCCGCAGGTGCGACGGCACCTCGGCCACCGCGCGGTCGATGTCGTCGTCGTGCCCCTGACCGCCCGCGACCACGAGCGCCGGCGGGTTCGGCCGGTCGGCCACCGCCCGCGCCCAGCCGCGGATCAGGTTGGGTACGTTCTTGCGCGGCTCCTTGGCCCCGAGGAACGCGACGTAGCTGCTGTCGCCCAGACCCAGGCGAGCCCGCACACGCGCCTTCTCCTCGTCGCCGGGCGCGTGGAAGGCGTCCTGGTCGACGCCGTGATAGGCGACGTCGATCCGGGTCGGGTCGGCGTCCAGCAGCCGGATCAGCTCGTCCCGGGTGGCCTTGCTCGGCACGATCACCCGGCCGGCCCGCCGCAGCGAGGTCTTGATGGCGCTGCGGAAGAACGTCCGGCGCGACTTGTCGTAGTGCTCCGGCTCGGTGAAGAACGTCGCGTCGTGCACGGTGACCGTCACCGGGCATCCGGCCCGCAGCGGACAGGTGTAGAAGGGCGAGTGCAGCACCTCCGCGCCCACCTGCTGGGCCAGCAGCGGCAGGCCGGTCTGCTCCCAGGCCAGCCGCGCCGGCCGGTGCGCCACCGCCGCCGGGGCGGGGATCACCTCGGCGCCCGGCAGCATCCGGGTGTAGCGCTCCAGGTCGGTGCGGAGGCTCACCACCGCCAGGTCGACGCCGGTGCCGCAGACCCGGCCCAGCGCGCCGAGCAGTCCGTCGACGTATCTACCGACGCCGCCACGGTCGGCGGGGACACTCGTGGCGTCGATGAGAACGCGGGGCGGGCGACCGGCGGTCACGGGGCGGCTCCTCAGATGGCGCAGTTGTGGGGAAGAACACTGTCGGCAAGCGTACGCCGCGCCGGGCGCACAACGCTGACCGCGACCCGACGGTACGCCGACTTGACGTTGTCATCGAGTACGCACGCGGGGCGCGTATCGTTCGCGCCGATGGCCGACAACATTGCCCGGGTGTTCGCCGACGCGATCGCGCCGGACCCCACCCGACCGCTGCTGACCTGGTACGACGACGCCACCGGCGAGCGCACCGAACTGTCCGGCGCGACGCTTGCGAACTGGGTGGCGAAGACCGCGAACCTGCTCACCGACGAGATCGGCGCCGCGCCGGGCGACCCGGTCGGCGTGTTGCTGCCGCCGCACTGGCAGACCGCCGCCGTGCTGCTCGGCTGCTGGTCGGCGAAACTGACGGTGACCGACGCGCCGGGGCCGGTGGAGGTGCTGTTCGTGGCCGCCGACCGGGCGGACGGGGCAGCCGGGTGGCCGGCCGGCGAGCGGTACGCGCTGGCGCTCGACCCGTTCGCGCTGCCGATGCGGCAGGTGCCCGCCGGCTACGCCGACTTCGTGACGGCGGTACGCGGACACGGCGACCACTTCACGCCGTACCCCGAGGGTGGCGAGGGGGACGCGGCGCTGCTGGCCCGCGCGACGGCCCGCGCCACCGAGCTGGGCCTGACCCAGGGCGACCGCCTCCTGGTAGACGTGACCACCCACCCCGACCCGGTCGACTGGCTGCTCACCCCGCTCACGGCAGGAGCCAGCGTGGTGGCGTGCGCCCACCCCGACCCGACCCGCCTGGCTTCCCGCGCCGAAACCGAGAAGACCACCCACACCCTGCCCTGACCCTCGCCCGCCCTCTCCCCGTCGATCTTGCAGTTTCGGCCCTCGGGGCGGGTGATTCGCCCCGTTCGCCGGGGCAGAAAGTGCAAGATCAACGGGCGGGTCGGCGGGGACGGCGGGATCAGCGAGGCGAGACGGGGCTGTCGGTGGTGGACCGGCGCTGGGCCAGAGCGGCGAACGCCGTCAGGGACTCGGGGTTGGCCAGGGCGCCCTTGGCCGCCGCGCTGTCCACCGGGGTACCCGTGAGGATCTTCTTGACCGGGACCTCCAGCTTCTTGGCGCTCAACGTTCTCGGCACGGCCCGGACCTGGTGGATCTCGTCCGGCACGTGCCGCGGCGACAGCGCGGTACGCAGCTCCCGGCAGATCTTCTTACGCATGTCGTCGTCGAGTTCCAGGCCCTCGGCGAGCACCACGAACAGCAGCAGCTCACCCGCGCCGCCCTCGTCGTCCTCCAGGTGCACGACCACCGAGTCGACCACCTCGTCCAGCCCCTCGACCACCGAGTAGAACTCGGCCGTCCCGAGGCGTACGCCGCCCCGGTTGAGCGTGGCGTCGGACCGGCCGGTGATCACGCACCCGCCGCGCTCGTTCACGGTGATCCAGTCGCCGTGCCGCCACACCCCGGGATAGACCTCGAAGTACGCCTCCCGGTAGCGCGCGCCGTCCCTGTCGTTCCAGAACCCGACCGGCATGCTCGGCATCGGCTCGGTGATCACCAGCTCGCCGAGCTGCCCGATCACCGCGCTGCCGTCGGCCGAGCGGGCCTCCACCTTCGCGCCCAGCGCCCGGCAGGCGATCTCCCCCGCGTACACCGGCAGCAGCGGCACGCCGCCGACGAACCCGGTGCACACATCAGTGCCGCCGGACAGCGACTGGAGCTGGAGGCGGTCGCTCACGTTCTCGTACACCCAGGTGAAGCCCTCGGCCGGCAGCGGCGCGCCGGTCGAGCCGAGGCCGCGCACCGCGGACAGGTCGGCGACCTCGCGCGGCACCAGGCCGGCCTTGCGGCAGGCCAGCAGGAACGGCGCGGACGTGCCGAAGTACGTGGTGCCGGTGTCGGCGGCCAGCCGCCACAGCGCGCCCAGGTCGGGGTGGCCCGGGTTGCCGTCGAACAGCACGATCGCCGCGCCCACCGCCGGGCCGGAGACCAGGAAGTTCCACATCATCCAGCCGGTCGTGGTGAACCACAGGAACCGGTCGGACGGACCCAGGTCGTGGTGCAGCGCCAGCATCTTGAGGTGTTCCAGCAGGATGCCGCCGTGGCCGTGCACGATCGGCTTGGGCAGGCCGGTGGTGCCGGAGGAGTAGAGCACGTAGAGCGGGTGGTCGAACGCCACCGGCGTGAACGTCAACGGCTCGTCGGTCGGCGCCGCCAGCTCCGTCCACGGCAACGCGCCGTCGGGGGCCGGGCCGTCCGGATCGAGGTACGCGATGGCGACCGTGTGCCGCAGCGACGGCAGCGCGGCCCGGATCGCGGCCACCTCGGCGCGCCTGTCCACAGGCTTGTCGCCGTACCGGTAGCCGTCCACTGCCACCAGCACCGTCGGTTCGATCTGCTGCCAGCGGTCGGTGACGCTGCGGGTGCCGAACTCGGGCGCGCAGGAGGAGAAGATCGCGCCGAGGCTGGCGGTGGCGAGCAGCAGGACGTACGTCTCCGGGATGTTCGGCGCGTACGCGGCCACCCGGTCGCCCGCACCCACGCCGAGGCGGCGCAGCCCGGCCGCTACCCGGCGGACCCGCTCGCGCAGCTCGGCGGCGGTGAGCGTCTCCGGGGCGCGGGTCTGCCCGTGCGCGATCACCGCCGGGTCGTCGTCGCCCAGCCCCGGCATGCGCAGCACGTTCTCGGCGTAGTTGAGCGTCGCGCCGGGGAACCAGCGGGCGCCGGGCATGGCCCGGTCGGTCAGCGTCGCCGTCGGCGGGGTGTGCGCGACCACGTCGAACCAGTCCCAGATCGAGCGCCAGAACGCCTCCAGGTCGGTCACCGACCACTGCCACAGCGCGTCGTAGTCGGCGAACTCCAGCCCGCGGTGCTCGGCCAGCCAGCGCAGGTAGTCACCGATCCGGGACCGCTCCCGCACGTCCGCCGGCGGCGTCCACAGCACGTCAGCCACTGATCCACCCTCCCTGAGGCCCTGCCACGACGGTGTGCCGGGGCCGTGGCGCCATCTTGCCCTACCTCGTGCCGCCATTGTCCGCGCCGGGCACGGCGCACGGGGCGTGGCCCGCCCACACCCCGCACCCCCACCCCATGTGGCCCGCGTGTAAGGAAGGGCCCCCTATTAACGCCTCCGGTAGAGGAAGGGCCCCTTGTTAACACCTCGCCCTCCGCGGGTGTCCAGGCGCCGGTGGAGGCGGCGTGTGTCGGCGGGGGTGTTAATAGGGGTCCCCTCCTCTACCGGAGGCGTTAACAAGGGGCCCTTCCTTACACCTCAGCCGGCGCGGTGGGCCTGGATCGCCCGGCGGCGGGCCAGCCGGTGCGCCCGCCGGATCTCGGCCTCCCGGAAGCGGCGCTCGTCCTCCGGCGTCTCCGGCAGCACCGGCCGGACCGGACGGGGCGTGCCACCCACGTCGACGCCCACGAAGACCAGGTACGCGGTGGCGACCCGGACCGGTTCCTCCTCGGCCGAGTCCCAGCGCTCGGCGACCACCTTCACGCCGACCTCCATCGAGGTGCTGCCGGTCCAGTTGATCTGGGCGTGCGCGTGCACGAGGTCGCCCACCCGGACCGGCTCGGAGAAGACGATCTCATCGATGGAGGCGGTCACCGCGGTGCCGCCACTGTGCCGGGCCGCCGCCGCGCCGGCAACGTCGTCCACGAATTTCATCAGTACCCCACCGTGCACGGTCCCGTACAGATTGACATCGACCGCGGTCATGATACGACTGAGCGTGACGCGGGAGTACGAGGTCGGTTTACCCGGCGGGACCGCGGGATGATCTGTCATGCCGAAAACGGTACGGTGCGCGGATGCGACATCTCTGGAGCTTCCTCGCCGGGTTGGCGGTGGCGCCCGTCACCTGGGTGCTCGTCACGCTCGGTCAGGACGGATCTGAGCGGACCGTCGACCGCTGGGTGGAGATCGGGACGTACAGCACGCCGAACCTGATCGAGCCGGCCGTCTATCTGGGCGTCGCCGGCATCCTGCTCGGCCTGCTCGGCACGTTGCGCTTCTCGCCGCTCGGCCCGCTCGTGGCCGGCCTGCTGCTCGCGGTCCCGTACCTCGGGCTGTTCGTCGCGCCGTTCAGCGTGCGGGACCGGGTGCCCGGTGACCTGAAGCTGCTCGGTGACCCGCTGCCGCTGCGCGACCCGCTCGACAACGGCACGCTGTTCCTCATCGGCGTGCTGCTGCTGATGGCCGTGTTCAGCACGAGCCGCTGGCGGCGTCCCGCCACACCCGCGCCGGCCGAGGCGGAGCTGACCCCGGCCGCCTCGCCGGTGGAGCACAAGCCGACGCTCACCGACTGGCCTCCGGCGCCGGCGAAGGACCCGGACACGCCACCGCTCACGCTGGCGTACCCCGAGAGCCCGACCGAGCCGCTGCCCCGCCGTACCGGCGGCGAGTCGCCGTGGTCCGCCCCGCCGCGCGGCGCGGGCCGGCCGGAGGGCACCGAGAGCCGTTGAACGAGCGCGGGCGGGCCGGTGTGCACCGGCCCGCCCGCCCGAACGCCTCCGGTCAGCCCTTGAGCAACTGACGGGCCATGACGATGCGCTGCACCTGGTTGGTGCCCTCGTAGATCTGGGTGATCTTGGCGTCCCGCATCATCCGCTCGACCGGGTAGTCGCGGGTGTAGCCGTAGCCGCCGAGCAACTGGACCGCGTCGGTGGTGATCTCCATGGCGGCGTCCGACGCGAAGCACTTCGCGGCCGCGCCGAAGTAGGTCAGATCCGCGTCGCCGCGCTCGGACCGGCCGGCGGCGGCGTACGTGAGCTGCCGGGCCGCCTCCAGCTTCATGCCCATGTCGGCGAGCATGAACTGGATGCCCTGGAAGTCGGCGACCGGCTTGCCGAACTGCTTGCGCTCCTGGACGTAGCCCTTGGCGTAGTCCAGCGCGCCCTGGGCGATGCCGACGGCCTGCGCGGCGATGGTGACCCGGGTGTGGTCCAGCGTCTTCATGGCGGTGGCGAAGCCGGTGCCCTCGGCGCCGATCATGCGGTCGGCCGGGATCCGCACGTTGTCGAAGTAGACCTCGCGGGTCGGCGAGCCCTTGATGCCGAGCTTCTTCTCCGGGGCACCGAAGCTGACGCCCGGGTCGGACTTCTCCACGACGAAGGCGGAGATGCCCTTCGACCGGGCTGTGGGATCGGTCACGGCGAAGACGGTGTAGTACTCGGAGACGCCCGCGTTGGTGATCCACCGCTTCACGCCGTTGAGCACCCAGTGGTCGCCGTCGCGTACCGCCTTGGTGGTCATCGCGGCGGCGTCGGAGCCCGCCTCCGGCTCGGAGAGGCAGTAGGAGAACATGCCCTCCCCGGCCGCTACCGGAGTCAGGTACTTGCGCTTCAGCTCCTCGGAGCCGGCCAGCAGCAGCGGCATGGTGCCCAGCTTGTTCACCGCCGGGATCAGCGAGGACGAGGCGCAGGCCCGCGCCACCTCCTCGATCACGATGGCCGTGGCCAGCGCGTCCGCGCCGGCGCCGCCGTACTCGACCGGGATGTGCGGGGCGTGGAAGTCGGCGGACCGCAGCGCCTCGTAGGACGCCTTCGGGAACTCACCTGTCTCATCGGCCTCAGCGGCATGCGGTGCCACCTTGGCCGCACAGACCTCACGGACCGCCTCCCGGATCGCCTCGTGCTCCTCCGGCAACCGGTAGACGTCGAACGACTGCTCTGCGGCCATGTCGGCCCTCCCCTTTCACCGCTATCATGCGCAGTCTGTACCGCCCGGGGGCCGAAGACTGCCGCAAACTGAAGGATAGCCACCGGCCCCTGCCGGACCTTACCGGCGGGTAGGCTCGCGCCCGAGCGTCGCCCGCCCGGCCCCACTACCCTCACAGCAGAAATTCAGTTCCCTCGGTGCCCGGCCCAGGCGCCCCCAGCAGAATGCGACGCATGGAAGCGCCGCCAGTGCGAGCGGAGAAGACAGGCGTGACGATTCCGTACCCGAACACCCAGCCGATGCCCGCCATCGCCGCGGTGACCCCGCCGTCCGGCGCCCCCCGCCCCCGGGTGACGTTCCTCGGCACCGGCTACCTCGGTGCGACCTACGCCATCTGCTACGCCGAACTGGGCTACGAGGTGCTCGGCTTCGACGTCGACGCGGACAAGATCGCCAAGCTGAACGCCGGTGAGGTGCCGATCCACGAGCCCGGCCTCGACGAGCTGCTGCGGCGCAACCTGGCCGCGGGCCGGCTGCGATTCAGCACGGACATCAACGAGACCGCCGACTTCGGCGACGTCCACTTCATCTGCGTCGGCACCCCGCAGCGGGCCGACGGCATGGGCGCCGACCTGTCGTACGTCGAGGCGTCCGTGACCAGCCTGGCCCAGCACCTGACCCGTAAGGCGCTGATCGTCGGCAAGTCCACCGTGCCGGTGGGCACCGCCGAGTGGGTGGAGCAGCTCGTCGGCAAGCACAGCCCGGCCGACCTCGGCGTCGAGGTGGCGTGGAGCCCCGAGTTCCTCCAGGAGGGCTTCGCCGTCGACGACGTGCTGCGTCCGAACCGGATCGTGGTCGGCGTCAAGAGCGAGTGGGCAAACGGCATGCTCTACGCCGCGCACAAGGGCGTCTTCGACCTCGCCGCCACCGAGGACCGCGAGGTACCGCTCGTGGTCACCGACTTCGCCACCGCCGAGCTGGTCAAGGTCGCCGCGAACGCGTTCCTCGCCACCAAGATCTCCTTCATCAACGCGATGGCGGAGGTCTGCGAGGCCGCCGGCGGCGACGTCACCCAGCTGGCCCGCTCGATCGGCTACGACCCGCGCATCGGCAACCGCTTCCTCCAGGCCGGACTCGGCTTCGGCGGCGCCTGCCTGCCCAAGGACATCCGCGCCTTCCAGGCCCGCGCGCAGGAGCTGGGCGCCGGTGAGGCGCTGCGCTTCCTGCACGAGGTCGACCTGATCAACCTGCGCCGGCGCAGCCGCGTCGTGCAGCTCGCCGCCGAGCTGCTCGGCCGCCGCTCCGGCCCGGCCGGGCCGGACCTGTCCGGCACCCGCGTCGCGGTGCTCGGCGCCACGTTCAAGCCCAACACCGACGACGTACGCGACGCGCCGGCGCTCGCGGTCGCCGCGCTGCTCGGCAAGGCCGGCGCCGACGTACACGTGTTCGACCCGCAGGGGATCGAGAACGCGCGCCGCGCGGTGCCCGAGCTGACGTACGAGGAGACCATGAACGACGCCGTCCGCGGCGCCGACCTGGTCTGCGTGCTCACCGAGTGGGCCGAGTTCCGCAACGCCGACCCGGTGGCCCTGGGCGAGCTGGCCAACGGCCGCAAAGTGGTCGACGGGCGCAACTGCCTCGACTCCACACTGTGGACGCAGGCCGGCTGGGAGTACCGCGGCATGGGCCGCCCCTGATCCGCTGACCGCGCGGACCGGCCGCCGGGAACGTCTCCCGGCGGCCGGTCCGCTTTTTGTTGTCCGGAACGCGGCGGCAACTGTCGAAATCCCGGCCCACTCAAGGCATGCTGCCTCTGGGAGGTCCACAGTGCGAGGGCACGGGCGGACGGGAGACTGTCGTGGAGAGCTTCAGGTGCGCCTCGTGCGGGCAGGACATCAAGCCCGCCGTCGTCTGCCCGCACTGCGGCGCGCACCAGCCGCAGTGGGCCGAGCACCTGGCCGACATCGAGCGCTCGATCGCCGAGATGAAGGCCCGCGACGCCGAGATCGCCCGGGAACAGCGGCAGATCGCCGCCAAGATGCAGGCCGCCCTCTTCCAGCGGGACATCCTGGCGCACGCCGGTGAGGAACGGGTCCGGCAGGCCACCCGGCCGCGCCGGGTCCTGCGCCGCCGGCCCGGCCGCCGCCCGCCCACCGCCGCCACCGGCGCGCCGCCCCGGGTGCCCCGCCAGGGCACCTCGCCGCCCGGGCCGCCGGAGGACCTGCCCCCGTCGCCGCCGCGCGGTCGCCCCCGCTGGCTCGATGCGGACGACCCGGAGCACCCGCCCGAGGCGTCCTCGCGCGAGGTGCAGAACATCCCGCTGGGGCTGGGCGCGCTCCTGCTCGGCGTCGCCGCGGTGGTCTTCGCGGCGGTGGCCACCAGCTCGATGGACGCGCTGGCGCGTCTCGGCGTACTGCTGGTGGCGACGGCGCTGATGCTCGTCGCCCCGCCGGTCCTGGCCCGGCGCGGGCTGACCTCCACCGCCGAGACCGTCGCCGCGGTCGGGTTGCTGCTGGTGCCGCTGGCCGGGTACGCGCTCTGGGCCGTGGACCGGATCGGCGGCGACGGATCAGGTGCCGCGTTCGCCGGGACGATCTTCCTGGTCACCACGCTCGTCGCCCTGGGGTACGCGTACGGGACGGGTCTGCGCGCGCCACGCTTCGCCACAGTGCTGGCCGCCCAGCCGGTGCTGCCGCTGCTGGCGTACGAGCGGATCACCGGGCCGGTCGGCTGGGCGCTGGTGATCACCGTGGTGGCCGTGCTCGACCTCGCGCTCGTCCGTTCCGCTGTGGTACGTGAGCGGCCGGTCCGGCGTGACCTGCCCGCCACCGCGCCGACCCCGCCCGTCCCGCCCCGGCAACGCGCCGACGAGGACCGGCCCGAGTCGGCGCCGGAGGAGGTCGGCGAGGTGCTCGGCGGGGACGCTCCCCCGGAGCCGGCCGCCACCGCCCGGCCGGTGCCGTGGCTGCCCGAGCTGACCTGGCTGCTGCACGGCGTGGCGGTCGCTGTCGCGCTGGCGTACGCGGTCACCGGCCTGCTGCGCGCCGCCACCGTCCCGCCGGCCGCCGCATCGGGCGCGGTGCTGCTGCTCGCCGCCCTGGTCGCGCTGGCCGGCACGCTCGTGCTGCGCCGGCCGCCGCTGCCCGATGTCGGCGCCGGCATCCTCACGCTCGCGGTGATCGGCGCGCTCGGCCGGGTCGCCTCGGTGGCCCTGCCGGGCCGGTCCCTGCTGCTGATCTCCGCCGTCATCGCGCTGACCGGGCTCGCCGTCCGGGCCGTACCGGAGGCGGCCCGGCGGGGTCCGCAGCTCGCGTCGGCGGTGGCGCTCACGGTCAGCGGCCTGGTGGTCGCCGGTGGCGCGCTGCGCGCCGGGCTGGCGCCGCTCCGGGCCGCGCTGCCGGCCTGGTCGGCGGACCTGAGCGGATGGCACGCCGAGCTGGCCCGGGCGGTCGGCCCGACCGGCTGGCAGCTCGCCGCCAGCGCGCTGCTGCTCACCGTCGCCGCCGTGATCGCGCTGCCGCCCGAGATCCGGCGTGAGTTCGCGGTGGTCGGCGCGGCGCTCACCGCGCTCGCCGTACCCGCGTCGCTCGGCCTGGGGTGGGCGGCGGCCTGCTGGCCGATGCTGCTGACCGCGGTCGTCGTCGGTGTGCTCGGGCTGAGCGCCGGCACCGAACGCGCGGCGGTGACACACGCGGTCACCGCGGCCGGGCTGGGCCTGATCGGCGCCGGCGCCGCGCTCGCCCGGCCGGCGCTGACCGCCGCGGCGCTGACGCTGCTCTTCCTGGCCGGCGCGCTGGTCTCCCTCGCCCCTCGGGTCCGGCTCGCCGCCGCCGCGACCGACACCGTCTGCGCCTGGGCGGCCGGCGGCGCGGCGTTCGCCCTGCCGGGCGCCGTCGCCGCGTTCGTCGCCGCCACCGCGCCGACCCCGCCGATCGCCACTCCGGCGAACCTGCGCGAGATCACCGTTCCGATCCTCGCGGCGAGCTTCCTCGCCGTCTGCGTCACGCTCGGCTACGCCGCCCTGGTGCAGGTGGCGCAGCGGCACCTGAGCATTCCGCACGCGCTGGGCACCGTGCTCGGCACGGTGGCCGTCGCCGCCGCCGCGTTCGGAGCGCCGGGCGCGACCTCGGCGGACGCCTGGGTGGGCAGTCTGCTCCTGGTCGCCGCCGCGCTGCTGGCGCTCGCGCCGCGCATCGACGCGGGGCGCCGCGCCGACATGTCCCTGGACGGGTCCGACCTGGCCCTGGCCGCCACCACCGTGGCGCTCGTCGCCACACTGGCCCGGATCGCCGCGGTGCTCGCCCCCGGCGGTCAGCTCGTGGTGGCCTCCGCGCTGGTGCTGCTGGTCGCGGTGGCGGCCCGGGCGCTGCCGGAGGAGTGGCGGCGCGGACCGATCCTCGGCATCGCCGCCGGTGGCCTGCTCCTCGGCCTGATCGCCGCCTGGAGCGCGCTGCGCGGCGGGCTCGGCGTGCTGGCCACCCCCGGCCCGATCTGGGCCGGGGACCTGAGCGGGTGGCCGGCCGCGCCGACGGGCGGCTCGACCTGGCAGGCACCGGTCGCGCTGGTGCTGCTCGCGGTGACCGCCGCCGTCCTGCTGCCGGCGCCGTGGAAGTACGACGTTTCTGGCCTGGCCGTCGTGCTCGCCACGGTGGGCGCGCCGGCCGCGTTCGAGTTGCCCTGGTGGTCCCCGGTGGTGGTGGGCGCAATGGTGGCCACTGTCTACGGCATGGCGGCCGTGGCCGCTGTCGATCCCCGGGCCTCGCTGTCCCGGGCCACGGTGGCCGGTGTGGTCGCGCTGCACGCGGCCGGGGCGGGACTGGTCCGCCCGGGGACCACGGCGCTGGCGCTCGGCAGCATCGCGCTGATCGGGGCGACGGTGGCCGCCCTGGCCCGTACGCTCGCGCCGTCGCTCGTGGACGACGTACGCGCCGAGGGCATGCCGCCGCACCTGGTGCAGGTGGGCGGCGCAGGCGCGGGCGCCGCGGTGCTCGCCCTGCCCGGCGCGGTGGCCGCCCTGGCCGCCGCGTTCGGCCACCCGCCCCAGGTGGTGCTGACCGCCGCGCTGGCCGCCACCAGCATCGGTCTGGCCGCGATCGCGGCCGCGCGCCGGTACGTGCCGCAGTACCTCCCGTTCGCCAGCGTGGCGGTGGTCGGCGCGGCCACCGTCACCGCTGCCGCCGCGCTCGCGGTCGGCCTGCCGGCGGGCGTGTTCGCCGCCGCCGCCGCGCTGCTCGGCGTGCTCGCCGAACTGGTACGGGCCGCCACGGTCCCGCCCGCCGGCTCGGCCCGGCCGGTACGCCGCTGGACCGTCCTGCTGAACGGGGCGATGCGACGTGACCCGGACGATCCGGTGCTGCGCTGGCGGGTCAGCCCGGCCGCCGGCGCGCTCGCCGCCGCGGCGTTGCCCACCGCGCTGGCGCTGGCCACACTGGCGCCCGCGCTTGTGGTGGCGTTGTTCTCGCCGTTCGCGGTGCTGAGCCGGGTGTGGCAGGGGCCGCCACCGGAGCTGCTGACCCCGCCGGCGAACGCGGTGAATCCCACCCACGTGCTCACCGCGCTCCTGCTCACAGTGACAGCGGCGCTCGCCGCCACCGGGTTCAGCGGGGGCCGGCGGTCCCGTGCGGTGCCGGTGATCCTGCCCGGGGCGGCGGTCACGCTGCTGATCACGCCGGTGGCGCTCGGCCGGGGCTGGCCGGTGACCGCGCTGGCCGCGCTGGCGGTGTTCACCATCTCGATGCTCGGCCTGGCGCTGACCCCACCGCCGGCGCTGGCCGAGCCGGGCCGGTCGATCCGGGTGGCCCGGGTGCTGGTCTTCGCCCTCGGGCTGGCCGCCGGTGGCGCCGGGCTGGCCGGCAGCCTCGCCACCAGCGACCTGACCGTGTTCACGCTCGGCGGCGCGGTGGGCGTGGGCGCCGTCGCCGCGCTGTTCGGCACCACCCAGCGCGCCCGCATCCTGGGCTGGCTGTTCGGCTCGCTGATGGCGCAACTCTTCGTGCTCACCGTCGGCCTGAAGTCCGGGCTCGCCGCGGTCTGGTCCGCCTTCGGGGTACTCGCTGTCGGCGCGGCGTTGCAGGTCTTCGCCGCCACGCTGCCCCGGCTGCGCCGCCCCGAGGCGTACCGGGAGGCGGCCACCGTCGAGTGGAGCGGCTTCGGGGCGGCGCTCATCGCGCTGGCCCTGGCGTACGACTCGCCCCGGCACATCGCCGCGCTGCTGGCCGCGTGGGGTGCGGTCCTCGGGGTGGCGGCCACCCGTCCGGGGCGCCGGCCGATGGAGCGCAACCTGCTGTTCTGGGCGGTAGTGGCCTGCGAGATCAGCGCTTGGTGGATCCTGATGCGGGTGGCCGACGTGGCGCTGCCGGAGGCGTACACGCTGCCGTTCGCGGCGCTCGCCCTGCTGGTCGGGGTGCTGCAACTGCGCCACCGGCCCGACCTGTCGAGCTGGGTGGCGTACGGCCCGGCGCTCGTCACCGCTTTCCTGCCCACGCTGGCGATCGTGATCGCCACCGACTCCAGCATGCTGCGCCAGGTGCTGCTGCTGCTCGGCGCCGTCGCGGTGCTCATCTTCGGCTCGACCAGCCGGCAGCAGGCCCCGGTGATCGTGGGCGCCGCGGTGACCGCGATCGCGGCCGTGCACGCGCTGTTCAGCCTCGGCCCGTGGCTGGTGCTGATCCCGGTCGGCATCGTGCTGCTGGCGCTGGGCGCGAGCAACGAGCGTCGCCGCCGCGCCCAGGAGCGCCTGCAGACCGCGCTGCGCGGCATGCGGTGAGCCGATCGGGCCTGGCGGTGCCGGGCCCGCCCGACTCACGCCCGACTCGCGCCCGACTCGCCCGCCGCCGGGCCGCGTGCCCGCCGGTCCGCGGCACCTCACCCGGCCGGTCCGCGGCACTCTGCCGGCCGGTCCGCGGCACCCTGCCCGGCCGGCTCGCGGCGTCTCCCCGGCCGTTCAGTACGGTCACACTCCGTGTCGAAGTGCCGGGGCGGGCGGGGCACCTCTCTGCCGACTTTGCTCTGCAGCCACGGAGGCAACGGTCGCCCACCGTGACGAGTGCCGGTGCGGAGCCAATTTCGAGGAAACGCAGAACCGCAGGTCAAGGCCGCGCCGCGTCGATGGTTGCAGAGCAAAGTCGGCGGAGGGCACAAACAGCCGCCCGCCCAGCCGGTCACGCTCAGCAACCAACCGAGTTAAGCACGAAGAGTGACGAACGGTCAGGTGAGGGAGGCGCGCAGCGCGGCTTCCTTCTCGGCGACCAGATCCTCCAGGCTCGCCTGGTAGGCAACCATCCTGTCGCGCAGCACCGGGTCGGCGGCGCCCAGGATGCGTACCGCCAGCAGGCCGGCGTTGCGGGCGTTGCCGATCGAGACGGTGGCGACCGGCACACCGGCCGGCATCTGCACGATGGACAGCAGCGAGTCCATCCCGTCCAGGTACTTCAGCGGCACCGGGACACCGATCACCGGCAGCGGGGTGACCGAGGCGACCATGCCGGGCAGGTGGGCCGCCCCGCCCGCGCCCGCGATGATCACCTGAACGCCCCGGCCGGCGGCGGCCCGGCCGTACTCGATCATCTTGCCCGGGGTGCGGTGCGCCGAGACCACGCCCACCTCGTACGGCACGCCGAACTCGTCCAGCGCCTCGGCGGCGGCCCGCATGACCGGCCAGTCCGAGTCGCTGCCCATGATCAGCCCGACGGTGCTCATCAGTGCCCCTCCTGGAGCCAGCGGGCGGCACGCGCGGCCCGGGCCCGTACGTCCTCAAGGTCGTTGCCGAGCACGGTGACGTGCCCGATCTTGCGGCCGGGGCGGACCTGCTTGCCGTACAGGTGGACCTTGGCCCCGGGCTCGGCGGCGAACAGGTGGTGCAGCCGCTCGTCGATGGAGATGCCGCCCGGCTCGCCGCCGAGCACGTTCGCCATCACCACGACCGGCGCGGTCAGCGAGGTGTCCCCCATCGGGTAGTCGAGGACCGCCCGCAGGTGCTGCTCGAACTGCGAGGTCCGGGCCCCCTCGATGGTCCAGTGCCCGGAGTTGTGCGGCCGCATGGCCAGCTCGTTGACGACCAGCCCGGACGGCGTGTCGAACAGCTCCACCGCGAGCAGGCCGACCACACCGAGCGCGGTCGCGAGGTCGATGGCGAGCTGCTGCGCGGCGACGGCCTGCTCCTCCGGCAGGTCGGGCGCGGGCGCCAGCACCTCGACGCAGATGCCGTCGCGCTGCACCGTCTCCACCACGGGGTACGCGGCGACCTGCCCAAACGGCGACCGGGCCACCTGCACGGCCAGTTCCCGGCGCAGCTTCACCCGTTCCTCGACCAGCAGCGGCGTGCCACCGGCGAGCAGCGTGGCGGCCAGCTCACCGGCCGCGCCGGCGTCGTCGACCATCCAGACGCCGCGCCCGTCGTAGCCGCCCCGGGCGGCCTTGAGCACCACCGGCCAGCCGGTCTCCTCGCCGAAGGCGATCAGGTCGGCCGGGGACTCCACCGGACGCCAGGCCGGGTTCGGCGCGCCCAGCTCACCGAGCCGTTCCCGCATCACCCGCTTGTCCTGCGCGTGCACCAGCGCCTCGGCCGGCGGGAACAGCTTCACGCCCTCGTCGGTCAACGCGCGGATGTGCTCGTTCGGCACGTGCTCGTGGTCGAAGGTGACCACGTCGCAGCCCTTGGCGAACGTACGCAGCGCGGCCAGGTCGGTGTGGTCGCCGTACTGGACGTCGGCGGCGACCAGCGCGGCGCCGTCGTCCGGGGCGAGCGCCAGCACGCGCAGCGACTGGCCGAGGGCGATGGCGGCCTGGTGGGTCATCCGGGCGAGCTGGCCGCCACCCACCATGCCCACGACGGGGAGACCGGTACGGGAGTCCATAGCGCCGCCAGCCTATAAGGGCCGGCGCCGGGCCGGACCGCGAGGGCGGTCCGGCCCACTCCGCTCAGCCGAGCTGCGCGACCAGCTCCTCGACGCCGGTCACCGGCCGCTGGCAGACGAAGCCCCGGCAGACGTACGCGGCGGGCCGCCCGTCGACGAACGGCCGTCCGGCCAGCAGCGGCACGCCGGGCTGGTCCGGGGCGCCGGCCACCACCACCGCGCCGGGCGGGGCGTGGCGCCGGGCGGCGGCCACCAGCGGGTCGCCCTCCGGGTCGCCGGTCGCCACCGCGATCTCGTACGGCCCGGACAGCAGCGCCTCGCCGACAGTGGCGGCGTAGCCGGTGAACCGGGCGTGCCGGTCGACGATCGGCGCGACAGTGGACAGCGTCTGCTCGGCCGCCTCCCGGTAGCGGGTCTCCCCGGTCAGCGCCGCGTACGCCACGAGCGCCGCGACGATCGCCGAGCGGCCCGACGGGGTCGCGTTGTCGGTCGGGTCGGCGGGCCGGGTGACCAGGCGCTCGGCGTCGTCGGCGGTGTCGTAGAAGGCGCCGTCCGGGCCAGCGAACCGGGCCAGCGCCACGTCGAGCAGCTCACCGGCCAGGCTCAGCCACCGCCCCTCGCCGGTGAGCTGGTGCATCGCGCAGAACGCCTCGGCGACGCAGCCGTAGTCCTCCAGCACCCCGGCCGGCTCGCCCACGACCTTGTCCCGGGAGACCCGGCGCAGCCGCCGGTCCACCACGTGCACGGTGGCCAGGTGCTCGGCGGCGTCCCGCATCGCGCCGTCGGAGACGATCAGCACGCCGTCCATCAGGTTCGCGTCCTCGTCGTCCGGGGACACGAGCAGCGCGGCGACCTGCTGGAACTCGGCGATGGCGGTGATCGCCAGCCCGTTCCAGGCGGCCACCACCTTGTCGTCGCGGGCCGGCTGCGGGCGGGTGTCGCGGGCGGCCAGCAGCCGGCCCACCACGTCCTGCCAGCGGGCCCGCACCGCCGGGTCGGCGTCGTCAACGTCCCGGGCCAGCCGCAGCACGCTGCTGCCGTGCTCGAACGTGCCCTCGGCGGTGACCTCGAACAGGTCGGCGGCGAACCGGCCGTCGTCGGCCCCCAGCACCTCGACGAGCTGGTCGGGCGTCCAGACGTAGGTGAGCCCCTCGACGCCGTCGGTGTCCGCGTCCAGCGCCGAGGCGAAGCCTTCACCGGCCCGGTGCAGCTCGTCGGCGAGGAACCGGGCGGTGTCCCGGGCCACCCGGCGGGCCAGCCCGTCGCCGGTGAGCCGCCAGAGCTGGGTGTAGACGCGCAGCAGCAGCGCGTTGTCGTAGAGCATCTTCTCGAAGTGCGGCACGGTCCAGTGGCCGTCCACCGAGTAGCGGGCGAACCCACCGGCGAGCTGGTCGTTGAGGCCGCCACGGGCCATCGCCTCGCAGGTGTGCCGGACGATCTCCAGGCTGCGCGCCGAGCCGGTGCGCTGGTGGTGCCGGAGCAGGAAGAGCAGGTTCATGTGCGGCGGGAACTTCGGCGCGCCGCCGAAACCGCCGTTCGTCTCGTCGTACTCCCGGGCGAGCTGGCTCGCGGCGGCGTCGAGCAGGTCGGCGGTGAGCGGGGCGGTCACGCCCCCGACCGCCTGCGCGCCGCCGATCGCCTCGACCACGGCGGCGCCCTGGCGCAGCACCGCCTCGCGCTGGTCGCGCCAGGCGGTGGCGACCGAGCCGAGCAGGCGGATGAAGTTGGCGCGCGGGAAGTACGTGCCGCAGAAGAAGGGGGTGCCGTCCGGCGTCGCGAAGACGGTCATCGGCCAGCCGCCCTGCCCGGTCATCGCCTGGGTGGCGGTCATGTAGACCGCGTCGACGTCGGGGCGCTCCTCGCGGTCGACCTTCACGCAGACGAAGTCGTCGTTCATCAGCCGGGCCACTGCCTCGTTCTCGAACGACTCGTGAGCCATCACATGACACCAGTGGCAGGCCGCGTAACCGACCGAGATCAGCACCGGCACGTCGCGCCGCTTCGCCTCGGCGAACGCCTCGTCGCACCACGGCCACCAGTCGACCGGGTTGTCGGCGTGCTGGAGCAGATAGGGCGAGGTGGCCTTGGCGAGTCGGTTCACCACCCGACCCTATCCACCATCGCCTTCCGACGCCGCCGGTGCGGCAGGGGTCAGGATGCGCCGTCGGCGCGCAGCGGGAAGACGTTGCCCCGGGCGCCGTCGCGCAGCGACCCGAGCACCGCGGCGATCTTGTCGGCGGGCATCGGCTTGAAGAAGTGGTAGCCCTGGGCGGCTGTGCAGCCCAGCTCGGCCAGCGCGGTGCGCTGCTCGGCGGTCTCGACGCCCTCGGCCACGACCCGCAGCCCCAACTCGTGGGCCAGCCCGACGGTGGTCCGGACGATCGCCGCCGCCTCGGGCGAGTCGGCCATCCGGAGCACGAACGACCGGTCCACCTTCAGCTCGTCCACGGCGATCCGGGTGAGGAACGTCAGCGAGGAGAAACCGGTGCCGAAGTCGTCCACCGCGAGCTGCACGCCCATGGCGCGCAGCGTGGCCAGCACCTCGTCGATGATCTCCAGCTCGCTCATCACCACCGTCTCGGTGATCTCCAGGACCAGCCGGTGCGGCGGGACCTGGTGGCGGCGAAGCGCCTCGTCGATCTCGGCGGGCAGTCGCGGGTCGAGCAGGCTGCGCGCGGACAGGTTCACCGAGATGGGGACGTCCAGCCCGTCCCGCGCCCACGCGGACGCCACGGCCAGCGCCTTGTCCAGCACGTACCGGGTGAAGCTGCCGAGCTGCTCGCTGTTCTCCACCGGGCGGATGAAGTCGGCCGGGCCGAGCCATCCCCGGCGCGGGTGCCGCCACCGGATCAGCGCCTCCACGCCGGTCGGCGCGCCGGTGGCCAGGTCCACCGCCGGCTGCAACGCCAGGACCAGCTGGTCGTCGGCGGCCAGCGCCTCCCGCATCTCCGCGAGCAACGCCAGGTGGTCGGTGCTCGCCGCGTCGCGGGAGCTGTCGTACGCGGCGACGCTGCCGCCGCCCTCCTTCGCCTGGTACATGGCGATGTCGGCGCGCCGCAGCAGCTCGGTCAGGTCGGCCGCGCCCGCGTCGGCCACCACCACGCCCACTGCCACCTCGACGGACATCCGTACCCCGGCCACCTCGGTCGGGGCGGCGAGGCGTTCGGCGACCTCCCGGGCCTGGCGCAGCGCGTACGCCAGCGGGGCCGTCCGGTCCTCGACCATCGGCACCGAGGTCAGCAGCAGCGCGAACTCGTCGCCGCCGAGCCGCCCGAGCAGGTCGCCCGGCCGGGTCAGCGCGGCGAGGCGGCTGGCGGTGAGCCGCAGCAGCTGGTCGCCCGCCGAGTGCCCGAGCGTGTCGTTCACCTCCTTGAACTGGTTCACGTCGAGCAGCAGCAGGGCCACCGGGTGGTCGTGCGGGCGCTGCCGCAACGCCTGGTCCCCCTTGGTGAGCAGCGCCGCCCGGTTCAGCAGGCCGGTGAGCTGGTCGTGCACCGCGTCGTACGACGAGCGGGCGGTGACAAGCCGCAGCTCCCGATGCGTGGCGGCGTCGTGCAGGGCGGCGGCGAGCGCGTCCCCGAAGGCCGCCACGCCGTCGCGTTCCCGGGCGCTCGGCGGGGCGGACCGGGCGAACCGCACCCGCAGCCGGCCGACCTCGGCGGAGCCCACGACGAGCCGACGCATCAACTCGTGCTCGGCGACGCCGGCGCACCCGGCGGGTTCCACCTCCCGGTCCCGGACCTGCCCGCCACGGTCGGCCCGGTACCGGCGCCAGCGTCCCTCGCCCCGGGCCACGTCGACCTCGACCAGTTCGGCGCCGAACAGCGTGAGCGCTCCGGTCACCGCGGCGGTCGCCACGCCCCGCTCGTCGAGCTGGTTGAGCGCGGCGGTGGCCTCGGCGAACGCCCGCCAGGTCCGCCGTTCATGGTCGGCCCGCAGCCGGTGCCGGTAGGTCTGCTGGAGCAGCCAGAGCGGCGGCGGCAGGAGCAGCAGCCAGCGCGCGTCGAGTTCGAGCAGCGCGACGACCACCAGGCCGACCGCCACGTTGCCGACGAACATGAGCAGCTTGCCGCGCAGCGCGGCGAACAGCGGCGGCCCCATCGGGATGCCGTGCCGCAGCGCGAGCGTCACGGCGCCCAGGAAGGCGGTGGTGAGCAGGTACGTCACCGCGGCGGCGGTGAGCGTGAGCGCGAGCTCGGGGGTGGGCGCGGCGAGCAGCGGCGGGCCGAGGGCGGTCGCGACGGCCGCCGCGAGCGCGGTGGCGGCGGTGAGCGAGCCGGCGATCCCCGCCAGTTCCAGGGCCGGTCGACGGTCCGACACCACCGACATCACGGTCCAGGCGGTGCCCACGCCCAGCAGGGCGGCGGCCGGAAGCCAGCCGGCCGGCACCAGCCAGAGGCAGACCACCAGCGCGGCCTCGCCCCAGGTGATGCTCACCATCCCCGACGCGGTACGGAAGCGCAGCCGGGCAAGTTGGGCAACCGCGAACGCGACAGTGGCGATGCCGAACCGCGCCGGGCCGGGCAGCGGGTGGTCCACCGGGAGGTGTGGCGGGACGACCAGGCCGAGGACGGCGGCCAGCAGACCGGTGAACGCGACCGCGACGGTCAACACGACGACGCCCGTCGGCGTCCCGCGCAGGCCGACCCGGTCCGGGGGACGGTCGGCCGGCTCGGTGGTCACGGGGCCGCCCCGTCACCGGGCCGGGCGGAGGCATGGCCGGGGGCCGGTGCTGCCTTCGACATCGGCGTCCCCCTTCCGCGCAGGGTCCGGGGCCTGACGGTCCCCCCGGCGGAAGGCTAAGCCAAAGCCGGTGGTCGCAACAGGGGGCGACGACCGGCTTGGGCGTGATTCACGCGGTGTTCAGCTGTTCCGTCGCTGCTGGGAGCCGCTGGGCGTGTTCGTCGGTGAATCCTGCTCGACGAGCCCTTCTGTCGGATCGGCGACTGCGGAATCGGCCCGGCCCGGGGTGCCCTGGTGCGGGAAGCGGTCGGGCAGCCGGCGCAGCCGGGCGTTCATGTTGCGGATCAGCAGGACGGTGACGGTGGCCAGCGCAACGATGAGGAAGAGGCCCATCGGACCGGCCAGACCACCCGTGCGGGTGTCACCGAAGTTGTTCTGTGCGAGCACCTCGACGGCGGTCAGCATGGTGTTCCTCCGATGTGCGACTGCGCACCAGGGTAGACCCCGGCCCGGTCAGTGGGCACGGCACGCCTCCCGTACGCCCGCGAAGAGGTCGGACTCGGGCAGCGGGCTGTCCACCAGCGACCGGGCGAGTTGGAAGTCCTCCGTCGGCCAGGCGCGCTTCTGCAGTTCCATCGGCACCTGGAACCAGAACCCGTCCGGGTCGATCTGGGTGGCGTGGGCGCGCAGGGCGTCGTCGCGGACCGGGAAGTAGTCGGCGCACTCGACCCGGGTGGTGATCCGCGCACCCTTGTCGGGGCGCTCGTCCCAGCGCTTCATCCACTCGCCGTACGGCGATTCGAGCCCGGCTTCGAGCACCGCCTCGTGCAGGCTCATGATCTTGGCCCGGGAGAAGCCCACGTCGTAGTAGAGCTTGAGCGGCTGCCACGGCTCGCCCAGCTCGGGATGGCGCTCCGGGTCACCGGCCGCGTCGAACGCCGCCACGGTGACCTTGTGGGTCATGATGTGGTCGGGGTGCGGGTAGCCGCCCTCCTCGTCGTACGTGGTGACGACGTGCGGGCGGAACTGCCGCATCAGGCGCACCAGCGGCGCGGCGGCGACGTCCACGTCCTGCAGGGCGAAGCAGCCCTCCGGCAGCGGCGGCAGCGGGTCGCCCTCGGGCAGCCCGGAGTCGACGAAGCCGAGCCACGCCTGCTCGACGCCGAGGATCGCCCGGGCGGCGTCCATCTCGGCCCGCCGGATGTCACCGATGTTGGCCCACACGTCGGGGCGGTCCATCTTCGGGTTGAGCACGCTGCCCCGTTCGCCACCGGTCGCGGTGACGACGAGGACGTCCACCCCCTCGGCGACGTATTTCGCCATGGTGGCGGCACCCTTGCTCGACTCGTCGTCGGGATGGGCGTGCACCGCCATGAGACGCAGCTGTTCTGCCACCTTCGGCGCTCCTCGTCTGTGCCCGCCGACCACCCTCCGGTCGGCTGACCTGCCGGAATCTCCCCCCGCGCCCGCGAAAGCCCCCGTGACGGCCGGTCGGGGGCCGCCACCGGAGTGGCCAGGGCCACGCCCGCCGGTCCAGGCCGACCTGCCATCCTTGACTCAGCGCCGGGCTGGGAAGATGGACCTAGCCATTCTTGCCGATGCCGCCGACAACAACGCCAGGAGATACCCGCCGGTGAGCGAGACGCACGCCACAGTCGCCGCGGAGGCGCCGGTCTACCCGCCCGGCCGGTACGGCCGACGCCGGGAGCCGGGGCGCCGCCGGCCGGTCCTGCTCGCCCTGACGGTGGCGGTCCTGCTCGCCGTCCTCGGGCTGGGCGCGGCGAAGCTCTACTACCAGTACGGCGACCCGGAGTACCAGGGCGAGATGATCAGCTACTCCGACATCACCGACTCCCGGGTGACAGTCGACTTCCGGGTCACCGTGCCGCCGGGTGGCTCCGCCACCTGTCTGCTGCGGGCCCGCTCGCACGACGGCGCCCAGGTGGGCAGCATCGAGACCACTGTGAGCGCCGAGCCGGGCCAGCGCCACATCCGGACCCGCCAGGAGGTGCCCACGAGCGCCCGGCCGTTCATCGGTGAGGTGTTGCGCTGCCGGCCGGCCGGCTGAGCCGGAGCGCCGGCGAGCCGCCGGCAACCGCACCCCGGTCCCGTCGCCGGCACCGGGGTGATTGAGCACACCTCGACGTGTGCGGCACTGGTAGCCTTGCAAGTTCACCTGTCAGCCAGTCCGCACCAACCGAGGAGACCGCCTGTGTCCACAAATGGAAACGAGGCGCCCGCCACCTGGCTGTCCCAGGACGCCTACGACCGTCTGCAGGCAGAGCTCGACGAGCTGATCGCCAACCGGCCGGTCATCGCTGCCGAGATCAACGCCCGGCGCGAGGAGGGCGACCTGCGGGAGAACGGTGGCTACCACGCCGCCCGCGAGGAGCAGGGCAAGGCCGAGGGCCGCATTCTCTACCTCAAGGAGCTGCTGCGCACCGCCAAGGTCGGTGAGGCTCCGGACACCGACGCGGTGTCGCCGGGCATGGTCGTGACGATCTACTTCGACGACGACGCGGACGACAGCGAGACGTTCCTGCTCGGCTCCCGGGAGATCGCCTCCACCACCGACCTGACGGTGTACAGCCCCGAGTCCGCGCTCGGCCAGGCCATCCTCGGCGGCAAGGCGGGGCAGACCTGCACCTACACCGCGCCGAGCGGCGCCGATATCAAGGTGACCATCGTCTCCTTCGAGCCGTACAGCGGCTGACCTTCCGGACCCGCGCCGGATGGCTCGGGTCCCGAACCCGACCGAGGCTGACAGGCTCCTCGGACCCGAGCCGCACACCCGAACGCCCCGACCGGATCATCCGGCCGGGGCGTTCGCGTTCCGCTGTGACGTCGGTGTTCCACCGAGAGGCTCAGCCCTCGCCGGTGAAGACCACCTGGTAGCCGCTGGCCCGCAACGCGCTGATCAGGGTGTCCGAGTGCTCCACCCCGCGCGTCTCCACGGACAGGGCCACCTCCACCTCGCCCAGGCGCAGGTGCGGGTTGGCCCGCTGGTGCACCACGTCCACCACGTTGGCGCGGTGCTCGGCGATCTCGCCGAGCAGCGAGGCGAGCTGGCCGGGCCGGTCGACGCAGCGCACCGTGATCCGCAGGAAACGGCCGGCCGCCGCCAGACCGTGCTCGATCACCCGGAGCATGAGCAGCGGATCGATGTTGCCGCCGGAGAGCACCGCCACCACCGGCGCGGTCACCTCAACCGCGCCGGACAGCAGCGCCGCCACCCCTACCGCGCCGGCCGGCTCGACCACCTGCTTGCCGCGTTCCAGCAGCATCAGCAGCGCCCGGGAGATGTCCTCCTCGGAGACCGTGACGACGTCGTCGACGAGCTTGCGGACGTGGGTGAAGGTCAGCTCCCCCGGCCGGCCGACGGCGATCCCGTCGGCGATCGTCGCGAAGGAGGGCAGGCGTACCGGCTCGCCGGCCCGCAGCGAGGGCGGGAAGGCGGCGGCGCTCGCCGCCTGGACCCCGATCACCCGTACGTCGGGACGCAGCGCCTTGGCCGCCACCGCCATCCCGGAGACCAGTCCGCCACCGCCCACCCCGGTCACGATGGTGCGCACGTCCGGGCACTGTTCGAGGATCTCCAGCGCGACGGTGCCCTGACCGGCGATCACGTCCGCGTGGTCGAACGGGTGGATGAACACCGCACCGGTCCGCTCGGCGAAGGTCTGCGCCGCGACGAGCGACTCGTCCACCGTGTTGCCGACCAGCTCGACCTGCGCGCCGTACCCCTTGGTCGCGGCGACCTTCGGCAGCGGCGCGTTCACCGGCATGAAGACGGTGGCGTGCGCGCCGACCAGCCCGGCGGCGAGCGCCACCCCCTGGGCGTGGTTGCCGGCGCTCGCCGCGACCACGCCCCGGGCCCGCTCCTCGGCCGAGAGGCGGGAGATCCGCACGTACGCGCCACGCACCTTGTACGACCCGGCGCGTTGCAGGTTCTCGCACTTGAGCCAGACCGGCCCGCCGAGCGCGGCGCTGAGCGGCCGGGACGGCTCCAGCGGGGTGGTACGGGTGACACCGCCGAGCAGTTCCCGCGCAGCTTGAACGTCGGCGAGACCGACCAGTTCCGTCATGCCCCGATCGTGCCACCCGGCCCCGGTGGGATCTGCGCCGACGTGGCCGACGGCGCGGGCGGCACCGGCGCGACGGAAGCGGGCCGGTCGGGGTGCCCCGGCCCGCCCGGCTGACCCGGCCACGCCTGCTGACCCGGCCACGCCTGCTGACCCGGCCACGCGGGCACGGCCCGGGCGAGCCGGTCCTGCTGGGCGGCGGAGATCCGGCGGATCAGCACGACGAACGCGATCCCGGCGACCAGGCAGGCCAACGCCGGCACCAGCCGGGGCGCGAGCGCCTCCTCGTAGTAGCGCACGTACGTGCCGAACTCCGCGTCGTTGCGGGGCAGCTCGGTCAGCCGGTCGTACCGCTGCTGCTGCGCCTGCGCGACGAACCGGTCACCGATCAGGAACACCAGCCAGCTCACCCACCACACCCCGACCAGCCACGACTGGCGGCGCTGCCAGACGCTGTTCCGGAGCAGGTCGGCGAGCACCCGGGCCGGCACCACGAGGTTGGCGAACGGCACCAGCCAGCCGGCGATCGCCCACGCCGGGCTCAGGCTCGGCACGGCGCCCGGGAAGGCGTCCAGGTTCTTGCGCGCCCGCCAGGTCCAGATCACCACGAGCGTCCCCGCGGTCAGCAGGGCGAGCAGGTAGGGCAGGGTGAACAGCACCTCGACCAGCACCGCGCCGAGCAGCACGTCCCGGTCGAGCTGCTCGGCGGCCGAGCGGGCCATCCGCACACCAACCAGCGGGAACAGAGCCGTGAGCAGGTAGCACAGGGTGGCGGCGCCGACCGCGGACGCCCCGGCCACCGCCAGTCCGCGCACGCCGTACGTGGGCACGCCGGGACTCACGGCGGGTTGGCCGACGCGCGTACCGCAGCGCTGGCACTCCTCAAAGGCCGGGGACGTGGCGTCCCCGCAGGTCTGGCAGTTCATCGGGGACCGTCCGAGTTGGTGTGCGCGACAGGGTGCGCACACGCTAGACGATCACGCGGTGGCCGGCGACCCCGTTCCGACGCGGGGGTAGCCGGGGGCGTGCCGGGCCCACGGCGCCTGCATCTCGAACTTGAGCCAGACCGGCCACGCCGAGCAGCAGCAGTTCCGAGCCGGGCGGGCCGACGAACTGCACGCCCACCGGCAGCCCGTCCGGGCGGCGGCCGACCGGCACCACGATCGACGGCAGCCCGGCGATGTTCCACGGCGCCGCGTACGGGGCGTACCTGATGTTCGCCGACATGTTCGCCAGCCAGGAGCGGCCGGACCAGCCGGCGGCCTCCGGCGGCGGCCCGGCCAGCGCCGGGGTGAGCAGCAGGTCGATCGAGTTGTCCGCGAAGAAGTTCACCGACCGTTCGCGCCAGGCGGTCCGGTCGGCCTCCCGCACGTACCCCCGGCGCTGCGCCCACTCGCCGAGCGTGACGTGCCGGCGGCTGCGGCGCTGGAGCTGGCGCGGGGCGACCCCGGCGGCGCGCACGTCGGCGGCGGCCGCCGCGAACCAGGTGGCGATGCCCTGCAGGCCGAGCCGGGTCGGGTAGACCGGGTCGGTGGGCACGGTGTCGTGACCGGCGGCGGCGAGCAGGCGGCCGGCGGCGGCCACCGCGTCCCGGTTCGGGGCGTCCGGCGAGACGCCGCGCACCGGCGAGCGCAGCGAGACGCCGACCCGTAGCCGCGCCGGCGGGACCAGCTTGTCCGGCCGGCGGCCGGCCAGCACCGAGAAACCGACCACCGCGTCGGCCACGGTGCTGGTGAGCATGCCGTGCTCGGTCAGGCCGAACCAGTCGTCCGCGCCGAGCTGGCAGGGCACCACGCCCCGGCCGGGCTTGAGCCCGACCAGGCCGCAGCAGGCCGCCGGGATGCGGATCGACCCGAGGCCGTCGTTGCCGTGCGCCATCGGCACCAGCCCGGCGGCCACCGCGGCGGCCGCGCCGCCGGAGGAGCCGCCGGGGGTACGCGCCGGATCCCACGGGTTGCGGGTGGCAGCGGTGTCGTCGTCGGTGAGCGCCCACAGGCCCAGTTCCGGCATCCGGGTCACGCCCAGGATCACCGCGCCCGCTCCGCGCAGCCGCCGGACCACCTCGTGGTCGGCCTCCGCCACCGGTGTACGCATGGCGGCCGACCCGTTCCACGTGGGCAGGCCGGCCACCGGCGTGTTCTCCTTGACCGCCACCGGCACGCCGGCGAGCGGGAGGTTCGCCAGTTCCTCCTGCTCGTCGACCTTCTCCGCCTCGGTGATCGCCTCACCGCCGCGTACCGTGCGGAACGCGGCCAGGTCGGCGTCGACCCGGGTGACGTGATCCAGGTGGTCGGCGACGACCTGGGTGGCGGAGACGTCGCCACGGCGTACCGCCCGGGCGATCTGTTTCGCGGTCGCACCGACCCACGTCGTCGGCAAGATCTCCGGCACTGCCACCCTCCCCAGCCAGCGGTCAGCCCAGGGCCTGCTCCAGATCGGCGAGCAGGTCGTCGACCGTCTCGATGCCGACAGACAGTCGCACGAGATCGCCGGGAACTTCAAGCGGCGAGCCCGCAGCGCTTGCGTGTGTCATCCGGCCCGGGTGCTCGATCAGGGACTCGACGCCGCCGAGCGACTCGGCGAGCACGAACAGCCGGGATCGGTTGCAGATGTCCACGGCATGCTCCTCGCCGCCCGCCGCGCGGAACGAGATCATGCCGCCGAACCGCCGCATCTGCTTGGCGGCGACCTCGTGGCCGGGGTGCGAGGGCAGGCCCGGGTAGATGACCTGCGCGACCTTCGCGTGGCCGTCCAGGTAGGCCGCGATCCGCTCGGCGTTGTCGCAGTGCCGGTCCATCCGTACCCCGAGGGTCTTGATGCCGCGCAGGGTGAGCCAGGCGTCGAACGGGCCGTTGATCGCGCCCATCGCGTTCTGGTGGTAACGCAGCTCCTCGCCGAGCGCCCGGTCCGCCGCGACGAGCGCGCCGCCGACCACGTCGGAGTGTCCGCCGACGTACTTGGTGGTGGAGTGCACCACCACGTCCGCGCCGAACGCGATCGGCTGCTGCAGGTACGGCGAGGCGAACGTGTTGTCGACCACCAGCAGCGCGCCGGCGTCGTGCGCCACGGCGGCCAGCGCCGCGATGTCGGCGATGCCGAGCAGCGGGTTGGTCGGCGTCTCCACCCACACGATCCGGGTGGCGCCCGGGCGGATCGCCGCGCGCACGGCGTCCGGGTCGGAGACCTTCGCCGGGGTGTAGTCAAGCCCCCAGCGCTCGGCCACCTTGGCGAACAGCCGGTAGGTGCCGCCGTACGCGTCGTCCGGGATCACCACGTGGTCGCCCGGCTTGCAGACGGTCCGCAGCAGCGTGTCCTCGGCGGCCAGGCCACTGGCGAAGGCGAGTGCCACCTGGCCGCCCTCCAGCGCGGCCAGGCACTCCTGGAGCGCGTCCCGGGTGGGGTTGCCGGAGCGGCTGTACTCGTAGCCCTCGCGCGGCGCGCCGACGGCGTCCTGGGCGTACGTGCTGGTCTGGTAGATCGGCGGAATCACCGCGCCGGTGCGGGCCTCCGGGGCCTGACCGGCGTGGATGGCGAGTGTGTCGAAGCCGTGCCTCATGCCGCAGACGTTAGTCCGCCCGCTTCCCCTTTGCTCCCGGTAGGCCGGGCGCGCCTGTCACAACCAGGACTCTGTCGGGGTGGTCGGCCATACTGGTCCGGTGAGTACGACCGAGGCGCTCCCCTCCCGCCTGCACGGCGTCGCCGACCGGATCCCCACGTCACTGGACGACCTCAAGGGGCCCGAGCGCGGCCGGGTCACGCTGCCGACCCGCCTCGCGTGGTCCGGGCTCAGCGAGTTCGACGTCGACGACAGCGGACAGCGGCTCACGCTCTACCGCACGCTGATGGACTGCGGGCAGCGCGAGGACATCGTCCGGTACGTCAACCCGGCGCTCCTCCGGCAGGACTGGTCCCGCATCCGCAAGCTGACCGCGCACCGGGTGATCCGACTCTGGGAGAGCAGAATGCCGGGCCTGGCAGCCTAGCCGTGGACGAGTTGCACACGCGCTTGCTGCACGTCGGATTCCGTGCGGGTGACGACCTCGGTCTGGTACTCGCGGGTGGCTACGCACTCGCCGCGCACGATCTCGTGAGCCGACCGTCCCGCGACATCGACTTCGCCACCGCAACCGCGTTGCCGCTGCCCCTCGTGGCGGCGCGGCTGGCCGAGGCGTACCGAGCCGGAGAATTCGGCTGCCGGGTCGTTGAGGCGACGCCGCGGATGGCCCGGTTGCTGGTCGAGGGGCAGGGTTTCGCCTGCGAGGTCGACCTCTTGAAAGAGGCGATCGGGCCGCCGGCGAGGTTGCAGATCGGCCCGGTGCTCGCGCTGGAGGATGCCATCGGCCTCAAGGTCAGGGCGCTTCACGACCGCGCCGCGCATCGCGACTACATCGACGTATGCGCTGCCAGCCGGATCGTGGAGTTCACGGGACTCGAATCCTTGGGCGCCCGGCACACCGTCGCGTTTTCGCTTCACGAGCTGGCCGACCGACTCGGCGGGGTCGACGAGCTCGACGTGGAGACATTCGCCTCCTACGGTCTCGGCGAGGACGAAATCGGCGGACTCAGGCGCTGGGCCCGTCGGTGGGAGGCGGACATCCGGGCGCGCCTCGCCAACGGCGAGACCGGCCCGACCGGCATCCCCGACGACGACTGGGACGCCTACCTCGATCGCGCCTGACCTACGGCCGGTCTTCTCGTCGATCATGAGGTTGACGGTGGTCGCCGTCCGATTTGTCGCCGCCAACCTCATGATCAACGCTCGCCCGGAGGTGGGGTGGGCGGGTCGGGCCTAGGGTGGGCGGATGAGCGGGTGCGTGTTCTGCGGGATTGTGGCGGGCGAGGTGCCCGCGTTCCGGGTCACCGACGAGCCGGACGGGGTCGCGTTCCTGGACACCCGCCCGGTGTTCAAGGGGCACGTGCTCGTGGTGCCCCGCACCCACCTGGTCACCCTGTCCGACCTGCCGCCCGACGCGCTGCCCGGCTACTTCCGGCTGGTCCAGCGCATCGCCGTGGCGGTGGAGACCGGTCTGGACGCCGGTGGGACGTTCGTGGCGATGAACAACCGGGTGTCCCAGTCCGTACCGCACCTGCACACCCACGTGGTTCCCAGGACGAAGGGCGACGGTCTGCGCGGCTTCTTCTGGCCGCGTACCCGGTACGCAGGTGACGCCGAGGCCGAGGCGTTCGCCGGGCGGATCTCGGCGGCGCTGGCCTGACGTCGCGGTGGGCGGGTAAGGAACCGGAGGGCCACGCTGTTGCACACGCTGGGAAAGCCAAGAGAGGAGTCCCACCGTGTTCCTCCGCCGCATGAAGGCCGAGATGATCTCTCCTGACCAGGCCCTGCCGGGCCGCCCGATCGCGATGCCGATCGCCGACCGGCACGAGGTGCTGCCGTCGACGCTGAAGGGCCCGTTCCCCGAGGGCGCGCAGGTCGCTGTCTTCGGCATGGGCTGCTTCTGGGGCGCCGAGCGGCTGTTCTGGACCCTCCCCGGCGTGATCACCACGTCCGCCGGCTACGCGGGTGGCTACACCACCAACCCGACGTACGAGGAGGTGTGCTCGGGTATGACCGGGCACGCCGAGGTGGTCCAGGTGGTCTACGACCCGTCGAAGATCGCCTACGAGGACCTGCTCAAGGTCTTCTGGGAGAACCACGACCCGACCCAGGGCATGCGCCAGGGCAACGACGTGGGCACCCAGTACCGCTCGGCGATCTACACCACCACCGACGAGCAGGCCGCCGCTGCGAAGGCGTCGCGGGACGCGTTCGCGCCGATCGTGGCCCGGGCCGGCAAGGGTGAGATCACCACCGAGATCGCGCCGCTCGGCGACTACTACTTCGCCGAGGACTACCACCAGCAGTACCTGGCGCCGACGAAGAACCCGAACGGCTACTGCAACCACGGACCGAACGGGCTGAGCTGCCCGGTCGGCGTGGCCCGCACCGCGTAGCCAGACCGAGCACTGCCCATTCCATTCGGGCCCTCGCCCCTCAGGGACGGGGGCCCGAACGCACTGCGGTCATTCGGTGGCTCTGGGATGGCCGGTTCCGGCGTGCTTCATCCAGCAGGTTCGGGTCTGGTCGTCGACCAGGTACCAGATGCGGCCGCCGGCGGTGACCTCGTACTGCCACTGCGGCAGTGACCGCCCGTTGTGCACGGCTGTGGCGAGGGAGCCCTTGAGGGGGTGCTGGCGGCTGTTCGGCGGAGACGGGCACGGGTGCGCCTCGATCGCGTCGAACGCGCCGCGCGTGTTGGCCGCGGCCTGCCGGCACAGTTCCTCCCAGCCCTTCGCCGCGTCGTTTGTGGCGAACCGCAGGGCGTACCCGCCGGGCCGGGGTGGCGGGGCGGCGCGATCGCCGCGCTTCGCGCTCACTCGTCGGTCGGGCGCGTCACCGGCCCGAAGTCGTCGGCGCTGGGCGCGGCCAGGATCCGATGCAGGTCGGGATCGGCGTGCACCTCAGCGGTGTGCCGCCATTCGGTGAGCAGCTGGGACACCGCCGCGGTGCTGCCGACAGCCGCTGCGGCCTCGGCCGTGGCGATGAACTCGTCGGTCATCTGCTCGGCGTCCCCCTGCGGCAGGAACCGCATCCAGGGCAGCACAGTCGGAAGCGTCTCCCGGACCAGGGCCGGCTCTCGCCGCGCCAGGCCGGCCAGCAGCCGCGCGGTCAGGTCGACCACCTCCCCCTCGGCTTCAGCCCGCTCGGCGGACATCAGCACCAGGTCGGCGGCGTCGCGGCGACGGAGGCGCAGCGCCCGGGTTCGGGCCAGCCGTTCGGCGGTTTCCGTCGGCTGGCGCAGCAGCTCGGAGAACGGCACCGACTCCAAGGGCATCGACATGACATCAATACTACTTCAGAAGTAGCCTGCTGCGGCATTCCTCACACCCCTGCGGGTGCCGAATCCCGACATCGGGTGGAGCGAGGCAGGAACCGAAGGCGTGACAGGCAACCACGCTGCGTGACGGCGCATCGTAGCAAGCTGTCACACGTTCGTCATCGTCTCAACAGGCGAACCGAAACAACCTCTGGCAGCATTGGCTCGTATGTGCGGACTTGCGGGAGAGTTCCGCCGTGACGGTTCACGCGCCGATGTCTCGGCCGTGGAGCGGATGGCGGCCACGATGAGTGACCGAGGGCCCGACGACAGCGGCGTCTGGTCGCAAGGGCCGACCGCGCTGGGACACCGGCGCCTGAAGATCATCGACCTGTCCGCGGCGAGCGGCCAACCCATCGTGGACGCCGCCGCCGGGCTCACCGGTGTCTTCAACGGCTGCATCTACAACTACCGGGAACTACGCGCCGAACTGCAGGCCAAGGGCCACCGGTTCTTCTCGTCCGGCGACAGCGAGGTAGTGGTCAAGGCGTACGCCGAGTGGGGGCTCGACTTCGTCGACCACCTGATCGGCATGTTCGCGGTGGCGATCAGCGAGCGCGACACCGGCCGCCTGGTGCTGGCCCGGGACCGCCTCGGCATCAAGCCGCTCTACCTGGCCGAGAGCCCCGGCGTGGTCCGGTTCGCCTCGACCCTGCCAGCGCTGCTCGCCGGTGGCGGCATCGATACCACCATCGACCGGGTGGCGCTCGCCCACTACCTGAGCTTCCACAGCATCGTGCCGCCGCCGCGCACCATCCTCGCCGGCGTCACCAAGCTGCCGCCGGCCACGGTCCGGGTGTACGAGGCGGACGGCTCCACCCACGAGCGGGTCTACTGGGACCCGTCGTTCGGCCGCGCCGCCGAGCGGGCCGGCTGGTCCGAGCGGGACTGGCAGGACGCGCTGCTCGACTCGCTGACCACCGCCGTACGCCGCCGCATGGTGGCCGACGTTCCGGTGGGCGTGCTGCTCTCCGGCGGCCTCGACTCCAGCCTGGTGGTCGCGCTGCTCGCCGGCGAGGGGCAGGCCCGGTCCGGCCTGGCCACGTTCTCGATCGGCTTCGACGCGGTGGGCGGGCGGGAGGGCGACGAGTTCGTCTACTCCGACCTGGTCGCGAAGACGTTCGGCACCGACCACCACCAGATCCGGGTGCCCACCGGCGACCTGCTGCCGCCGCTGGAGGCCGCCGTCGGGGCCATGAGCGAACCGATGGTCAGCCACGACTGCGTCGCGTTCTGGCTGCTCAGCCAGGAGGTCGCGAAGCACGTCAAGGTGGTCCAGTCGGGTCAGGGCGCGGACGAGATCCTGGGCGGCTACCACTGGTACCCGCCGCTCGCCGGGGTGGACCGGGAGCAGGCGCTCGAGACGTACGCGAAGGCGTTCTTCGACCGCGACGCGGCCGGACTGGCCCGGGTGCTCAACCCGGCGTGGCTGGCCGACGGCGACCCGGCGCGGGAGTTCGTGGCCGCGCACCTGGGCCGCCCGGGCGCGCAGACCGCCGTCGACGCCGGCCTGCGGATCGACACCCAGGTCATGCTGACCGACGACCCGGTGAAGCGGGTCGACAACATGACCATGGCGCACGGGCTGGAGGCCCGGGTGCCGTTCCTCGACCACGAGTTCGTCGAGCTGGCCGCGAGCTGCCCGCCGGAGCTGAAGCTGGCCCAGGGCGGCAAGGGCGTGCTCAAGGAGATCGGCCGGCGGGTCCTGCCGCACGAGGTCATCGACCGGCCCAAGGGCTACTTCCCGGTGCCCGGACTCACCCACCTGGAGGGCAAGCTCCTCGACCGGGTACGCGACGCGCTCACCGCGCCCGAGGCGCGCCGTCGCGACCTGTTCCGCGCCGACTACGTCGACGCGCTGCTCGCCGACCCGAATGCCGAACTGACCCCGTTGAACGGAAACAAGCTGTGGCAACTGGGACTCCTGGAAATGTGGCTCCAGAGCCACGGAATCGACTGACCGTGACCGACACCCTCGCCACCGGAACGGCACGTACCGACCGGGAACGGGTGCTGGGGCGCCGCCGGGAACGCATCGGCCCCGGCGGTGACCCGGTCGCACCGGGTACGCCGGAGCAGCGGCAGCCGGAGCCCACGTCCACCGACGCCTCGGGCGTGGTGCTGGACTGCGGCTGGGGCCGGCTGGTGTTCGGGCAGACCTTCGACGACCAGGTGCACGTGGCCGACGTGCTGCGCTCCGAGGCGGTCGGCGCCCGGGACATCTGCATCTACCTGCGCGACCCGCACGTGCTGGTGTCGCGGCTGCCGGACGAGCTGTTCATCGACCCGTCGCTGACGTACCGGCTGCCGCTGGGCGAGAAGCGGCCCGCCGCGACCGAGGGCGGCGAGGTGCCCGGGCTGACCGTCCGGCCGCTGCGTGACGCCGCCGACGCGGAGGCGGTGAACCGGATCTACGCGCGCAACGGCATGGTCACCGCCCCGGTCGAGGTGCTGGTGGACAACGCCGGCACGGACCGGTTCCTGCACCTGGTGGCCGAGGACACCACGGGTGAGGTGGTCGGCACCATCACCGGCGTGGACCACGTCGCGGTCTTCGGCGATCCGGAGAACGGCGCGAGCCTGTGGTGCCTCACAGTCGACTTCAACACCGCCCCGCCCGGCACCGGCCAGGCGCTGCTGACCGCGCTCGCCGACCGGCTCGACGGGCGCGGCCGGGCGTTCGTGGACCTGTCCGTGCTGGCCGAGAACTCGGGCGCGATCCGGCTGTACGAGCGCCTCGGCTTCCACCGCACCGGCACGCTCTGCGTGAAGCGGAAGAACCCGATCAACGAGCGCCTGTTCCTGCCCGCCATGCCCGAGGGGTACGACGAGCTGAACCCGTACGCGAAGATCGTCGCGGACGAGGCGATGCGCCGCGGCATCCGGGTGGAGGTGACCGACCCGCACTGGGGTGAGCTGAAGCTGACCACCGGTGGCCGGACCATCCACACCCGCGAGTCGCTGTCGGAGCTGACCTCGGCGGTGGCGATGAGCCGCTGCGACGACAAGCGGGTGACCCGGCGCATCCTCACCGAGGCGGGCCTGTCGGTGCCGCGCGGGCGTACCGCCACCGGTGAGCCCGACGACGTGGCGTTCCTGAACGACGTGGGTCCGGTGGTGGTCAAGCCGGCGCGGGGCGAGCAGGGCAACGGCATCACCGTCGGCGTGCGTACGCCCGAGGCGCTGACCGCGGCCGTCGAGCTGGCCCGCCGGTTCTGCCCGGACGTACTGATCGAGGAGCTGCGCGCGGGCGAGGACCTGCGGGTCGTGGTGATCGACCACGAGGTGGTCGCCGCCGCGGTACGCCGCCCGGCGCAGATCACCGGCGACGGGGTGCACGACATCACCGAGCTGATCGAGCGGCAGAGCCGCCGCCGGGCCGCCGCCACCGGGGGCGAGTCCCGCATCCCGATCGACGACATGACCCGCGAGGTGGTGGCCGAGGCCGGGTACCGGATGCACGACGTGCTCCCGGAGGGCGAGGTGCTCGCGGTACGCCGGACGGCCAACCTGCACACCGGCGGCACGATCCACGACGTGACCGCCGAGCTGCACCCGGCGATCGCCGAGGCGTGCGTGACCGCGAGCCGGGCGCTGGACATCCCGGTCACCGGGCTGGACCTGCTGGTCCCCGCCCCGGACCGGCCGGAACACGTGTTCATCGAGGCGAACGAGCGGCCCGGACTGGCCAACCACGAACCGCAGCCCACCGCCGAGCGCTTCGTCGACCTGCTCTTCCCGGGTACCCGGGCACCGCAGCGACTCTGGTCGCCGGCCGGTGCGGCAAGCTCTGGGGCATGACCGCACGCAAGCCCCAACCGCTCAAGCTCGACCTCGACTACCTCCGCCAGGTGCTGGTGGAGCTGCTGGAGATCCCCAGCCCGTCGGGGCGCACCGACCACATCCAGCAGTACGTGGGCGAGCGGCTCTCCGCGATCGGGATCAGCTCCACGCTGACCCGTCGCGGGGCGCTGAGCGCCTGTCTGCCCGGCCCCCGGTCGACCGGCGCCGACCGGGCGATCGTGGTGCACACCGACACCATCGGCGGCATGGTGAAGCGGCTCAAGGAGAACGGCCGGCTGGAGGTCAACCCGATCGGTACGCACAGCGCCCGTTTCGCCGAGGGCGCCCACGTGCGGATCTTCACCGACGACCTGGAGCGGGTCGTCACCGGCCAGGTGCTGCCGCTGAAGGCGAGCGGGCACCGCTACAACGAGGCGGTCGACCTGCAGGGCGTCGGCTGGGAACTGGTCGAGGTGCGGGTGGACGAGCCGGTGCACGACGAGGCCGGGCTGCGGGCGCTCGGCATCGACGCCGGGGACTTCGTCGCGTTCCTGCCCAACCCCACCATCACCCCGAACGGGTACGTCAAGTCCCGCCACCTGGACGACAAGGCGGGCGTGGCGGCGGTGCTGACCGCGTTCAAGGCGATGGTCGACGCCGGTGTCACCCCGGCGGTCACCGCGCACCTGCTGGTCACCGTCACCGAGGAGATCGGCCACGGCGCGAGCCACGGGCTGGACCCGGACGTCGCGGAGATCGTGTCGGTGGACGCGGCGGTGGTCGCGCCGGGCCAGCAGTCCCGGGAGACCGCGGCGACGCTCGCCATGGGCGACGGGGTCGGCCCGTTCGACTACCACCTGACCCGCAACCTCGCCTCGATCGCCAAGGAACACGGCGTCGACCTGGTCCGGGACGTGTTCGACTACTACCGCTCGGACGTGGCCGCCGCGGTCGAGGCCGGGGCGCACGCCCGGGTGGCGCTGCTCGGGTTCGGCGTGGACGCCACCCACGGCCACGAGCGCACCCACCTCGACGGCCTGCACCAGCTCACCCAGCTGCTCTGCCTCTACCTGCAGAGCCCGCTGGTGTTCCCCGAGTGGGACGCCGAGCCGGAGGGCGACCTGGCCGACTTCCCGTCGCTCGCAGTGCAGCCGGCGAACGAGGACGGCCCGCGCGAGGGCCCGATCGGCCTGGACTGACCGGGCCTGTGATCGAAATCCGTTGCCGCGGCCGCCGCGAAGTGGATAGCGTGGCGGTACACGGGAAAGGAGGTGGTCCAGACTTGTATAGCAATCGGACTCGTGAGGTGGCTGTCCGCTAGCCGCTGTCCTCGACAGTGAAAACTCGCCCGCCGCGAGGCGGGCACCTGCAGGATCGTCGAGACCGTGTGGCAGCGGTGCGGCGAAACCACGACAGCCACCCGACCCCCGGGGTGCCGGCCCAGTCCAGCCGGCCCGCGCGCGAGCGCGGAAGCCCCGGGGGTCGCTTTTTGCGCTCGGGAGGGTGCGGTGTCCATGCGTGAGCTGGTGGTGCTCGGTACGGCCAGCCAGGCCCCGACCCGGCAGCGCAACCACAACGGCTACCTGCTGCGCTGGGACGACGAGGTGATCCTCTTCGACCCGGGCGAGGGCAGCCAGCGGCAGATGCTGCACACCGGGATCACCGCCACCGACCTGACCCGGATCTGCGTCACCCACTTCCACGGCGACCACTGCCTCGGGCTGCCCGGCATGATCCAGCGGCTCTCGCTGGACCGCGTACCGCGCCCGGTGGCGGTGCACTTCCCGGCCGGCGGCGCCGAGTACTTCGCCCGGCTGCGCCACGCCTCCAGCTTCTACGAGACCGCCGAACTGGCAGTCGAGCCGATCGACGCCGACGGGCAGCGGATCACCCTGGGCATCGGCACGCTGGAGGCCCGCCGGCTGCGGCACCCGATCGAGACGTACGGATACCGGCTGGTCGAGCCGGACGGCTGCCGGATGCTTCCGGAGCGGCTGGCCGCGTACGGCATCGCCGGTCCGGACGTGGGGCGGTTGCTGCGCGACGGCCACCTGGACCGCGACGGGCGCCGCGTCACCCGGGACGAGGTGAGCGTCGTCCGGCCGGGGCAGCGGTTCGCGTTCGTGATGGACACCGGGCTCTGCGACGGCGTGTACGCGCTGGCCGAGCACGCCGACCTGCTGGTGATCGAGTCGACGTTCCTGGAGTCGGAGGCGGCGCTCGCCGCCGAGGTCGGGCACCTCACCGCCGGCCAGGCCGCGCGGGTCGCGGCCGAGTCGGGGGTACGCACGCTCGTGCTCACCCACTTCTCCCAGCGGTACGCCGACCCGCGCCGCTTCCACGACGAGGCCCGGGAACACTTCACCGGTGATCTGGTGGTCGCCGAGGATCTCCAGACGGTGCAGGTGCCGCCCCGGCGGGTACCGTCGCCCGGGTGACGATCTCCCTACGTTCCGCGACCGAGGCCGACCTGATGGCGGTCGGCGCCCTGCACCAGCGTTCCCGGGTGGCGGCGTACTCGTCGTTCCTGCCGCCCGAGGCGCTGGCCGACCCGACGCCGGAGGCGATGGGCCGCTACTGGGTGGAACGGCTGACCTGGGAGGGCGCGGACCACCGGATGACGGTGGCCGAGCGGGACGGGAAGCTGGTGGGCTTCAGCTACCTCGGGCCCGACGACGAGGGCGACCCGGCGACCGGGCTGCTCAACGCGATCCACCTGGAGCCGACCGAGCGGGGCCGGGGCACCGGACGGGCGCTGATGGTGGACGCGCTGGACGCGATGCGGGCCCGGGGCTGGACGCGCGCGGTGCTGTGGGTGCTGCGGGACAACGCCCACGCGCGCCGTTTCTACGAGCGCGGCGGCTGGACCGCCACCGGTGATGAGCGGGACGAACACATCGGCCGGGTGCTCGTCCCCCAGCTCCGCTACGCCCGCCGCTTGTAAGGAAGGGCCCCTTATTAACGCCTCCGGTAGAGGAAGGGCCCCCTTTTAACACCGCGGTGTTAAAAGGGGGCCCTTCCTTAGAAGCAGGGTCAGCGGGCGCCGAGGTGGGCCAGCAGGTCCTGGCGGGTCAGCACGCCCTTGGGCTTGCCGTCGACCAGCACCAGCGCCGCGTCCGCCTTCTCCAGCAGCCCGACCGCCTCGCTCACCGGCTGCCCGCCGCCGATCATCGGCAGCGGCTCGCCCATGTGCCGCTCGATCGTGTCGTGCAGGTGGGCCTGGCCGGTGAACAGCGCGTCGAGCAGGTCCTTCTCGGCGATCGAACCGGCCACCTCACCGGTCACCACCGGCGGCTCGGCCTTGAGCACCGGGAGCTGCGAGACGCCGTACTCGCGCATGTAGTCGATCGCGTCGCGGACCGTCTCGGTCGGGTGCACGTGCACCAGCTCGGGCAGGCCACCGGGCTTGCCGGCGAGCGCGTCGGCCACCGTCGGCTCGGTGCCCGAGTCGTCCAGGAAGCCGTACCGGGCCATCCACTTGTCGTTGAAGATCTTCGACAGGTAGCCCCGGCCGCCGTCCGGCAGCAGCACCACGATCACGTCGTCCGGGCCGGCCTTGCGGGCCACCTCCAGCGCGCCCACCACGGCCATGCCGCAGGAGCCGCCGACCAGCAGACCCTCCTCGCGGGCGAGCCGGCGGGTCATCTCGAAGGACTCCTTGTCCGACACCTCGACGATCTCGTCGGCGATCTTCCGGTCGTACGTCTCCGGCCAGAAGTCCTCACCGACGCCCTCGACCAGGTACGGCCGGCCGGTGCCGCCGGAGTAGACCGAGCCCTCCGGGTCCGCGCCGATCACCTTGACCCGGCCCTCGGACGCCTCCTTGAGGTAGCGGCCGATGCCGGAGATGGTGCCGCCGGTGCCGACGCCCGCCACGAAGTGGGTGATCCTGCCCTCGGTCTGCTTCCACAGCTCCGGGCCGGTGGTCTCGTAGTGCGAGCGCGGGTTGGCCGGGTTGCTGTACTGGTTGGGCTTCCACGCGCCGGGGATCTCCCGGGCCAGCCGGTCGGACACGTTGTAGTAGGAGCGCGGGTCCTCCGGCGCGACGGCGGTCGGGCAGACCACCACCTCGGCGCCGTACGCGCGCAGCACGTCCTGCTTGTCCTGGCTGACCTTGTCCGGGCAGACGAAGACGCAGCGGTAGCCCTTGAGCTGGGCCACCAGGGCCAGCCCGACGCCGGTGTTGCCGCTGGTCGGCTCCACGATCGTGCCGCCCGGCCGCAGGATGCCCGCCTTCTCGGCGTCCTCCACCATGCGCATCGCGATCCGGTCCTTGACCGAGCCGCCCGGATTGACGTACTCCACCTTCGCCAGCACGGTGGCCTGGATGCCCTCGGTGACGTTGCGCAGGCGGACCAGCGGGGTGTTGCCGATCAGCTCGACGACGTTGTCGTAGTACTGCACCTCGTTGTGCCCTTCGTCGCGCCGCCGTCGTGGGGCGGTCGGTCAGCCGTCAGTTCGCCGATCAGCGTACGTGCCGTCAGGGCACCACATGCCCCGGGATGACCGAGCTGCGACGTGCCTCCCACTCCAGGAACCGTTCGGTCTCGGCGAGCACGCTGCCGGCCAGCCAGGTGACCATCACCGCGTCGTCGGCCAGCCCGAAGATCGCCAGCGGAATCTCCGGCAGCAGGTCGATCGGGCTGACGATGTACGCGGTCGCGCCGGCCATCAGCGCCAGGCGCAGGCCGCCGTCGTACTCGCCCCTGGTGGTGGCGCGGATCATCCTCGGCAGCGCCGCCAGCCGGGCCCCGAGCGACGGCCCGCCCCGCGTACCGGCCGCCAGCGCCCGGGCCAGCGCGGCGAACGCGGCGCTGCGCTTCAACGTCTTCCCCATGTCTTCGCCCCTCTCCGCCCGACCATGGTGCGGCCCGGGGGCAAGCCCGCGTCCGCCACCCCCATCGGTACCCAGTCCGGGCGCCGCCCAGCCATCCGATCAAGGACAGCAGTGGTCGTACCGGCGCGATACTGTCGGTTCATGGGGGACGCTGGTTCCGTCGCGCCGGTCCACTGGCAGCGCGTCCGGCAGATCGCCCGCCTCGCGGCGATCGGCACGGGCGCCACGGTGGCGGCCACCGCCGCCACCGGCGGGGTGCTGCTCGGCCAGGCCCGGCAGGCCCGGCGCACCATCCCGATGGCGCAGGCCCCGCCACCGCGCTGCGACGGCGTGTACGGCGCGAAGCTGCCCGGCCCGCCGGTCACCATGGTCATCCTGGGCGACTCCTCGGCAGCCGGCTACGGCGTGCACAGGCGCCGGGAGACACCGGGCTCGCTGCTGGCCACCGGGCTGTCCCGCCGCCTGCACCGGCCGGTACGCCTGCACCGGTTCGCCGTGGTGGGCGCGCTCTCGTCCGGGCTGAAACCGCAGGTCGAGTCCGCCCTGGAGGTCGAGCCGGACGTGGCGGTGATCCTGGTGGGCGGCAACGACGTCACCAACCGCACGCCGCCGGGGCTGGCCGTGCGCTACCTGGTCGACGCGGTCCGCACGCTGCGGGCGGCCGGCTGCGAGGTGGTCGTCGGCACCTGTCCCGACCTGGGCACCATCCGGCCGATCCAGCCGCCGCTGCGCTGGCTGGCCCGGCGCTGGAGCCGCCAGCTCGCGGCCGCGCAGACGGTGGGCGTGGTCGAGGCCGGCGGCCGGGCCGTCTCACTCGGCGACATGCTCGGGCCGCGGTTCGCCGCCGAGCCCGCCCGGATGTTCGCCTGGGACCGGTTCCACCCCTCCGCCGAGGGGTACGCGATAGCCGCGGCGGCGTTGCTGCCCACCGTGCTGTCCGCGCTGGGCGCGGTCCCGGAACGCAGGCCTGTCCTGCCCGGCGTGGAAGGCGTACGGTCGCTCCCGGAGGCGGCTCACGAGGCGGCCCGGCACGCCGGCACGGAGGTCAGCGGCGCCCAGCTCCGGGGCCGCGACCGCGGGCCCGGCGGACGCTGGGCGCAGCTTCGCCGACGGGCCTTCTTCGGCGTCGGCGCGCTGCCCCCGACCGGCAGCGCCGCCGACTCGGCCACCCTGGAGGAAACGGCATGAGCGAGCGAAGCGGAGTGCTGTCATGAGCGAGCGCAGCGAGCGAATCGGCCAGCTCAGCGCAAACGTGCCTCATGACGGCACGGAGCGAAGCGGAGTGCTGTCATGAGCGAGCGGAACGAGGTGGCCCGGTGGGGCCGGGCGGCGGCCCTGTCGCTGCTGGCCGGCACGGTGGGCGGCGCGGCGGTCCTCGCCGGGCAGGCCATCGCCGCCCGCAGCCGGGAGTACGCCCAGCCCGAGCTGGGTCTGGTGTTGCGCGCGACGGTCGGCCGGGCGGACGCGCCGCCGCTGCGCCTGGTGCTGCTCGGCGACTCGTCGGCGCTCGGTGTCGGCGTCGACCGCTTCGAGGAGACGATCGGCGGTCAGCTCGCGAACCTGCTCGCCGAGGGGCCGCACGGCCGCCGGGTGCATCTGTCCAGCGTCGGGGTCTCCGGCTCCCGCGCCACCGACCTGGCCACCCAGGTGGCCCGGGCGCTGCTCGGCGAGCGGCCCGACGTGGCGGTGGTGCTGATCGGGGCGAACGACGCGACGGCGCTGAGCCGCCCGGGTGACGCGGCCGCCTATCTCGGCTCGGCGGTGCGCCGGCTGCGGGAAGCGCACGTCGAGGTGGTGGTGGGCACCTGCCCCGACCTCGGCGCGGTACGCGCGGTCGCCGCCCCGCTGCGTCAGGTGCTCGGCTGGTCCGGCCGGCGGATGGCACGGGCCCAGACAGCGGCCGTGCTGGACGCCGGTGGCACGGTTGTCGACCTGGGCACCGAGACGGGCCCGGTGTTCCGCGCGGATGCCGGCACGCTCTGCCGCGACGGCTTCCACCCGTCCGCCGACGGCTACCGGGTCTGGGCGCACGCCCTGCTGCCGGCGGTCGAGGCGGCGGCGACTGTCGCGTTCCGGCACCACCGCCGACCGCCCACGGGGTGACATTTCCCGCCCGCCGCACACCTTCCCGCGCATGTTACCGGCGCGTTAACGTTGGCTCATGCCGATTGAGTCGCCCCGCGACGCCGTCATCGTCGCCACCGCCCGGTCCCCCATCGGCCGCGCGTTCAAGGGTTCCCTCCGCGAGGTCCGCCCGGACGACCTCGCCGCCACCATCGTCCAGGCCGCCCTCGACAAGGTTCCGGCGCTCGATCCCACCACCATCGACGACCTCTACCTCGGGTGCGGCCTGCCCGGCGGCGAGCAGGGCTTCAACATGGCCCGGGTGGTCGCCACGCTGATGGGCCTGGACGGCCTGCCGGGCGCCACGCTGACCCGCTACTGCGCGTCCTCGCTCCAGACCACGCGGATGGCGATGCACGCGATCCGGGCCGGTGAGGGCGACGTGTTCATCTCCGCCGGTGTGGAGATGGTCTCCCGGTACGCCCGGGGCAACTCGGACACGCTGCCGCCGGAGGCGCAGGCGCTGGTCGGCGGCGGCTGGGAGAACCCCCGCTTCGCCGAGGCCCGGGAGCGTTCCGCGGCCCGCGCCCAGGGCGGCGCCGAGGTGTGGGCCGACCCGCGCGAAGCCGGGCAGCTCCCCGACATCTACCTCGCCATGGGGCAGACCGCGGAGAACCTGGCCCAGGTGTACGACGTGACCCGCGAGGACATGGACGCGTTCGGCGTCCGCAGCCAGAACCTCGCGGAGAAGGCGATCGCGGACGGCTTCTGGGCCCGCGAGATCACCCCGGTCACCACGCCGGACGGCACGGTGGTCAGCACCGACGACGGCCCGCGTGCCGGGGTGACCCTGGAGGCCGTGGCCGGTCTGAAGCCGGTGTTCCGCCCGGACGGCCGGATCACCGCCGGCAACTGCTGCCCGCTCAACGACGGCGCCGCCGCAGTAGTGATCATGAGCGCCGAGCGGGCGTCCGAGCTGGGTCTCACCCCGCTGGCCCGGATCGTCTCCACCGGCGTCAGCGCGCTCTCTCCCGAGATCATGGGCCTGGGCCCGGTCGAGGCGTCGAAGCAGGCGCTGAAGCGGGCCGGCATGACCATCGACGACGTCGACCTGGTCGAGATCAACGAGGCGTTCGCCGCGCAGGTGATCCCCTCGTACCGGCAGCTCGGCATCCCGGAGGAGAAGCTGAACGTCGCCGGTGGCGCGATCGCCGTCGGCCACCCGTTCGGCATGACCGGCGCCCGGATCACCGGCACGCTGCTCAACGCGCTGGAGTGGCACGACAAGACCATCGGTCTGGAGACCATGTGCGTCGGCGGCGGCCAGGGCATGGCGATGGTGCTGGAGCGACTGAGCTGAAACCGGTTCGCCGGCGCGCGGGCCGGGTACGGGAGGCCGTATGGCGACCGTCGTGGAACGTGAGCGCAAGTACTCCGGCGACGAGGGTTTCCAGCTGCCCGACCTGACCGGGTGCGGTGGCGTCGTGACCATGTCCGACGCCACCGTCTCGGATCTGGACGCCGTCTACTGGGACACCGACGACCTGCTCCTGCTGCGCAGCGGGCACGCGCTGCGCCGGCGTACCGGGGGGCACGACGCGGGCTGGCATCTCAAGGTGGGCGCGGTCGGCGGCGCGCGGGTCGAGCACCAGTTCCCGGCCGGGGCGTCCGACGACGGCCCGCCGTCCGAGCTGGTCGCGCTGATCCGGGGCGCGTCGCGGGGCCGTACCGTCGCTCCGGCCGCCCGGGTGGTCAACCGCCGCCGGGAACGGCGGCTGCTGGACGCGGACGGCCGGGTGCTGGCCGAGGTGGCCGAGGACGACGTCCGGTCCGGGGATCTGGTGGACGGCGCCGCGCGGACCTGGCACGAGATTGAGATCGAGCTGGTCGACGGCGACGAGGCGCTGCTCGACGCGCTGGGCGAGCGGCTGCGCGCGGCAGGTGCCCGGGAGGTGGCGGTCAGCAAGTCGCACCGGGCCGTCGCGGGCCGGATCGAGCGCTTCGACGACCGGGAACCGGACGGCCCGGCGGGGCCGGTCCTCACGTACGCCAGGGCGCAGCGGGACGCGATCGTCGGCAACCACGCGGCCGCGTACCAGGGTGACGAGGACGCGGTCCACGACATGCGCGTCGCGGCCCGCCGGTTGCGGGCGACGCTGCGTACGTTCCGGGGGTTGTGGGACCGCCGGGAGAGCGAGGCGGTCCGGGCCGAGCTGCGCTGGCTCGGCGGCGAGCTGGGCCGGGTCCGCGACACCCAGGTGATGGCGGCCCGGCTCACCGAGGCGGTGCACGAGCTGCCGGACGAGCTGGTGCTCGGCCCGGTGGCCGCGCGGATCGGCGAGCGGTTCGCGGCCGACCTGGCCGGGACGACGGTGGCGCTGCGGTCCGCGTTGGACTCCGACCGCTATGCCGAGCTGCTGGCCCGCCTGGATCGGCTGGTCGACGGCGCACCTGCCGACGTGGGCCGGCGCTGGGTGGACCGGCGGATCCGCAAGGCGGTACGCCGTGCTGACGAACGGCTGGACCGGGCGCTCACGCTCGAAGGGACGGCCGGGGACGCGGCGCTGCACGAGGCGCGTAAGAAGCACAAGGCGGCCCGGTACGCGGTGGAGGTGCGGGAGCCGAGCGCCGGCAAACCGGCCGCCCGCCTGGTGAAGCGGTTCAAGGCGCTCCAGGATCTGCTCGGCGCCCACCAGGATTCGGTGGTGACCCGGGAGACGCTGCGGCGGCAGGCGCTCCAGGCGTACGCCGACGGCGAGAACACGTTCACCTACGGCCTGCTGCACGGGAGGCAGGCGGAGGCCGCCGGCCACGACCGCCCGGCGGTCCTGCGGGCACGCGACCGGGCCCGACGCCGCAAGGCACGCCGCTGGCTCAACCCCTGACCGCCCCCGCCACCCGGTCGATCATGAAGTTAGCGGGGATCCGCGTCCGTTTTGTCGCCGCCAACTTCATGATCAACGCGACGAAAGGGCAGGGGGCGGGTCAGAGGGCGGCGCGGGTTCGGGTTATCGCCTCGGCGGCCTCGGCCAGGACGGGGGCGGGGGGATCGGCCAGCGTCAGGTCGGCGGTTACCACGCGGAGCTGGTCTGGGAGCGCCTGGTCGCTGGGGAGCCGGGGCACCTCGCGGCGCGGCTCGCCCGCCGCGTCGGCGGCCAGGTTGGCGATCTCCTGGACCAGCTTGTGCACCAGGTCGGCCCGGGACACGTTGCCGCCCTCGGCCTTGGCCGACCAGCGCGGCTGCTGCCAGTGCCCCACCTGTCGGACCAGCAGGGTCACCGCCCGGTCCAGTTCCGCTGCGCTCATCGCCGCCGAGTCTACGGCGACGCCGGGCCGGAGCGTGCTCAGCGGCGTACGTAGCTGAGCAGGCGCAGGATCTGCCAGTACAGGAAGATCAGCCCGACGAGCAGCCCGAACGCGCAGTACCAGGCGTAGCGGCGGGGCAGCCGATTCGCGGCCGACCGCTCGACCAGGTCGAAGTCGAGGATGAAGCTGAGCGCCCCGGCGATGATCGCCACCACCGAGAACACGTACGGCAGCCAGCCCACCCGGTCGCTGAGGCTGTAGACGGCCACGCCCTGCCGCCCGGTGAACAGGTACGCGAACAGGTTGACCAGGCCGATCGCCACGATCCCGACGAGCGTGCCGATGACCAGGCGGGCCAGGCGCGGCGTGGCGCGTACCAGCCGGGCCCGGTAGAGCACCGCCATGCCGAGGAAGACGCCGAACGTGCCGACCACCGCCTGCGCCACGATGCCCGGGTAGACCAGTTCGAAGGCGCGGCTGGCCACCCCGAGCAGCAGCCCCTGCAACACGGCGTACCCGACGATGACCGGCGGACTGGTGATCTGCTTCAGCGAGATGACGAGCACCAGGGCGAGGCTGGCCAGCGCGCTTCCGGCCAGCGCGGCGGAGATCCACGCGGCCTGCGGCACCAGCACCCAGGACAGCGCCGCCGTGACGCCGGTGACCAGCAGCAGGCCCACGGTGCGGCTCACCACGTCGGCCACTGTCATCGCGTCGGCGGTTCCGACCCCGAGCACCTGCCGTTCGGCGCGGCCGACGTCGTCCAGCCGGTCCAGCACCGGATTGGCACTGCGCACCGTGACCACCTCCCGCCCACGTACCCGAGTCCCACTCTGCCCCGGGCGGCCCGGAAGAGGCGGGAAAACGGCGACGCCCGCCGCCGCGGATGCGGCAGGCGGGCGTCGGCAGAAAGCGAGACGTCAGTCGTCGCCCTGGAAGTAGCTGAGCAGCCGCAGGATCTCGATGTAGAGCCAGACCAGGCCGACCACGATGCCGAAGGCGGCCGTCCACGAGTAGCGCTGCGGGAGTCCCATCCGGACCCCCTCCTCGATGTCGGCGAAGTTGAGCACGAAGCTCAGCGACGCCACCACGATGCAGACCAGGCTGAAGCCGATGGCCAACTTGCTGCCATCCCGCAAGCCGGTGTTCACGCCGGCCAGGGACAACACGAAATTGATCAGCATGACCGCGAAGAGGCCTGCCATGATCGAGACCAGGATGCGGGCGAACTTCGGGGTGGCCCGGATGATCCGCGCCTTGTAGATCATCGCCATGAGGAAGAAGACGCCGAAGGTCGCCACCACGGCTTGGAGCACGATCCCGTCGTACCGCGCCTCGAACGCCTTGCTGACCATGCCGACGAAGACGCCCTCGATGATCGAGTACGCCACCACGAGCGCCGGGTTGGCCATCCGGGAGAACGAGATGATCAGACCCAGCACCAGGCCGACCACCGCGGCGCCGATCCACGCCACGCCGACGAGCGAGTCCGGCACGAGCACCCAGGCCGCAGCGGCCGAGGCGCCGAGGATGGCGAGCATGAGGACCGTCTTGACGACCACGTCGTCGAGCGTCATCGGGGTCACGGTGGGCGGTGCCACCGGCTGGCCGTAGCCGCCCGGGTAGGGCTGGGCGTAGGGCTGCTGCGGGTACTGCTGCTGGGGGTATCCGGGCTGACCGTAAGGCCCGGGCTGGGCGTACCCGGCCGCCCGCTCACGCTCTGCCGCCTGGCCGAGCCGGGCGAGCACCGGGTTCGAGGTCTTCACTTCTCAGGCCTCCCTCAGGGGGTCGATCGCACGTAGACGTGCTACTCCAGGGTAGACGTGGCCGCAATCGCGCGTGCGACGGCTAGCTGTGGGAAACCTGAGAGTTCGTGTGCCCGGGGCGGGGGTCGAACCCGCACGCCTTGCGGCAGCCGCTTTTAAGGCGGCCGTGTCTGCCGTTCCACCACCCGGGCGGGTGACACCGGCGCGCCGACACGCGCGGTGCAGATCTCACCGTAGCGGCTCGGCCGCGACCCGGCGTACCCCGACGGCTGCGGCCGTTATGGTCGAGGCCGTGACCAGCGCCGCCCGCACGGCCTCCGGGCCCGACCAGGTCCGGGCGGCCCGCCCGGCGACGGTCACGCGGCGGATGACGGCCGCCGTCCGGCGGCGCCGCGCCGACCTGCTCGTGGGGCTGGCGTTCGCCGCGTTCGCCGCCTGGCTCACCCACGGCCTCTGGCCGGCGCCGGGCACGCGGGTACTCGCGCTCAACCCGGCCGACCAGACGCTGTACGAGTGGTTCCTGGCGCTCGACGCGCGTGCCCTGCGCGGCGAGCTGAGCCTGGTCAGCGACCGCCTGAACGCGCCGGACGGGGTCAACCTGATGGCGAACACCTCGGTCGTCGCGCTCGGCGTGCCGCTCGCCCCGGTCACGCTGGCGTTCGGCGCGCCGGTCACGTTCGCGCTGCTGGTCGCGCTCAACCTGGCCGGTACCGCGCTGGCCTGGTACCTGCTGTTCACCCGCGTCCTACGGGCCCGTCCGCTCGCGGCCGGGCTGGGCGCGTCACTGTGCGGCTTCGGGCCGGGCATGGTCTCGCAGAGCAACGGCCATTTGCACATGACCGCGCAGTGGCTGGTCCCGGCGCTGGTCTGGCTGGTCGTCCGGCTGCTACGCGCCGCCGACCCGGCCGGGCGCCCGGACGGCCCGGACCGCCGCCGGATGATCTCGTCGGCGGCCGGGCTCGCCGCTGTCGTCACCGTGCAGGTGTTCGTCGGCGAGGAGGTGCTCTTCCTCACCGCGCTCACGCTGGCGGTGATGACGCTCGCGTACGGGCTGGCCGACCGGGAACTGCTGCGCCGGGCCGGTCCCGGCTTCGCCCGCGGGCTGCTGGGCGCGGCCGGGCTGGCGCTGCTCGTGCTGGCGTACCCGCTCTGGGTGCAGTTCGCCGGTCCGCAGGGCGTCGCCGACGGGATGTTCCCGCCCGCCTACTTCTCCGCCGACCTGGCCGGCTGGACCCGCCTCTCCGCGCTGACCGTGTTCGGCAGCCCGGAGGCGGTCCGGCTGACCACCGGTCCGGCCGAGTTCACCACGTTCCTCGGCTGGCCGCTGCTGCTGGTCGCGGTCGGCTGCGCGGCCTGGCTGGGCCGGCGGCCGCTGGTGGTGGCGCTGGTGGCAGGCGCGCTGGTGACGGCCGCGCTCGCGCTCGGCCCCGAGGTCGTGGTCGGCGGCGAACGGACCGGGCTCCCCGGCCCGTACCGGCTGCTGGCCGGGCTGCCGGTGGTGGACGGCGCGCTGCCGATGCGCTTCGCGCTGGCAGTGCTGCCGCTGGTCGGTACCGTGCTCACGCTCGCCGTGCACCGGGCGCTCGGCGAATCCGGCCGGGCCCGCCGGGGCGTCCCGATCGCGGTCGGCGCGGCGGTGCTCAGCGTCCTGCCGACGCCGCTGCCCACGATGGACCGGCCGCCGCTGCCCGAGTTCGTCACCGGCGGCCACTGGCGGCAGTGCGTACGCCCCGGTGGGGTGCTGGTGCCGGTGCCCACTGCCACTCCGCAGACCCCCTGGCCGATGCGCTGGGCCACCGCCACCGGCGTCGGCTTCGCCATGCCGGAGGGCTTCTTCATCGGCCCGTACGGGCGGGGCGGCTCGGCCACCATGGGCACCTGGCAACGCCCCACCTCGGCCCTGCTCGCCGACGTGGCCCGCCGGGGCGTGGCGCCGGCGGTCGGTGACCGGCAGCGCCGCCAGGCCGCCCGGGACGTCGAGTTCTGGCGCGCGTCCTGTGTCGCGGTGACCGACGACGCGCCGCACGCGGACATGCTGCGCCGCACCCTGGAGCAGTTGTTCGGGCGGCCGGGTACGCGGCTCGCCGACGCCTGGACCTGGCGGTTCTGAGCCACGAAAACGGCGCGGGGACCTTCCGTTCGGAAAGTCCCCGCGCCGGATCCGTCAGACGCGCGCGGCGACCGGCGGGGCGGACGCCTCGGCGAACTCCTCGCGCGGGTCGTGCAGCTGACCCAGCGCCACCACCTCACGCTTGAGGAAGAACGCCAGCGTCCAGTCGACCACCACGCGCACCTTGCGGTTGAACGAGGGGATCCGCGACATGTGGTACGTCCGGTGCATGAACCAGGCCGGCCAGCCGGTCATCTTGATGCCGTAGACCTGCGCCACACCCTTGTGCAGGCCGAGGCTGGCCACGCTGCCGGCGTGCTTGTGCTTGTAGTCGACCGGCTCGCGCCCGCGGATCACGTTGGCGATGTTGTCGGCCATCCGCGCCGCCTGCCGCACCGCGTGCTGGGCGCTCGGCGAGCAGAAGTTGCCCGGCTCCTTGGTCAGGTCCGGCACGGCGGCGCAGTCGCCGGCGCTCCACGCGCCCTCGACCACCCGGTCGCCGTCCACGATCTGCAGCGTCGGCCGGCAAGTGACCCGGCGGCGCTCGTCGCGCGGGAAGTCCGTGGCGTCGAGCATCGGCGACGGCTTCACACCGGCGGTCCAGACGATGGTGTCGGACGGGAAGCTGTCGCCGTCGGAGAGCTTCACCACACCGTCGACGCAGGACTCCAGCCGCGTGTCCAGGCGGATGTCCATGTCCCGCTTCATCAGCTGCTGCACCGTGTAGGCGCCCATGTCCCGGTCGACCTCGGGCAGCACCCGCTGGGTCGCCTCGACCAGCACCCAGCGCATCTCCTCCGGCTTCAGCTCCGGGTAGTAGCGCAGCGCGTCGCGGGCCATGTCCTCCATCTCGGCGAGCGCCTCGATGCCGGCGTAGCCGCCACCGACGAAGGTGAACGTCAGCGCGCGGCTGCGTACCGCCGGGTCGGTGGTGGAAGCCGCCACGTCGAGCCGGTCCAGCACGTGGTTGCGCAGGTAGATGGCCTCACCGATGGTCTTGAACCCGATGCCGTGCTCGTGCAGGCCGGGAATCGGCAGGGTGCGGGAGACCGAGCCGGGCGCGACCACCACGTGGTCGTACTGGATCTCCCGGGCCGGGCCGCTGATCGGCTGCACCACTGCGGTCATGCGGTCGTGGTCGATCCGGGTGACGGTGCCCGCCACCACGGTGCACTTGCGCAACTCCCGCCGCAGCGGCACGACGGCGTGCCGCGGGGAGATGTTGCCCGCCGATGCCTCCGGGAGGAACGGCTGGTACGTCATGTGCGGCTGCGGGTCGACGACGATGACCTCGGCCTCACGCCTGCTCAGCTTCTTGGACAGGCGCAGAGCGGCGTACAGGCCCACGTGACCGGCACCCACGACAAGGATCCGCTTCGGGTTCACGTCATCTATCTTTCCCCGGGGGCCCCCGGTAATCCCGCGCGAGACCCCCTTCTGTGACGGAGCACAACCCATGTGACCTGCGCAACGTCATCGGAACGCTGCGTCACTTGCGGCGCAGCAACCAGCCCAGCAGCGCGCTCAGCCCCACCGCCACCAGCAGCCCCACCACTGTCGCCGCCTGCGAGCCGTCCGTCCCGCCGACGCCACCCAGCCACGCCAGCACCACGCCGAGCACAGCGCTGGCGAGCACCACCCCGCCCGCCCGGCTCAACCACCGGAACACCGCATCCGGGTCGATCAGCCCGTCGTAGGGCAGCAGCGCGGCGAGCGCGCAGAGCGAGTGCGCCAGATAGAGCAGCGTCGCCACGGCGAGCAGCCGCCACAGCGCCGGCGGCCGGTCGAAGCCGAGCGTGGCCAGCAGCCAACCGCCGACCGTCACCAGCGCGGCGAACGTCGGCCAGATCCGGCGCGGACCGAACGCCGGCAGCACCGCGGCCACCGCCAGGGCCAGCAGCGAGCGCGCGGTGAGGGCCTGCACCGGGTACGCGAGCAGGAAACCGGCCAGCACGGTGAGGAAGATGCCGCCGCGTACCAGCAGCGGCAGCGGGCTGACCCGGGCGGCCGCGTACCGCAGCGCCCGCACCCGCTCGACCAGGGCGTCCGTCACTGAGCCGGCCTTTCGTTCGCGACTGCGGGACTCCGCTTCGCTGCGTTCCTCGCGCTCACCGCAACCCTGCCTTCGGGGCGGTCGCCAGCCGGGCCACGTCGCGGAGCACCTCGTCCAGGCTGCCCGCGCCGGCCCAGCGCACCACCGGCACGCCGTGCTCGCGGAGCTGGCCGATCATCGTGTCCCGGTCCAGCCGCCACAGCCGGTACGCCACCTCGGCCCAGCCCCGCTCCTTCGGCACCGGCAGTTCGGCCGGCAGCGTGTCCACCGCCACCACGAACCGGCCGCCGCGGGCCAGCCGGGCCAGCATCTGCGCGGACCGCTCGTCGAGCAGCGGGGTGAGCACCACCACGAGCGCGTCCGAGGAGAGCAGTTGCGGGCCGAAGACCTGGTCGTACGGCTCGTGCGGGGACGACTCGGCGTGCACGTCGAGCAGCCACTCCAGCACGGTCAGGTACTGCCGCCGCCCGGTGGCCGGACGCAGCCGGCGCGCGGCCGGGCCGTACTCCAGCATCGACACCCGGTCACCGCGGTGCAGGTAGTGCTCGGCGATCGCGGCGGCGGCCCGCACCGTGGTGTCCAGCACCGACGCCGGGCCGTTCACGCCACCGGAGCGGCCCGCCTCGGCGAGCACGTCCAGCAGCACCACCACCTCGGCGTCCCGGTCCGAGAGCGTCGCCGCCACGTGCAGTTGGCGGGCCCGCAGCGACACCCGCCAGTCGATGCGGCGCAGCCGGTCGCCGGGCGCGAACACGCGTACCCCGGCCAGCTCGCCGCCCTCCCCCGGCCGCCGCGACCGGTGCGCGCCGACCAGCCCGGCGGCCCGGGGCATCGCCTCGACCGCGTCGAACGGCTCGGTACGCGGGTAGACCCGGGCCCGGATCGGGTCGGTGATCACCGCGCGGGAGACCAGCAGCCCGTCGGCGACGGCGACCCGCGCCCCGGCCGGTCCGATCGGGTGCCGCCCCCACCGCAGCGCCGTGCCGGTCAGCTCCAGGTCGACGGCGCTGCCCCGGGGTACGGAGGTGACGAACGGGCGGTCCGCCCCGCCGGAGCGGCTCACGTCCAGCCCGGTGCCGCCGAAGCCGACCTGCTCCACGCGCAGCCAGCGCGACATCCGCGTCCGCACCACCGCGAGGTCGTACCCGACCAGGTCCGGGTTGGCCACCGCGACGGTCGCGGCCAGCGGGGAGCCCTCGACCAGGTGGGTGTCCCCGACGCCCAGCTCCAGTTCCGGCAGGCCCGCGGGGCGGCGGCGCAGCGCGTACGCGGTGCCCAGCGCGAACGGCGTGGCGAGCACCACCAGGTCGATGCGGCCGAGCAGGACCGCCGCGACGAGCAGCACGCCGGTGAGCAGCACGGCCCGGCCGAGCGCCCAGGTGGGTGCCCAGCCGCTCGCCGCCTCGGCCCGATCCATCAGCGCCCGGCGGCGTAGCTGGGCAGCGCGCCGCTGGCCGGGGCGGGCGTGGACTCCAGCACCTCGCCGACCACGAACGCCGGATCCACCCGGCGCAGCCACATCTCCGGCCGCAGCGTGATCCGGTGCGCCAGCGCGGGCGCCGCCACCGCCTTGACGTCCTCCGGCACCACGTAGTCGCGGTTGGCGAGCACCGCCCGGACCCGGGACAGCAGCAGCAGCGCCAGCGAGCCGCGCGGGGACGCGCCGACGAGCACCGACGGGTGCTCCCGGGTGGCGGCGGTGAGCGCCACGATGTACCGGCCGACCGAGTCCTCGACCACCACGTCCTCCAGCGCCGCCTGCATGGCGCGCAGCGTCGCGGCGTCCACCACCGGCTTGATCTCCGCCTCCTCGCGGCGGCGGGCGATCCGGCGGCGCAGCACGTCCCACTCCTCGTCGTGGCTGGGGTAGCCGAACGACACCCGCAGCAGGAACCGGTCGAGCTGCGCCTCCGGCAACGGGTACGTGCCCTCGTACTCGATGGGGTTGGCGGTGGCCAGCACGTGGAACGGCTCGTCCAGGCGGTAGGTCACGCCCTCCACCGACACCTGCTTCTCCTGCATCGCCTCCAGCAGCGCCGACTGCGTCTTCGGCGGCGTCCGGTTGATCTCGTCGGCGAGCAGCAGGTTGGTGAACACCGGCCCGGCCCGGAACGCGAAGTCGCCGCTGCTCTGGTCGTAGAGGAACGAGCCGGTCACGTCGGCGGGCAGCAGGTCCGGCGTGAACTGGAGCCGCCGGAAGTCCAGCCCGAGCGCCTGCGCGAAACAGCGCGCGGTGAGCGTCTTGCCCAGGCCGGGCAGGTCCTCCAGCAGCACGTGGCCACCGGCGAGGATGCCGGCCAGTACCAGCTCCAGCGCGTCCCGCTTGCCGACCACGACGGTGCCGACCGCCTCCAGGACGGCCCGGGCGAGCCGGCCCACCTCGGCGGGGGCCATGCTCCGGTCCACGTCGTTCATCAGATCTTCTCCAGTTCGGCGACGATCGCCGCGAGGTCGCGCGGCGACGGAGGGCGGCGGGCGGGGGTGGTGAGGAACGTCCACAGTGGCTCGCCGAGCAGGGCGCGGGCGCGGGCCGGATCGGACTCGCGGGTGACGCCGTGGCGCTGGCGCAGCCGCTCGTCGGCCAGCTCGCCGAGGCGCGGCAGGATGCGTTCGGTGAACCGCTCCCGGTTGTCGCCGGACCAGTCCAGCGGGCGCTCCCAGCCGTTGATCGCGGTGCGCAGCGCGTCCCGGGCGGACCAGTTCCAGGTGCCGGGCTCCTCACCGGCGGGCGTCCGGGCGCCGGCGCGGGGCGGCGGCGGGGGCGACAGCGCGGCGGTGACCCGGCGTACGGCGAGCACGGCGAGCACCCCGGCCACGATGATCCAGATCGGCACCTTCAGGCCGACCGCGCGCAGCCCGACCACGACCACCACCACGACGGCGGCGGTGACCGCCGCAGTACGCAGCAGCAGGCGTGCCCGGCCACCGCCCGAGGGGCGTACGTCCTCCCCGGCGGGCTCCTCGCCGAACGACAGCAGGTCGTCGATGCTGGTGCTCACGACGCCTCCCCCGCCAGGCTGGTCAGCTCGCCGCGCAGCCGGCGTAGCGCGGCGCGGGCCTGGTCCCGGGTGTGCTCGTCGACCGGGTGCGTGGCGTACCGGGCCTCCCGGTAGACGTGCGCGAACCCGTCGAGCACGTCGGCGCTGGCGATCGCCGGGATGCCGGCCTCCGGGTCGCCGCGCAGCAGCCGGGCCACCAGGTCGGTCGGGGTGTCGCCGGTGTGCCGGGGCACGCCCGCGTCCTCGGCGGCCTCCTCCAGGCGCACCCAGCACGCGATGACGGCGGTACGCGGGTCGGTGGAGCGGTCGTCCAGTTCGACGAGCCCGGCGTCGAGCGCGGCCACCACCTCACGCGCGGTCCCCTCGGCGGTACGCCGGGAGCGCCGCACCGGCACCGCCCGGGTCGTCCGCCGCAGCGCGCCCCGGAGCACGTTCCACAGGACGTACCCGATGGCGCCCAGCACCACCGCGAACAGCAACGCCACGGCGGCGGTGGCCAGCCAGTCGGGCACACCGCCCGACGTGGACTCACCCACGTCGCGGGGTTCCACCGGGTACGACGGCACCGCCTCGGGCGACGGGTACTCCGGCACGTACGGGATGGTGTCGGCGGCCGGCGGGATCCGGCTGGCCCCGATGGCGGAGTGACCGGCGGCGAACGCGGCGAGCGCGAGCAGCACCGTCACCGCGGCGACCGGCCACCACCTGCGCAGTACGCCGAAATCCATCCCACCGCCTCAGGTGTTCCTCAGTCCACCCCGGCCAGGTCCTTCGCCCGGGTGAACACGTCGTCCAGCATCGCCGGTGTGAGCCGGCCGGTGAACGTGTTCTGCTGGCTGACGTGGTAGCAGCCCAGCAGGTCCGGCACGGACTCGCCGGACCAGTGTGCCCCATGGCCGAACGCCGGTCGCGGCGTGGGCGGCCGCTGCCCGTACACCTGGCGTAGCACCGGCCACCACGCGGCCCACGCGAACGCGCCCAGCGCGACCACGACGCGCAGCGTGGGCCGGATCAGTTCGACCTCGCGGTGCAGCCACGGCGCGCAGGTGTCCCGCTCGGCCGGGGTGGGCTTGTTGTCCGGCGGCGCGCACCGCACGGCGGCGAAGATGCGCGTGTCACGCAGCGTCAGGCCGTCGTCGGCGGAGACGCTCGTCGGCTGGTTGGCCAGCCCAGCGCGGTGCAGCGCGGCGAACAGCACGTCACCGGACCGGTCCCCGGTGAAGATCCGGCCGGTGCGGTTGCCGCCGTGCGCGGCCGGCGCCAGACCGAGAATGGCGATGCGCGCGTCCGGCGGGCCGAGGCCGGGCACCGGCCGTCCCCAGTAGTCCTGGTCGCGGAACGCGGCGCGCTTGACCCGCGCCACCTCCTCCCGCCACGCCACCAGGCGCGGGCAGGCGAAGCAGTCGCTGACCGCGCCGTCGAGGTCGGCCAGGTCGGCCGCCCGCGCGGCGCGGGCGACCACGTCCTGCGGGGTACGCGACTCAGCCAAGCTTCGCCCGGAACAGTTCCAGCGTGCGGGCCCAGGCGGTGGCGGCGGCCCGCTGGTCGAAGTGCTCCGGCCGGTCCTCGTTGAAGAACGCGTGCGCGGTGCCCGGGTAGTCGAACGTCTGGCAGGTGCCACCGGCCGACTCGATGGACCGGCGGACGCTCTGCACCCCGTCGGCGGCGGACAGGCCGTCCGCCTCGGAGCAGTGGATGAGCGCGGCCTTCCCGGCGTAGCCGGCCCAGCCGCCTTCGTCCGCCGCTCCCACGGCCATGCCCTCCCAGGGCAGGCGCGGGTAGAACCCGGCGGTGGCCACGATGCGCTCGGAGAACGTGCCGGACCACAGGGCCAGGCTGGCGCCCGCGCAGAACCCGGCGCAGCCCACCTTGCCGGCGACCTCGGGCCGGCTCGCCAGGTATTCGGCGGCAGCGGCGATGTCGCTCGCCGCCTCGTCCATCTGGGAGCTGTTGAGCATCAGCCGCGGCTCGGTCGGCTTCACGGCCGGTCCGCCGTGCCGGAAGTCGGGCGCGAGCGCGACGAAGCCGGCCTCCGCGAAGCGGTCGACCACGGCCCGTACGTGGGGTACGAGACCCCACCAGTCCTGGATGACGATGACCGCCGGGCTGGCCACACCGCCGGAGGGTATCGCGAGATACCCCTCGCTCGTCCCCCCGTTGCCGGTGAAGCTCACCATCTCGCCCATGGGCCCGTCCTCCTTGCGGTCAGTCAACGTTGGCTGGTCGCACAGTTGGCTGTTACGTGCCGGTAGCGTGCCACGCGGTCAGCGGCCCGGGGAAGACAGAACAACAGTGGCATTCACCTCCTGTAGACCTCACAGACCAGTGGCCGACGCCCCGCACCACAACCCGGCGAGATCTTGGAAGCTTGCGGCCCTTATGAGCCCTTATGAGGGCCGTTTCCTTCCAAGATCTCGCGGTATCGAGCGCGCTCAGGGAGTTGACGTGGGTTCCGGGGAAGCGGTGGGGGTGGCACTGCCGGTGGGCGCGAGTGCGGGCGGAGCGATCGACGGCGAGGCCGGCGGACCGAACGGGGCCAGCTCCGGGCAGTACGGGTAGGTGTTACGCATCTCCGGCACCGCGCCGGCGTCAGCCATGCAGCTCGGCCAGCCGAGCCGGATCGGCACGCCGTTCTGGTCGAAGAGCCGCGCGTCGCGGATCAGCCGCCCCTGCTGGTCGTAGACGAAGACGTCCTCGATCCGGTCGTACCTGTGGTCCACCGACGTCTGCTCGTAACTGCCGTAGCTGTCGGTGTCGGCGCGCTCGTCCACCTGGGCCAGCACGGCGAAGGAGAACAGCAGCAGCGCGGCGGTGCCGATCTGGTGCAGTTGCCGCCGCCACCCGGTGATCCCGGCGGATCGGCGACCCCACCACATGGACGCGACGATCGCGCCGATGAGCAGCAACAGCCCCGTCGAGCTGTTGCCGTCCAGCCGGGGCACCAGGCCGGACCGGCCGTCCACCATCCACGCCACGATCAGCGCGGCCAGCCATCCGCGCACCAGCCACCAGGCCGGGCGCAGCGGGCGCAGGAAGTCGCTCACCGTCTCGTGCCCGAGCACCGGGCCGAGCTGGCGGTCGAGCAGACGCAGCTGGGTAGCCGCCTCCCGCCGGGCCTCGGCGAGGCGGTGGAAACGCGCCGGCCGCCGGCTCGGCTGGGCACCGGCGACGGCGCGCAGCTCGGCGGCGTACGCCTCGGGGGCGCCCAGGCGGTCGACCAGCGTGCCCTCGCCCTCGGCGGCAACCTCGGCGAGGTGTTCCGGCAGTTCCTCGGTCAACTCGTCGCGGACCTCCGGCGGCAGGTCGGCGAGCGCGGCCCGCACCCGGTCGACGTAGTCCGTGATCTCCTGCCCCGTGACGGTCATGCCGCCATCCCCCGATCGTCGAGCAGCGCGTCCATGGTGGTGGCGAACGAGCGCCAGGTCTTGCCGGAGCGGGTGAGCTGGTCACGCCCGGCGGAGTTGAGCGAGTAGTACTTGCGGTGCGGCCCGGACTCGCTCGGCACCACGTACGTGGTGAGCAGACCGGCCGCGAACAGCCGGCGCAGCGTGCCGTAGACCGAGGCGTCGCCGACCTCGGTGAGACCGGCCTCGCGTAGCCGCCGCAGGATGTCGTAGCCGTACCCGTCCTCGTCCTTGAGCACGGCGAGCACCGCGAGGTCGAGCACGCCCTTGAGGAGCTGCGTGGTATCCACGCTCCGCACACTAGTGCGCAATACGCACTACCGTCAACGACACAGCACCTACAGGCGGGCGGTCCATCCGATGAAACGGTCGAACAGGTCGGCCGGGTTCGGGTTGGTGCGCAGCAGGTCGGCGGTGGCGTCGAACAGGCAGCCGGCCATGTGGATCGACAGGGCGACGCGGTCACGCCGGTAGTCGAGCAGCAGCAACAGGCGGGCCGGCTGGCACGGCCAGGGGGCCGCGCACACCCGGCACAACCACAACGGCCGCATCGGGACGTGCGGCCGCACGACCCGGCGACCGCGATCGGGTACGGGAGAACAGTTCCCCATGCTCATCCCCCGATCGTGTCGCCTTCTATTGTCAGTGTCAATAGCCTCCGTAGTTGTCGCTGTTCGGCGACGTCGACGCTGCCATCGTCAACGTGTGGAGCTGGTGGGCGTGTCGGAGATCCGGGCGATGCTCGGCAACGTGTCGCGTCAGCGCGCATCCGTGATCGCCAACCAGCGCAACTTCCCGGAGCCGATCGCCGTGCTGGCGATGGGCAAGGTCTGGCGGAAGTCCGACGTCGAGAAGTGGATCAGGGAACACCGCCCCGACCTGGCGACGGACTGACGCCGCCCGCCCCTTCTTGTTGACCAAGGAGTTGGCGGCCCCGGAGGCGTCCGGATCGGACACAAACTCCTTGATCACCGCCGGAAGGGGCCAGAGGGCTAGGCGAGGCTCCAGGCGATGCCGTCGAGGATGTCGTGCTCGGAGGCGACCACCGACGGCATCCCGGCCCGCTCCATGATCACTCGCAGCACCAGCGCGCCCGCGCCGATCACGTCGGCCCGCCCCGGGTGCATCACCGGGTACGCCAGCCGCTGCTCACTGCTCTTGCCGAGCAGGTCGGCGGTCACCTCGGCCACCTGCTCGTACGAGACGCGGGCGTGGTGGATGCGGCTCGGGTCGTACTCCTGGAGCCCTTGCGCCAGCGCGACCACGGTGGTGACCGAACCGGCCAGCCCGACCAGCGTGGCGGCCTCGCGGCCGGGCACGGCGGCGAGCGCGCGGTCGACGGCGGCGGCGATGTCGGCCTCGGCGGCGGCGATCTGTGCCGCGGTCGGCGGGTCGCCGTGCAGGTGGCGTTCGGTCATCCGGACGCAGCCGATGTCCACCGAGATCGCGCCCCGGACGCCGTCGGCGCGGGTGCCGACGACGAACTCGGTCGAGCCGCCGCCGATGTCGACCACCAGGTACGGCGGTTCGGCGTCGGCGGGCAGGCCGCGCACCGCGCCGGTGAACGACAGGCGTGCCTCCTCGTCGCCGGTCACGACCTCGGGCGGTACGCCGAGCGTGCGCTCGACCATCGTCCGGAAGTCGGCGGCGTTGGAGGCGTCGCGGGAGGCCGAGGTGGCGCACATGCGTACCCGCTCGGCGCCGGACTTCTCGATCTCGGCCGCGTAGTCGGCGAGCGCGACCCGGGTCCGCTCGATGGCCTCGGGGGCGAGCATGCCGGTCTGGTCGACGCCCTGCCCCAGGCGGACGATCTCCATCCGCCGGCTGACGTCCACGAGCGGCACCGTTTCCCCGGCCGAGGGGCCGGGCAGGTCGGCGATCAGCAGTCGGATCGAGTTGGTCCCGCAGTCGATGGCTGCCACACGCGCACTCACGGCGCCCACCCTACGGCAGCCCGCCCGGGGCAGCTCAGAGGCGCAACAGCATGCGGGAGTTGCCCAGGGTGTTGGGCTTGACCCGTTCCAGGTCCAGGAACTCCGCGACACCCTCGTCGTACGAGCGCAGGAGCTGCTCGTAGACCGGCTGCGGCACGGGCGCGCCGTCGATCTCGCGGAAGCCGAACGAGCCGAAGAAGCCGGTCTCGAACGTGAGCACGAAGATCCGGGCGATGCCCAGGTCGCGCGCCGAGTCGATCAGCTCACCGACGATCCGGTGCCCGATCTTGTGGCCCCGGCAGGACGGGTCGACCGCCACCGTCCGGATCTCGGCCAGGTCCTCCCACATCACGTGCAGCGCGCCACACCCGACCACCGTGCCGTCCGGCGTCACCGCGACCCGGAACTCCTGCACGTCCTCGTACAGCGTCACAGTCGCCTTGCTGAGCAGCCGCCGGTCGTCGGTGTAGGTGTCCACCAGCCGCCGGATGCCGCGCACGTCGGCGGTGCGGGCCCGGCGCACAGTGATCTGGTCGGCGCTCATCTCACTCCGCCGGCACGTCCACGCAGGGGCCGGCGGCCCACCACTTCTCCACCAGCGCCAGCGTCTCGTCGCCGAACGGGTTGACCCCCGGCCCGGCGGCGAGCGCGTGCCCCAGGTGCACGTGCAGGCACTTCACCCGCCCCGGCATGCCACCGGCCGAGATGCCGGCGATCTCCGGCACCTCGCCGATCGCCTCCCGGCGGGTCAGGTAGTCCTCGTGCGCCGCCCGGTAGCGCGCGGCCAGCTCCGGGTCCTCGGCGAGCCGTTCGGCCATCTCCTTCATCAGCCCGGCCGACTCCAGCCGGCTGCACGCCGCCGTGGCACGCGGGCAGGTCAGGTAGAACAGCGTCGGGAACGGCGTGCCGTCGGCCAGCCGGGGCGTCGTCTCCACCACGTCGGGCAGGCCGCACGGGCACCTGTGGGCCACCGCACGGGTGCCGCGCGGCGGGCGTCCGAGCTGCGCGGCCACCGCGGCCAGGTCGGCCTCGGTGGCCGGCTGGCGTTCCGGCGGGGGTACGGAGTCCGCCGCCGGCTCCTGCGGTGGTACGACGCTCAAGGTTGTGCCTCTCGAATCAAAGCTCACTTGTCCTGGCGCTCGGCGTTCGCCGCCCGCACGCTCGACCACAGGGTGTCGTACCAGGGCTCCGGCGCGGTCGGCGCCCCCGGCTTCGCGTCCTTGCCGGCGTCCTTGGCCGCGCCCTCCGGGTCGGAGAGCACCACCAGCAGCGTCTCGCCCGGCTTGCCCATGAAGAACCGCTCCCGGGCCTGCGTCTTGACGTACTCCGGGTCCTTCCACTTGGCCGCCTCGGCGGTGAGCCGCTCGATCTCGGCCCGCTGGGCGGCCTGCGCGGCCTCCATCCGTTCGATGTCCGCCTGCTGGTCCAGGTAGACCCGGACCGGATAGGTGTACGCCAGCGCGAGCGCGATCAGCACCGCGAACAGCACTGTGGCGCGCCCGGTGAAGCGCCGGGGTTGGGGTGCGGTGAGCCGCTTGACCGGACCACCGGCAGCGGTACGCCGGGCCGCGGCGGGGCGGCTCGCGGAGCGTACGCCGTCGCTGGCCCGGGACGCGCCGGGTGACCGGCCGGCGGCGCGCGTCTCCGCGCGGACGCCGTTGTCGCGGGCCGTGGACCGGACCCGGGCGCCGCCCGTCCGGCCGGGCTGACCCGGCCGACGGGCGGGCCGCTGGCCACCCGGTGTGCGGCGCTGCTGCATCGTCACACCCCTCCCCCGGAGCGCTCGCTCAGGCCGAACGGTAACGCGGGAACGCGCCGGCGCCGGCGTACCGCGCCGCGTCGGCCAGCTCCTCCTCGATCCGCAGGAGCTGGTTGTACTTGGCCACCCGGTCCGAGCGGGCCGGGGCGCCGGTCTTGATCTGCCCGCAGCCGGTGGCGACGGCCAGGTCCGCGATGGTGGTGTCCTCGGTCTCGCCGGAACGGTGGCTCATCATGCACTTGAAGCCGGCCCGGTGAGCCAGGTCGACGGCGTCCAGCGTCTCGGTGAGCGAGCCGATCTGGTTGACCTTGACGAGCACCGCGTTGGCGGCCCGCTCCGCGATGCCCCGGGCGATGCGCTGCGGGTTGGTCACGAACAGGTCGTCGCCGACGATCTGGATCCGGTCGCCGAGCGCGGCGGTCAGGGTGGCCCAGCCGCTCCAGTCGTCCTCGGCCAGCGGGTCCTCGATCGACACGATCGGGTAGTCGCCGGCGAGCTTGGTGTAGTAGTTGCTCATCTCCTCGGCGCTCTTCGCGGTGCCCTCGAACGTGTACGTGCCGTTGTCGAAGAACTCGGTGGCGGCCACGTCGAGCGCGAAGACGATGTCGGTGCCGAGCCGGTAACCGGCCTTCTCCACCGCCTCGGCGATCAGGTCCAGCGCGGCGGCGTTGGTGGGCAGGTTCGGGGCGAAGCCGCCCTCGTCACCCAGGCCGGTCGACAGGTCCTTCTTCTTCAGCACCGACTTCAGCGCGTGGTAGACCTCGGCGCCCGAGCGCAGCGCGTCCCGGAACGTCGGCGCGCCGATCGGCGCGATCATGAACTCCTGGATGTCGACGTTCGAGTCGGCGTGCGCGCCACCGTTGAGGATGTTCATCATCGGCACCGGGAGCAGGTGCGCGTTCGGGCCGCCCAGGTAGCGGAACAGGCTCAGCTCGGCGCTGCCCGCGGCGGCCTTGGCCACGGCCAGGGAGACACCGAGGATGGCGTTCGCGCCCAGCTCGCCCTTGTTGTCCGAGCCGTCGATGTCGATCATCTTCTGGTCGATCAGCCGCTGCTCGCTGGCCTCGTAGCCGATGAGCTGGTCGACGATCCGGTCCTCGATGTTGGCGACGGCCTTCTCGACACCCTTGCCCAGGTAGCGGTCCTTGTCACCGTCGCGCAGCTCGACCGCCTCGAAGGCGCCGGTGGAGGCGCCGGACGGCACCGCGGCGCGGGCGATCGTGCCGTCGTCGAGCCCGACCTCGACCTCGACCGTCGGGTTGCCCCGCGAGTCCAGGATCTCCCGGGCGACGATTCCCTCGATGGTTGCCACTGAGTCGCTCCTCGTTTGTGTGGTTCCGGTCCGATATGGGCCGCGACGGTGCGGCTGAGGCAGGTGTTGAACGCAGCGTATCGGTCCCCGCCCCGCCGTACGCCGCTCGGGGCGGCCCCCGAGGCGCTTGCTGAGACGGACATTCCCGGATTACCGGTCGTCAACCGGCAACCGGTTTGCGAGAGGTTGCGTCGATCGACAAGGCTGGGCATCATGCCTGCCGCCTCGACGACTCTCCGCGTGCTCGCCGCCTCGGTCATCGCGTCGCTCTCGGTCACCGGCTGCCAGGCCCTGGACGACGCGGGCGTCGCGCTCGGTCGGGCCGACCTGGTCAACGACCTCGCCGCGCGGATGGACCGGGCGCTGGAGCAGACCTGGGCCGCCGACTACCAGCTCGACGGCGGTCGCACCGCCTCGATCGCGCAGACCAGGAAGCCGCTGCGCTCCACGTACACCTGGCCCGGCGGCAAGATCACGGTGACCCAGGAGTCGGTGACCCGGTGCGCGAGCACCGCCGCCCGCACCTCCTGCACCGTGTCTCCGCCCGTCCTCACCGCCGGAAAACCCTCGGTGATCGTCTACGACGAGGCACGCAAGCAGGGCCTGGTCACGCCCCCGGCGGTGATCCGGCTGCTCACCGAGGCCGCGCTCGCGCCGGACGCGGTCATCGAGCAGAGCGACACCACGCTGGCCGGGCACCACGCCACCTGCGTGAACGTCACCCACGACGGTGAGCGCTTCAGCACCTGCGTGACGAACGAAGGCGTGCTGGGCAGCTTCTCCGGCACGATCGACGGCAAGCCGGCCGAGGTGACGCTGAGCCGCTACACCGAGAGCGTCGAGGCCGCCGCGTTCGCCGTACCGGCCGGCGCGGGTGTGGTGGACCGCCGCCCCGCCACGTCGTGACCCCGCCCGACGGCGCCGGGTTCCGGCCCGCCGCCGATCACGGGCGGCCGCCGCAGCCGGGCGACCTGGCGCTGCCGGTCGCCGGCCGGAAACTGCTGACCGGCCCGGACGCCGCGCAGCCGCTGCGCATCGGCGCGCTGCCCGGCGACCTCGCCTGGACACCCGTCGGCACGCTCGACGGCACCCCGGCGTGGGCGGCCGAGGTCACCGACCCCGAGTCGCTGCCCGGCCGGTGGCGCGGCTGGCGCGGCCTCGCCGCCGAACTGCCCGCACCCCACGCCGACCTGGCCGGGCGGGCGCTCGCCGTGGTCACCTGGCGGCGTACGCACAGGTGGTGCGGGGCGTGCCGGGCCGAACTGGCCGACGTGCCGGGCGAGACCGCGCGGCGCTGCCCGGACTGCGGGCTGACCGTGTTCGTGCCGCTGTCCGTAGCGGTGCTGACCGCGATAACCCGCCCGGGCCGGGCCGGCGGAGCAGACGAGCTCCTGCTGGTCCGGCACGCGCACGGCCCGACCGAGTTGTGGGCGCTCGTCGCCGGTTTCGTCGAGGCCGGCGAGTCGCTGGAGGCGGCGGTGCACCGCGAGGTCGCCGAGGAGGTCGGCCTGACCCTGCGCCGCCCCGCGTACGTGGACAGCCAGCCGTGGGCGCTGACCGGACCGGGCACACTGCTCGCCGGGTTCACCGCCGAGGTGACCGACCCGGCCGCACAACCGGTGGCCGACGGCACGGAGCTGACCGAGGCGCGCTGGTTCCCGGTCGACGCGCTGCCCGCCGAGCTGCCGCCCGCGTACTCCCTGTCGCGCTGGCTGATCGACGCGGTCGCCGCCCGCCGGTGAGCCCTCACACCCCCAGCAGGGTGCGCAGGTGGCGCGGCGGCGGGCAGTCGTACGCCAGCATGGCGTCGTGCCAGTCGCGCACCGGCACGCCGTCCGGACGGGCGGCGGCGATGTCGGCCATCTCGCTGTAGCCGACGAAGTACGTCGACAGCTGCGTGGAGGTGAGCAGCGCCCGCCGCCACTTGCCGGCCGCCTCCCCCTCCTCCTGGAAGCCGCGCCCGGTCATCAGCGCCATCGCCTCGGACTCGGGCAGATCGTCGCAGTGCACTAGCTGGTCGAGCAGCGCGTTGATGGTCATCCGCAACTGCATCTTGAGCTGCTGCAACCGCACCGGCAGCCCGCCGAAGCCGAGCCCGGCCATCAGCTCCTCGGTGTAGACCGCCCAGCCCTCGATGAACACGCCCGACTCGGTGAGCGCGCGTACCCGCGTCGGCCCGTCGTAGCGGCGGGCGTGGGCGAGCTGGAGGAAATGGCCGGGCATCGCCTCGTGCACGGTCAGGTTGCGGATCATGTGGTCGTTGTATTCCCGGTAGAACGACTCGACCCGCTGCGCCGGCCAGTCCGCCGGGGTGGGCGCGATGCAGTAGAACGTCGGCACGTCGGCCGTCTCCAGCGGCCCCGGCGAATCGCAGTAGGCGACCGCCACACCCCGCGCGAACTCCGGCATCTCCTGGATCACGCACGGGTCACCGACCATGCTGACCAGGTCGTGGTGGCGCACGAAGTCACTCGCCTCGTCCAGCGTCACCGAGGCGAGGTCGACGATGGTGGCGTCGTCCGGGTGCTCGGCGGCCAGCAGGTCCAGCGCCCGGCGTACCGTCTCGTCGTCGGCCGGGCCACCGACCAGCTCGACGGCCGCCGCGCGGATCTCCTCGGTGACCCGGTCGAGGTTCGCCCACGCGCGGCGCTGCACCTCGGCGGCGCTCAGCTCGGTGTCGAGCGTGTGCCACAGCCGCGCCTCCCAGCGCCGCCGGCCCAGCCGCGGGTCACGCCCCGGGCCCGCATCGGCCGCCAGACCCTGCCGCAGCCACGCCACGAACTCCTCCAGCGCGGCGATCGCCTCCGTGGCCGCCGGGCCGACCCGGTCACGCAGCGCCGGCGCCTGGGCGAGCAACGCCGGCACCTCGTCGCGGATCAGCGCCGCCGTGCCGGTGAACTGCCCGACCGCCGTCTCCGCGTGGATGCGCGGCATGTCCCGCAGCGTCGCGCGCGCCGTCGCAAGCGCATCCGGTACGGCCGACAGGCGCCCGGCGAGGCTGGTCAGGCGCTCCTCGGCCGGGGCGAAGGGACGGGCCAGCAGGGCGTGCAGCAGCGGCCCCGGATTGTGGCGCAGCGGATCCCACTCGTGGGCGCGAATCTCGGTGGCCTCGAACAGCCCTCTGTCGATCATGCTGGTGAGCAGCGCGTGGTCGACGCTCTCCGCCACGTCGAGCGCGTCCGGGTCGATCTCGGCGAGCGCGTCCGCCGCGTCCTTCAGCATCGCCTGATCGGCGGCGAGCGCGTCCGCGGACAGATCGGGCAGCCGGTCGTCGTAGCGGTGGTCCCCGGCGGAGGTGGCCAGCCCGGGCCGGCTCTCCAGCAACGCCTCCACGATCCGCTCCGCCAGCGGTACGAACGACTCCATACCCGGCACCCTACCGATCACCCCCGACCCCTTCCGCGACCCAGCTCCCGCCCGCCGGGCCACCCTCCGCGTTGATCAAGGAGTTCGCGCCCGCCGCGACCCCAAACTCCTTGATCACCGACACGGCCCGCCGGGTGGCTGGGCAGATCTTGGTACGGAACGGCCCCTATGAGGGCCCTTTCGTACCAAGATCTACCGCCGATCCCGAGATGCGGTCTACGAGTCTCGGGAAGCGAGAGGGCTCAACTCGGGCCGGCAGCGCGCTGGGTCCCGACCGGGCGGACAAGGGCCCTCCGCGATCTTGCACTTCCTGCCCGGACGGAAGGGACATTTGCGATGCCCAGGGGGCCGCAAGTGCAAGATCGCGGGGGCTGGAGGGCGGGAGGGGTGCGCGGGGTCAGGTGGGGCGTTCGGCGGCTCGGACCGCCTCGGCGTACGCCAAGGTGGCACGACGCAGGGCGGCCTCCGGGTCGATGCCGGCCTGCCGGGCGGCGGCGACAGTTGCCAGCAGGCTCGCCCCCAGCCGCGCTTCCGGGTCCACCTGCGACTCGGCCAGCGGGGGCGGTACGGCCAGGCCGACCCGGCCGGCGCGGTCCAGGATCTTCGCGGCCAGCGCGAGCGCGGGCTGGCTCAGCGCGATGCCGTCCAGCACCGATTCGCGGGTCTTCTCGGCCCGCTTGATCCGTTCCCAGTTCGCCTCGATCTCCTCGATCGAGCCGGCCGGCTCGCCGGAGAACACGTGCGGGTTGCGCCGCACCATCTTGTCGACGAGCGTTCCGGCCACGTCGTCGACGGTCCAGCTCTTGCCGTCCGGTAGGTCCTCGGCCAGCCGGGCGTGCAGCAGCACCTGGAGCAACACGTCGCCCAGTTCCTCGCGGAGCGCGTCGGTGTCGTCGGCGCTGATCGCGTCGTACGCCTCGTAGCACTCCTCCAGCAGGAACCCGGCCAGGCTGCGGTGGGTCTGCGCCCGCTTCCACGGGTCTCCGCCCGGGGAGGCCAGCCGGTCCATCACCTCGACCGCGTCGAGCAGCCGGGCGCCGGGCGGGTCCCACGAGCCGTACATCAGTTCCAGCTCGGCCAGCCCGGGCTCGCGGGCCAGCCGCAGCCCCAGCTCACGGGCCAGCGTCTCGTCGCCGGCCGGGCCGGCCAGCCACACCGCCCCGCCGTGCGTGGCGGCGGCGTCGAGCAGCGCCTGGGTCGCGCCCTCGGTCACCACGCTCACCTCGGCGCCGGCCGTCCGGACCGCCCGGGTCAGCTCGCTCTCCGCACCGGCGAGGACCGGCGCGGAGCGTACGGCGTCCCAGGCGGCCGAGGTCAGCAGGCCGGCGGGCAGCCGGGGCGAGGTGACGAGCAGGACGATGCGGGCGGTCATGCGGTTCCGGGGGCCGGCGAACCACCGGCCGGCGCCTCCGGCGTCGAGATGTCGGTGACCGGGCCGTCCTGGTTGACGTAGGGCAGGGAGTAGAAGACGAGCGACTGGCCGGTGTTGACGAGCGACGGCACGCCGCTCACGCCGAACCGGGGGTTGACGCTCACGTCCACCTTCTCGGCCTGCTGCTGCAGCGCGTTGCTGAGCGCGGTGGCGCTGCGCACGAACCCGGCCTCGCCGAACGCCTGCCGGACCTGGTCGACGGTCAGGCCCGGCTGGATCGCCCCGGTCTTCTCGATGGCGCGGTAGACGGCCATCAGGGACTCGTCGCTGAGGTCGGCCGGGGGCAGGCTCTGCTGGAGGGTGGCGGAGAGGTCCACCCACTCGCCCCACAGCTTCGTGTACTCGGTGGTCGCCGGCATCCGCAGCGGCTGCTGAAGCTGCTCCGGGGACACCTCGTCGGTGACCTGGAGGCCCTTCTCGGCCGCGACGCGCTTGCCGAGGTCGAGCGCGACGAGCAGGTTCAGCACGTCCTGCCGGGTCACCGGGGACCGCAGCTCCTCCGGCGACGGCGTCTGCGGCGCCTGGTTCCGGACGGCGTCCGCGTACTGCCGCTGCGCGTCGTCGTAGATCGCATCGACCCGCTCGACGGAGTAACGGGTGTCTCCGACGTAGGCGGCGACGTCCGGGGCGGACCGGCCACAGGCGGCGAGAGAGAGCGCGGCAAGGGCCGCGACGCTGACGGCGACGAGGGAACGACGTGCACGCATGTGGCTCACTCTCTCACGCCCCGTACCGGCCTGTGACTCCACCCACCTCATCGCGCACCCGCCGGGACGGAGACTGCCAGCTCCTCGGGCTTGCCCAGGACATCCGCCAGGAGCTGCTCGCACCACTCCAGCAGCGCCTGGTCGCGCAGCGGCTCGCCACCGATCCGCCGGGTGCTGGGCCGGGGAACGCTGACCTGGTCGAGCGCCTGCTTGTAGACCGAGTCCGGGTGGTAGCGCTTGAGCCGCATCTGCTTCGAGTCGGGCAGCGGCAGCGGGCCGAACCGGATGTGCTTGCCCTGCATCGACACGTCGGTGAGCCCGTAGCGGCGGGCCAGCAGCCGGAACCGCGCCACCGCGACCAGGTTCTGCACCGGCGCGGGCGGCTCGCCGTACCTGTCGGTCATCTCGGCGACCACCTCGCGCAGCCGCTCGGCGTCGCGGGCCTCGGCGAGCTTGCGGTACATCTCCAGGCGCAGCCGCTCCACTCCGACGTAGTCGTGCGGCAGGTGCGCGTCGATCGGCAGGTCGACCTTGACCTCCGTCTCCTCCTCGGTGCTCTCGCCCTTGAACGCGGACACCGCCTCGCCGACCATCCGGACGTACAGGTCGAAGCCGACGCCCTCGATGTGGCCGGACTGCTCGCCGCCGAGCAAATTGCCGGCGCCGCGGATCTCCAGGTCCTTCATCGCCACGTACATGCCCGCGCCGAGTTCGGTGTGCTGGGCGATGGTGGCCAGCCGCTCGTGCGCGTTCTCGGTGAGCGGCTTCTCCGGCGGGTAGAGGAAGTACGCGTACGCCCGCTCGCGGCCCCGGCCGACCCGGCCGCGGATCTGGTGCAGCTGGGCCAGGCCGAGCAGGTCGGCCCGCTCCACGATGAGCGTGTTGGCGTTCGGGATGTCGATGCCGGACTCGACGATGGTGGTGCAGACCAGGACGTCGAACTCCTTCTCCCAGAAGCCGACCATCACCTTCTCCAGCGCCTCCTCGCCCATCTGGCCGTGCGCCACCGCGACCCGGGCCTCCGGCACCAGCTCCCGCAACTTGCGGGCCGTCTTCTCGATCGACTCGACCCGGTTGTGCAGATAGAAGACCTGACCGTCGCGGAGCAGCTCGCGGTGGATGGAGGCGGCCACCTGCCGGTCGTCGTACGCGCCGACGAACGTGAGCACCGGGTGCCGCTCCTCCGGCGGGGTGGCGATGGTGGACATCTCCCGGATGCCGGTGATCGCCATCTCCAGCGTGCGCGGGATCGGGGTGGCCGACATGGCGAGCACGTCGACCGAGGCGCGCAGCGTCTTCAGGTGCTCCTTGTGCTCGACGCCGAACCGCTGCTCCTCGTCGATGATCACAAGGCCCAACTGCTTGAACCGGGTGGACGCCTGGAGCAGCCGGTGGGTGCCGATGACGATGTCGACGGTGCCGGCGGCGACCATCTCCAGCGTCTGCTCGGTCTCCTTCGGCGTCTGGAACCGGGACAGCTGCCGGATCGACACCGGGAACTGGCTCATCCGCTCGGCGAACGTGTTGTAGTGCTGCTGCACCAGCAGCGTGGTCGGCACCAGCACCGCCACCTGCTTGCCGTCCTGCACCGCCTTGAACGCCGCCCGTACCGCGATCTCGGTCTTGCCGTAGCCGACGTCGCCGCAGATCAGCCGGTCCATCGGGACGGTCTGTTCCATGTCCCGCTTGACCTCCTCGATGGCGGCCAGCTGGTCCGGCGTCTCCTGCCAGGGGAAGGCGTCCTCCAGCTCCCGCTGCCACGGGGTGTCGGGGGCGAAGTTGTGCCCCTTGGACGCCTTGCGCGCGGCGTAGAGCTGGATGAGCTGCGCGGCGATCTCGCGGACCGCCTTGCGCGCCCGCGCCTTGGACTTCTGCCAGTCCGAGCCGCCCATCTTGTGCAGCGTGGGCTGCTCGCCGCCGACGTAGCGGGAGAGCTGATCGAGCTGGTCGGTCGGGACGAAGAGGCGGTCGCCGGGCTGGCCGCGCTTGCTCGGCGCGTACTCGATGACCAGGTATTCGCGGCTGGCGCCGTTGACCGTGCGCTGCACCAGCTCGACGTACCGGCCGATGCCGTGCTGCTCGTGCACCACGAAGTCGCCGGCCTTCAGCTCCAGCGGGTCGATGGTGTTGCGCCGCCGGCTGGGCATCTTGCGCATGTCGCGGGTGGAGGTGCCCCGGCCGCCGGTGACGTCGTTGCCGGTGAGCAGCACGAACTTCGACGCCTCGTCGACGAAGCCGGCGGTCAGGCAGCCGCACGACACGAGCAGCTCGCCCGGTGCGGGCGCGGTGGGCACCTCCTCGGTGAGCCGGGCGCCGAGACCGGCGTCACGGAGCACCTCGACGGCCCGCTGGGCGGGGCCGTGCCCCTCGAAGACCAGCGCGATCGACCAGCCCTCGCCGGCCCAGCGCTTCAGGTCCTCGACCACCCGGGCCGTCTCGCCGTGGTAGAGCGGGGCCGGCTGGGCGGCCAGGCTCACCGCGATGGCGTTGTCGGGGGTGACGTCGACCTCGGCCGGCGCGTCCTCCCAGGGCTGCCGGGCCGGTGCCGCGTCCGCCTCGACCAGGCCGAACGGCGCGAGCGTCCACCAGGGCTGGCGCAGGGCGCGGGCTGCCGTGCGTACCTCGGCCAGGGTCTTGAAGGCGGCGGCGCCGAGGTCGACCGGGGCCTGGCCGCCGACGGCGGCTGCGGCCCAGCTGGCCTGGAGGAACTCCTCCGAGGTACGCACCAGGTCGTGCGCGCGGGTGCGGATGCGCTCGGGGTCGCAGAGGAGTACGTGGGTGCCGGCCGGCATGCAGTCGACGAGCAGTTCCAGCGCGTCGGCGCCGATCAGCACCGGCGCGAGGGACTCCATGCCCTCCACCGGGATGCCCTCGGCCAGCTTGTCCAGGATCTCGGCCAGCTCGGGGTGCTCGGCGGCGAGCGCGGCGGCCCGCTCCCGCACGTCCGGGGTGAGCAGCAGCTCGCGGCACGGCGGCGCCCACATCTGCGCGACGCCCTCGATGGTGCGCTGGTCGGCGACCGCGAACGTGCGGATCTCCTCCACCTCGTCGCCCCAGAACTCGACCCGGGACGGGTGCTCGTCGGTGGGCGGGAAGACGTCCAGGATGCCGCCGCGTACCGCGAACTCGCCGCGCTTGGTGACCAGGTCGACCCGGGCGTACGCCATGTCGGTGAGCCGGCGGGCGACCTCTTCCAGGTCGGCCTCGTCACCGGCGGCGAGCTGGACGGGTTCCAGGTCGCCGAGGCCCTTGAGCTGCGGCTGGAGCAGCGACCGGACCGGCGCGACCACGACCCGCAGCGGCCCGGTGCGGCCGTGCGCGTCGGCGGCCTCCGGGTGGGCGAGGCGGCGCAGCACGGCGAGGCGCCGCCCGACCGTGTCGGAGCGGGGCGACAGGCGCTCGTGCGGCAGCGTCTCCCAGGACGGGAAGACCGCCACCTGCTCCGGCGGCAGCAGGCTGCCCAGCGCGGAGGCCAGGTCGTCGGCCTCCCGGGTGGTGGCGGTGACCGCGAGCACGGGACGGCCCGCGCCGCCGGCCGACTCGTCGGCGGCGACCGCTGCCACCGCGAACGGGCGCAACGCGGCGGGGGCGGTGAGGTCGAGCCCGTCGACCTGCGCGGCACCGGAGCGCGCCAGGTCACGCGCCCGGGCCAGCCCCGGGTCGGCCAGGGCGGCGGAGAAGAGTCCGGTGAGCATCAGTGATCACTTCCAGCGGATCGACACACGACGACGACCCCGCGTCCAGCCGGACGGGGGGTGCACCGTTCGAGCCTATCCCCCTCCACCGACGATCCGGGCCCGCCCGATCTTCGATCTTGACCGGCCGTGACCGGGCGTGGTGCGGTGGGCGGATGGTCGAGTATCGGGCGGTCTTCGACGCCCAGGTGGATTTCGCAAACGGTGGTGGCCTGCGCACGGACGGGTTCCGGTTGGACGTGCCGCACCCGGACGTCACCGACGACGAGGTGGCCGCGCTGCTGGTCCGGCACCTCGGGCTGCTCATGGTCGGCGAGGTGCGGATCACCAACCGGACCGTGGTCGAGGAGCCGCACAAGGGCGGACGGGGCCTCGATGTGCCGGCCTCGGGTGGGCGGAAGCTCGTCGAACTGAGTCACGTGATCGCCGAAGGGCTGGTCACGCTGCCCGGCTGGCCCGGCCCGGCGATCAGCGACTGGCTGACCCGGGAGGAGTCCCGGAATCGGTACGCGCCGGGCGTCGAGTTCCACGTCGCCCGGATCGACATGATCGCCAACACCGGCACGTACGTGGACACGCCGTCGCACCGCTTCGCCGACGGCCCGGACCTGACCGGGGTGCCGCTGGACCGCCTCGCCGACCTGCCCGGCCTGGTGGTACGGGTGCCGGCCGGTACCCGGGCGGTGGACCGGCTGATGCTCGCCCCGTACGACGTGGCCGGGTGCGCGGTGCTGCTGCACACCGGCTGGGACGCGCACTTCGGCACCGACAGGTACGCCGCGGCGGACGCGCCCTACCTGACCGGTGACGGCGCGCAGTGGCTGGCCGAGGCGGGCGCGGCGCTGGTCGGCATCGACTCGATCAACATCGACGACATGACTCCGGCGGCGGAGGGCCAGCGCCCGGCGCACACCGGTCTGCTGGCCGCCGGGGTGCCGATCGTGGAGCACCTGACCGGCCTGGACGCGCTGCCGCCGACCGGCTTCCGGTTCACCGCCGCCCCGCCACGGGTCGCCGGCATGGGCACGTTCCCGGTCCGGGCCTTCGCCGTCGTGGCCGCCTGACCCAGCCGAGATGGCGGCCCACCGCTCTCCGACACCCACCGCTCGCCTCGCCGAGGCGCAGTAGATCTCTGCGCCCACCCGACCGCTGCCAGCAGCGAGTGGAGCGGCACGGGTGTCAAGACGGGCCCGAGACACCCACGGCGTTCCACTGACCGGCACTTCCATCCGTGAGTGGAACGGCGTGGGTGTCAAACGGGGACGTAGACACCCATGGCCGAGCGGCGGACGGCGGGTGCGGGCGGGTCAGTAGCGGACCGCTATCCGTCGCTCCACCGCGTCCACGCGGATCTCGCCGCCGTACGGGATGATCAGCTGCGGGTCGGTGTGGCCCAGGTCGACGTCGAAGACCACCACCGGGTCGCCCGCGTAGGGTGCAAGAGCCGACAGGATCGCCGCCCGCTGGTCGGCGGCCCAGGCCAGCCGCTCCGCGACCGTGTGGGGCCGGTCGAAGTCCCACGCCTTGGGCCGGCCCACCACGATCGCCGGGAAGCCGGCGAGCAACCCGCGCTCGCCCAGGTTCCGCACGATCCGGAAGACCTCCTGCGCGGACGGCATCTCCTCCGAGGTCTCCAGCACCAGCACCGAGCCGGCCAGGTCGGCCGCGCGCGGAACGCGGTCGGTCGCCATCAGCCAGTGCAGGATCTCCAGATTGCCGCCCCACGTGCGGCCCTGCACCACCTCGGCCGGGCCGTGCCAGCGCCAGCCCTCGGACGGGTACATCGGCGGCTCCTCGGCCAGGGTGGCCGGGTCGCGCCAGTCGCACGGCTCGTCGCCCCACTCGGGGGCGGCGGTCAGCTCGTACCAGCCGGAGGTGAACAGCGCGGCGCGCAGCGAGTCGAGTGTCAGCGGGTGCGGCTTGCCGGAGCGCCCGAGGTGCACCAGCACGGACCCGCCGTGGTAGCCGACGAGATCCAGCCGGTAGAGGTGGTTGAGCACGTTGGTGTTGTCCGAGTAGCCGAAGTACGGCTTCGGGTTGGCCCACAGCTCCTCGTCGTTCAGGTATGGGGTGACAGTGATCAGGTCGTCCCCGCCGACGGTGGCCAGCACGGCGGTGATCGTCGGGTCGGTGAACGCGGCCATCAGGTCACGTGCCCGGTCGCGCGGGTCGGCGCCCATGACGCGGGTGGTCGGGTACTCCACCGGTTCCAGCCCCAGCTCGTCGCGGAGCCGGCGCAGCCCCAGCTCGTACACGTGGGGGAAGAGACCCGGCAGGCCGGCGGAGGGTGAGACGACCGCGACGCGGTCGCCCGGCTTCGGTTTGGGGGGATAGACGGGTGCCTGCATGGCCCGACGCTATCGGCCCGGACCAGCGGTTTTCGCCCTGACGAAACCGCCTCAGCCAGGCAAATGCCGCCAATAGGCTGAGCGCGTGGACGACGAGCCGGAACTGCGTACCCGGGACTGGCTGCCGCGCACGGCGGCGCTGATCCTCGGCACCCTGGCGCTGGCCAGCGCGTTCATCGCCGCCTACGTCGGCGCGCTGCACAAGCCCGACCCGCGCGACATCCCGGTCGCCGTCGTCACCAGCGACCAGCAGGCCCAGGCCGTGATGTCCGCCGTCCGCGCCCGCACCGACACGATCAAACCCGTCGGGTACGACAGCCGCGGCGCCGCCCAGGACGGCCTCACCGACAGATCGGTGTACGCGGTGCTCAGCTCCGCCCCGGACGGCGGCCTGACGCTCGCCACCGCCAGCGCCGGAGCGCCCGCCGCCACGGAACTCGTCACCGACGTGTTCACCGAGGCGGCCCGGCAGGCCGGGGTGCCGCTTCAGGTCACCGACGACGTGCCGGTCTCCGGCGACGACCCGCGCGGCCTGGTCCCGTTCTACCTGGCCGTCGGCGTGGTGCTGGGCGGCTACCTGGCGTCCACGGCGCTCGGCATCTCACTCGGCACCAGCCCCCGCGACCTGCGCCGGGCCGGGCTGCGGATCGCCACGCTCGCGGTGCACGCGATCCTGCTCGGCGTCATCGGGGCGATCCTGGTCGGACCGGTGCTCGGCGTGTTCGCCGGTCACGTGGCGGCGGTGGCGGTGGTCGGCGCGCTCGCCGCTTTCGCGGCCGGGATGGTCGCCGCCGCCGTCCAGGGCTGGCTCGGACTGCTCGGCACCGGCGTCGTGATCCTGCTGCTCGTGGTGCTCGGCAACCCCGGGTCCGGCGGCATCTACGCGCCCGAGTTCCTGCCGCCGCTCCTGCGCGGCATGCACCGCTGGAACGTTCCAGGCCTCGCCACCGACCTGTTCAAATCGGCCATCTACTTCGACTGGCGCGGCGGCGGCTGGGCGCTGACCGGCCTGCTGATCTGGGTCGTCGCCGGCCTGGCCGGGCTGCTCACCGCGACCATGTTCCGCGCCCGACGGCGCCCGGCGCCGGGCCGGCACGCCGTCGACCGGGGCTGACCGGCGGGCCGTCCCAGAGTGCAGATCATCACGCGGTCCCCCTCCTGTCCCCCGGGGGTACGCGGATACGATCCAGGGGAGTCGGACAGCGCTGTCCTTCGTCCTCGCGTAAGGAGCGCAACCGTGACCGACCAGCACGACCACGACGGCCCCGACGCCGCTCTCCGGGCCGACATCCGCCGCCTCGGCACGCTGCTCGGGCAGACCCTGGCCCGGCAGGAGGGCCGCCCGCTGCTCGACCTGGTCGAGGAGATCCGCGCCCAGGTCCGCTCCGACGCGCCGGCCGCCGCCCAGCGCCTCGCCGGGCTCGACGTCACCACCGGCACGAAGCTCGCCCGTGCCTTCTCCACCTACTTCCACCTGGCGAACATCACCGAGCAGGTGCACCGCGCCCGGGACCTGCGCCGCCGCCGCGCCACCGACGGCGGCTGGCTGGACCAGGCCGCCAAGATGATCGCCGAGCGGGGCGTACCGGCCGAGGAGATCGCCGCCGCGGCCCGCCGGCTGGCCGTACGCCCGGTCTTCACCGCGCACCCGACCGAGGCGGCCCGCCGGTCCATCCTGTCCAAGCTGCGCGCGGTCGCCGACGAGCTGGACACCGAGACCGCGAACGCGATCCTGTACGGCGCCAGCGACGAGGGCCCGGCCAACCGCCGCCTCGCCGAACTGCTCGACCTGATGTGGCAGACCGACGAGCTGCGGCTGGACCGGCCGGACCCGACCGACGAGGCGCGCAACGCGATCTACTACCTGCGGGACCTGTACGCCGAGGCCGCGCCGCAGGTCCTCGACGACCTCGCCGACACGCTGCGCACGCTCGGCGTGGAGACGTCACCGACGTCCCGCCCGCTGAGCTTCGGCACCTGGATCGGCGGCGACCGCGACGGCAACCCGTTCGTCACGCCGGTGGTCACCCGCGAGGTGCTGCGCATCCAGCACGAGCACGGCATCGCCGCCACCGAGAAGGCGATGGACGAGCTGATCACCGAGGTCAGCGTGTCCCGGCGGCTGCGCGCGGTGTCGCTCGACCTGTCCGCCAGCCTCGCCAAGGACCTGGACGCGCTGCCCGAGGTGGCGCCCCGGTTCCGCCGGGTCAACGCGGAGGAGCCGTACCGGCTCAAGGCACGGTGCGTGAAGGCGAAGCTCGCCAACACCCGGGAGCGGCTGCGCGCCGACACCCCGCACGTGCCGGGGCGCGACTACCGGGGCTCGGCCGAGCTGATCGCCGACCTGGAGCTGCTGCGCGCGTCGCTGGCCCGCAACTCCGGCCAGCTCACCGCCGTCGGGCGGCTCGCCTCGACCATCCGTACGGTGTCCGCGTTCGGGCTGCACCTGGCCACCATGGACATCCGGGAGCACGCGGAGAAGCACCACGAGGTGCTGGCCCAGCTCTACGAGGCCGTCGGCGAGGTGTCCGACTACCCGGCGCTGACCCGGCTGGAGCGCACCAAGCTGCTCGCCGACGAGCTGACCGGCCGCCGGCCGCTCTCCACCCAGGACAGCCCGCTCACCGAGTCGGCCCGCAAGACGTTCGACGTGTTCGCGGCCATCCGCGAGGCGCAGGACCGGTTCGGCCCCGAGGTGATCGAGTCGTACATCATCTCGATGACGCTCGGCGTGGACGACGTGCTCGCCGCCGTGGTGCTGGCCCGCGAGGCCGGCCTGGTGGACGTGCACTCCGGGCGGGCCCGCATCGGCATCGTGCCGCTGCTGGAGACCCCGGCCGAGCTGAACGCCGGCGGCGAGCTGCTGGACGAGCTGCTGTCGCTGCCCGCGTACCGGGCGCTGGTGGCGGCCCGGGGCGACGTGCAGGAGGTGATGCTCGGCTACTCCGACTCCAACAAGGAGGCGGGCATCACCACCAGCCAGTGGTCCATCCACCGGGCGCAGCGCGCGCTGCGGGACGTGGCCGCGCGGCACGGCGTACACCTGCGGTTGTTCCACGGCCGGGGCGGCACCGTCGGCCGTGGCGGCGGTCCCACGCACGACGCGATCCTGGCCCAGCCGTACGGCACGCTGGACGGCGCGATCAAGGTGACCGAGCAGGGCGAAGTCATCTCCGACAAGTACACGCTGCCGGCGCTGGCCCGGGAGAACCTGGAGCTGACTGTCGCGGCGGTGCTTCAGGCGACGCTGCTGCACACCGCGCCCCGGCAGCCGGCCGAGATGCTGGAGCGCTGGGACGCGGCCATGGACGTGGTGTCCGAGTCGGCGTTCCGGTCGTACCGGTCGCTGGTCGAGGACCCGGACCTGCCCGCGTACTTCTGGGCCTCCACGCCGACCGAGCTGCTCGGCGCGCTGAACATCGGCTCCCGGCCGGCGAAGCGCCCGAACACCGGCGCCGGCCTGTCCGGCCTGCGGGCCATCCCGTGGGTGTTCGGCTGGACGCAGACCCGGCAGATCGTGCCGGGCTGGTTCGGCGTGGGCTCCGGGCTGGCCGCCGCGCGGGCGGCCGGGCTGGCCGACGTGCTCGCCGAGATGAACCGGAACTGGCACTTCTTCCGCACGTTCCTGTCGAACGTCGAGATGATGCTGACCAAGACCGACCTGACCATCGCCCGGCGGTACGTGGAGACGCTGGTGCCGAAGAAGCTGCACCCGATCTTCGACAAGATCGAGCAGGAGTACGAGCTGACCAAGCAGGAGGTGCTGGCCATCACCGGCTCGCCGGCGCTGCTGGAGAACTCCCCCGTGCTGCAGCGCACGCTCGCCGTGCGGGACACCTACCTGGAGCCGCTGCACCACCTCCAGGTGGCGTTGCTGCGGCAGTACCGCGAATCAGGTGCGGCCGGGCGGGCGGTGGCGACCGCGCCGGGTGGGCGGCGTGCCCCGAACGACGGTACGGCGCTGGAACGGGCGCTGCTGACCACCGTCAACGGCATCGCCGCCGGCATGCGCAACACCGGCTGAGGTGTAAGGAAGGGCCCCCTCTTAACGCCTCGTGCATAAGAGGGGGCCCTTCTTAACGCCTGCGCGCGGCGCGTCGCGAGCAGCGCCCGACGCGCGGCGCACCGCGCCCGGCGCGGCGGTGCCGGCTAGAAGTCGCCGCCGCCGAAGTCACCGCCGAAATCTCCGCCGCCGAAGCCACCGAAGTCGCCACCGCCGTAGTCCCCGCCGCCGAAGTCGCCACCGGCGTAGTCACCACCGCCGCCCATGTCTCCGCCCTGGTCGCCGAAGTCCTGGCCGTCGCCGAAGCCCTCCTGGTAGCCGGCGTCGTAGCCGTACCCGGGGTCGGCGAACGCGGGCGAGAACAGCGCGTCGGCGATCAGCAGACCGCCGACCACACCGACGCCGGCGCCGAGCGCGGTCTTCCACCACGGCGTGGAGTACCAGCCGGCCGGCACCGGCCGCCCCTGGAACCGGCCACCCGGGTAGTAGTAGGGCGTCGCGTTGCCCGGCTGCGGTCCGGCCCGGAACGTCTGCCCCTGCACGTCGACCTGCCGCTCCTTGGTGAGCGCGCCCGCGCCCTGGGCGGCGGCGAGCGGCGGCAGCTCCGGGCCCGGGTCGATGCCCATCGCGGTACGCGCCGCCCGGATGTACGCCAGCCCTTCCAGCGCGGTCTCCCGGGCCAGCCCGAACTGGCGCGGCGTGCTCGCCTGCTCCAGCTGCGAACCGGCCGCGTTGTAGCGCTCACCGGCGTCGGCGAGCGCCTGCCGGACCGCCGGGGCGTCGCCGTGCAGGTTCATCAGCTGGCCGCCGAGCCGCTCGTACCACCGCTGCGCCTCGGCGCGGGCGTCGGCCAGTTCGTTCGAGCGACGCGATCTGCTCCCCCTCCGCCAGAACATGAACGCACCTCCGAGCAGCAGGATCAGGAACAGCCACAACGCGAACTCCATGACTCGAACGTACCCACCGGGCGCACGTCGTACCCGTTTGGCAAGCTCTTGGCCATGAGCTTTGCGACGCTGGCCGTGGTGGTGCTCTGCCTCGCCGCGGGCGGCGCGGTGGGCTGGCTGGCCGCGCGGGCGCGCGCGGCGGCCGACATCGCCCGCCTGGAGGCGACGCTCGCCGCGACCAAGGCGGGCGAGGGCCGGCTGGAGCAGTCCATGCGGGCGCTGAGCTACGAGGCCACGGCGCAGTCGCAGGAGGCGGTGGCCCGCGCGGTCGCGCCGCTGCACGACACGCTGCGCCGCTACGAGCAGCGGGTGGCCGAGCTGGAGCGGGACCGGGTCGACGCGTACGCCGAGCTGCGCGAGCAGGTGCGGTCCATGAGCGCGGTCTCCGGCGAGCTGCGCACCGAGACCAAGCAGCTGGTGGCCGCGCTGCGCGCGCCGCAGGTGCGGGGCCGCTGGGGCGAGCACCAGCTCCGCCGGATCGTCGAGGCCGCCGGCATGCTGGAGCACTGCGACTTCAGCGAGCAGGTCACCGCCGCGACCGACCACCAGGGGGTACGCCCCGACCTGGTGGTCCGGCTGCACGGCGGCCGGACGGTGGTGGTGGACGCGAAGGCGCCGTTCGACGCGTACCTGACCGCGATGGAGGCGCGCGACGAACGGGGGCGCGACACCCACCTGGACGCGCACGCCCGGCACCTGCGCGCGCACGTGGACGGCCTGGCCGCCAAGTCCTACTGGTCGGCGTTCGACCAGACGCCCGAGTTCGTGGTGCTGTTCGTGCCGGCCGACCCGTTCCTCGACGTGGCCCTGCAACGCGACCCGACGCTGCTGGAGCACGCGTTCGCCCGCAACGTGGTGCTGGCCACTCCGGCCACGCTGGTGGCGCTGCTGCGCACGGTGGCCTACTCGTGGCGGCAGGAGGCGCTGGCGCGCAACGCGGCGACCGTCCACTCGCTGGCCCGCGAGCTGTACGGGCGGCTGTCCACGCTGGGCGACCACGTCGGCAAGCTGGGCAGCTCGCTGGGCGGGGCGGTGACGGCGTACAACCGGGCGGTGGGTTCGCTTGAGGCCCGGGTGCTGGTGAGCGCGCGGAAGCTGGCCGAGCTGGGCGTCTCCGACGACGAGCTGGCCGCCCCGGCGCAGGTCGAGCTGGCGCCGAGGCTGCCGCAGGCGCCCGAGCTTCGCCACCACGAATTCTGAGCCACAGCGCGGCTCGCCGAAGCGCATGCGGCAGCTGCGCCTGCCCGCCCAAGTCGAGACAGAATCGCATTCTGCCAGACTGCCGCATTGCACGATGCCCCCTTTTGGCATAACGGACATTAAGGCAATTAAGCCCGGCCACTCTTAGCCGCTTGCCGATACTTCGATGTCTATGCATGGTGTCCGCAACACCCCTTCCAGAGAACGAGGTGCACATGCGGGGAATCCGTCGCGCATTGTTGGCGACATTGGGCGCGCTGGCCATTTCAATTGGCGGCCTGACTCTTCCGAACAGCGGCGCAGCATGGGCTGACGAACCAGAAGAAACCATCATCATCGTCGAGCTCGGCACGACTCAGGAAGAGATCGACGCCGCAGGGCTCGACCTCGACGTGGCCGAGGCGAAGCTGGCCATCCCGTCGCTGGCCTGCGAGGAGGGCGGTGGCGCGTTCAGGACTCTCGCACCGCCGCCGGACTGCACCAACGGCACTTCGTGCAACGTGTTCTGTGGGGTTGTGCACAACCGGAGCGGAAAGACACTCAACCTGAGCCGCGATTCGTCGAGCCACACCTCATGCTCGGTGACCGGGCCGTACGGCAACCTTCCCAGCGGAAAGAGCTCGAATTCCTACTTCGGCTGGCGCGACACCGACTGCTTCAGGTCGACCACCCATCGCATCTTCTACCGTGGATGGTTCTACGGTAAGGGAAGCTGGATCCGCATCTACAACGGCGTCTGGATCTACTAAGCGAACCAAAGCGTGAAATGAATTGGTGCGGGCGCTTGGCGCCCACACCAATTCATTTCACATCCATTAATTCTCAACCGCATTCCAATGGGCTCAGGGTGTTAAGGTGAGCAGCGCCCTGACCGCGTCAGCGCCACCGCTTAAGGGGAAATCATGACCCGACCGCCATCAGCTCGGCCACGACGGGTGGTCGCGGCGTTCATCGGCACGGCCCGTGAGAAGCTGGCTGTTCGGGGAAGGTGGGAGCTTTCGGCGGCATTCGTGGCGGCCTTGCTCTGCGCCGTCGCCGCGGCTTCCTTCCTGTCTTTCTTGACCTGGCAGACTGCGCCTGCGCTGCCGACCGACGGGGAAGCGCAAAGGATGATCGAACCGGCTCTGCCGGCAAACTCCGAGGGGCCTCATCGGCTCGAGGCGGTCTTCGCTGCGGACGCCGAGCGAGGTTGGAAAGATCTACTACTCGGGACCGACGGCTACCGTACCGGCTCGGTGAGCTGGTTGAGCACCTGGCCGGACCGGTCCGCCGCAGTCTCTGCCGTCAACAACGCCCGCGATCCGCTGCGGCGGGCGGGATGGGACGTCGGGCCCGTCCTGGACGAGACATGCTGCCCGACCTTCGTGGCGTATCGCGATGGTTGGCGGATCGAGGTGGGCTCACAGGGCGTCGTCGACGCTGATCGCGTGGGCGTTCAAGCCTCGGTAACTCGCACCGCCCCCGCGCTGGCGTCGCCCGCGGCCCTGGCCGGTGCGGCGTTGGGGGCGATTGCGGGCTGGTGGATGATCGCCGGCATCGCACATCACATACGGCGTCGGCCGGCCGCTGAAAGCCAGCCGGTCGTGGTGCTCTTCATCACCGGCAGCGTCGCGTTGCTACCGGCCGCGGCAGTGAGCGCACTGGCCCTTGGCCAGGCCCTCAGCGCGCCGGCGGAGCCGATCCCGGTCTGGCTTGGATTTGGATTCGTCTTTCTGCGGCTCGGTGCATGGATCGGCGCTGCGCTTCTCACGATTGCCGTTCTGACGTTGTGGAGACGTCCAGGGCTGGACGACGCCCGGCAGGTGACGCAGAGCCGCCCAGTCTGACAACAGATGGTTCGACGCTTCGTCGGCCTGCCGGCCGGGACTTCAGTAGCCAGGTCAGGCGGGGCGGGCGGACTCGACCACGAACGGGGTGCCCTGCTGGCAGGTGGTCATCATGCCCGGTTCGGGACGGCCGGTGACCTCGACCCGGGCGCCGGCCTTGAGCACGTCGCGGGGGCCACCGACGAGCAGGTGGCCGTCGAGCAGCAGGCAGTTCGGCTCGACCCCGGCCTGCACGGTGCCGGTGATGACGGTGCCGCCGACGCCCGGCGGCGTCGACGGGCCGCCCTTCCAGGAGGGGTCCGGCCGGCTCGGGCCGGTGCCGGGATCGGGCTGGCTGGTCACCGGGGCGGCTCCCGTCGTACTCGGGCTGGGGCTGGGATCGGCGGACCCGTCGCCGGGTGCGGCGCAGGCGGTCAGCGCGAGGCCGGCGAGCAGTGCGACGAGCACCGTACGAGGAGTCTTCATGGTCGGTTGGACGCGGCGGACGGCCGTTGCGTTCCCGTCAGCCGCGCGCGGCGGCGGCGGCGGCGGCCTTCATGTCGCGCTTGAGTTCCTGCGGCAGCGAGAACGTCAGCCGCTCGTCCGCGGTGGTGATCTCCTCGACGTCGCCGAAGCCGCGCTCGGCCAGGTGCGCGAGCACCTGCTGGACCAGCTCGTCCGGGACGCTCGCGCCGGAGGTCACACCCACAGTGCTCGCCCCGGCCAGCCAGGCGTCGTCGATCTCGTGCGCGAAGTCGACCAGGTGCCCGGCGCGGGCGCCGGCGTCCAGCGCCACCTCGACCAACCGGACCGAGTTCGAGGAGTTGCGCGAGCCGACCACGATCACCACGTCGCACTCGGGGGCGATCTCCTTGACCACGTGCTGGCGGTTGGAGGTGGCGTAGCAGATGTCGTCGCTGGGCGGCGACTGGAGCAGCGGCAGGCGCTTCTTGAGCCGGGCCACGGTCTCCAGCGTCTCGTCCACCGACAGCGTGGTCTGGGACAGCCAGACCACCTTCTCCGGGTCGCGCACGGTGACCTTGTCGACGCCGTCCGGGCCGTCGACGAGCTGGATGTGGGCGGGCGCCTCACCGGCGGTGCCGATGACCTCCTCGTGCCCCTCGTGGCCGATGAGCAGGATGTCGTAGTCCTGCGCGGCGAACCGCCGGGCCTCGTGGTGCACCTTCGTCACCAGCGGGCAGGTGGCGTCGATCGCCCGCAGCGAGCGCTCCTTGGCCTGCTCGTACACCTCGGGGGCGACGCCGTGGGCGGAGAAGATGACGGTGGCGCCCTCCGGCACCTCCTCGTTCTCCTCCACGAAGATCGCGCCCTGGGCCTCCAGCGTGCGCACCACGTGCTTGTTGTGCACGATCTGCTTACGCACGTAGATCGGCGCGCCGTAGAGCTTCAGCGCCTCCTCGACGGTCTGCACCGCCCGGTCCACGCCCGCGCAGTAGCCGCGGGGGTTGGCCAGGAGCACGCGCTTGCCGGTCCGGGGAGTCGTCTCAGCGTCAGTCACCCGCCCATCGTACGTGGCGCTCTCCCGTGCGGCAGCGGCCGCGAGGCGCGCGCGGGCGCTGTCGGTCCCGGGCCGTAGGGTGGGCGGGTGAGCGCGGGAGAGGACGGGCAGAGCAGGCCGGACGGGCAGAGCAGGCCGGACGGGCGGAGCACGGCCGAGGAGCCGTGGCCGGTCCGGGTGGTCAGCCAGAAGGTCGGCGCCTGGATCGCCCGCCTCGGCTGGGTGTGGGTCGACGGCCAGGTGGCGCAGATCAGCCGCCGTCCCGGCGCGAGCACCGTCTTCCTCACGCTGCGCGACCCGTCGGCCGATCTGAGCCTCACCGTCACCACGAACCGCGACGTGCTGGACGCCGGCGCGCCGGAGCTGCGCGAGGGCGCCCGGGTGGTGCTGCACGCCAAGCCCGAGTTCTACGCCGCGCGGGGCACGCTCAGCCTGCGCGCCGACGAGATCCGCCAGGTCGGCCTCGGTGAGCTGCTGGCCCGGCTGGAGAAGCTCAAGAAGCTGCTCGCCGCCGAGGGCCTGTTCGACCGGTCCCGCAAGCGGCGGCTGCCGTTCCTGCCGGGCCGGGTCGGCCTGATCACCGGCCGCGCCTCGGCGGCCGAGCGGGACGTGCTGACGAACGCCCGCCGCCGCTGGCCCGCCGTCGACTTCCGCACGATCAACGTGGCGGTGCAGGGGCCGGGCGCGGTGCCGGACATCGTCGGCGCGCTCAAGGTGCTCGACGCCGATCCGGCGGTCGACGTGATCGTCATCGCCCGGGGCGGTGGCGGCATCGAGGATCTGCTGCCCTTCTCCGACGAGACGCTGTGCCGGGCGGTCTTCGCCTGCCGCACGCCGGTGGTCAGCGCGATCGGCCACGAGACCGACGCGCCGCTGCTGGACTACGTGGCCGACGTGCGCGCCTCCACCCCGACCGACGCGGCCAAGCGCATCGTGCCGGACCTGACCGAGGAGGTCCGGTTGATCGGCCAGGCCCGGTCCCGGCTGGAACGGGCCGTTCGCCACCTGGTCGACCGGGAGCAGCACCGGATCGACCTGCTGCGCTCCCGCCCGGTGCTGGCCCGGCCGCAGGTGATGGTCGAGCAGCGGGCGGTGGACGTGTCGGCGCTGCGTGACCGCGCCGGCCGGTCCCTGGAGCACCGGCTGCGGGGGGCCACCGACGACCTGCGGCACACGCTGGCCCGGCTGCGCGCGCTGTCCCCGGCCGCGACGCTGGAGCGCGGCTACGCGATCGTGCAGCGCGCCGACGGCCACGTCGTCCGCGCGGCGTCCGAGGTCGCCAAGGGCGATCCACTGCGGGTACGCCTCGCCGAGGGCGAGCTGACCGCCACCGTCGACGGCTGAGGAAAGAGAGACGATGACCGGGACGAAGGACGAGCAGCTCAGCTACGAGCAGGCCCGCGCCGAGCTGGCCTCGGTGGTGGAGAAGCTGGAGGCCGGCGGCACCTCGCTGGAGGAGTCGCTGGCCCTCTGGGAGCGCGGCGAGCAGCTCGCCGGGGTGTGCCAGCGCTGGCTGGACGGCGCGCGCGCCCGTATCGACGCCGCGCGGCAGCGCGCCGAGGACTGACGGTGGGGTCCGGCGTGATCGCCGAACCCCACCGCAGATGTCAGTTGAACAGGTTGTACAGCTCGGCAGGAGCCTCGACGACCTGGTCGGCCGGGGGCTTCTGGGCCGCCGCCGCGTTGCCGTAGTCGGTGTAGGTGATCTTCAGGTCCTGTGCGGCGTTCTGCCCGGCCGCCGGGATCTTGAGCACCATCTCGCTGAGCCGGCCCTGCGTGTCGACCTTGGCGGTGAACGGCACGGACTGGGCCTGCGCGCCGAGCGCGGTGATCACGGCCGGGTCGAGCGAGCCCGCCTCGGCGGCCTTGGACACGTCGACGGTGCCCTCGTACGTGCCCTCGCCGGTCTGCCGTACCTCGGTGATGCCCTGGGTGAGCACGGCGCTGCCGGCCGGGTCGAGCTTCTCGAAGTCGAAGCCCAGCGCCCGGTTGCCCTTGATCCGGTTCTGGTCGAGGTGGTGGTACTTGCCGGTGTTGAGGTTCTTCACGCCGGGGATCTGGGTCGCCGCCGTGCCGCCCAGCTCCAGCTTGACCCAGCTGTCCGGCTTGGCGTGGATCAGGTCCAGCTTCATCATCAGGTCCGACGACGGGTCGCCGATGGTCATCCGCATGTCGGCGCTCTGGCTCGGCTCGTGCACCTGCCCTTCGGCGGTGGAGCCCGCGCCGGTCATGGTGAACTTGAAGTTCCCTTCACGGATCGCGTTCGTGGAGTCGAGCAGGGCCTGCTTGGCCGCGCTGCTGGACGCCGTGGCGCTCGGTGCGACGCTGCCGGAGGCGCTCGGGGTCGAGGAGGCGCCGGAGGTCGTCGCGTCGCCGTTGCAGGCCGCCAGGCCGGGAATGAGCAGCGCCGCGGCGAACGCGGTGGCGCTGAAGCGTCGTATCTTCACGTCAACCTCTCCAGGTGGGTCGTCCGGGCTCGATGTCCCTTCTGTTCCCGGAAGCGGGGATCCGCAATCCCGCCTCACCCGGAGGGAGGACGTCAGCGCAGTGACGTGGCGAGCTTGCGCAGCTCCGTCTCCCCGGCGTCGCCGACCACGATCACGGTGCGGTTCGGCTCCAGCAGGACGAGCGCCTGCTCGTTGCCGCGGGCGGTGTAGCGCTGCCAGCTCAGCCCGCCGGGCAGGTCGGCCGCCCCCTGCGGCCGGCCCTCACTCAGCTCGGCCGGGAGGAGCTTCTCCGCCGGGACGTTGCTCTCCACGAGTTGCGCGCCGCGGCCCTCCGGGGTCACGTACCCGATCCGCAGCGTCGACCCGTCGGCCTCGGTCCGGAAGCGGGCGTTCACCGTACGCCAGTCGTCGCCCAGACCGGTCGGCGCGCTGACCGGGAAGACGTTCGCGGAGCGGGCCTGTTCCAGCGCGGGCGCCGGGTCGACGGTGACCGGCGAGTCGCCGCCGAGGAAGCCGCGGTAGAAGGCGAGCAGCAGCGCGATCGGGACCAGCAGGATCAGCAGGGACAGCGCCATGTCCTTCGGCGACCGCTCGGAGCGGGCCTTCTCCTTGCCGGCGGGCGGCGCGGGCGTGTCCCCCGCGGCGGCCGGTTCGCCCTGCTCCGCGACGAGCGCGGGCTGGCCCTCGGGCGGGGTCGGGCCGCCACCCGGTCGGACCGGTGGCTGGCCGTCCGGCGGGGTGGCGTCGGTCGGTGCGCGGTCGGCAGGCTGTGCGGCTTCCACCCGGCCATTGTCGCAGCCCGCCGGGAGGCGTGATCCTGGCCTCCTCCGCCCCGCCGGGACCGCGAACCTGAGATCGTGTGAGGATCAGCGACAAAACCGGCGGCGACGACCGCCGGTCCCACCCCGCAACGTCGCGAGGAGGCCGCCATGACAACCACCAGGACGCGGACGCCCCAGGATCTCGACCGCAACCTCGCCCTCGATCTGGTACGGGTGACCGAGGCCGCGGCGATGGCCGCCGGCCGCTGGGTCGGCCGGGGCGACAAGGAGGGCGGCGACGGCGCAGCGGTCGACGCCATGCGCAAGCTGATCAACTCCATCCCGATGCGCGGCGTCGTGGTGATCGGCGAGGGCGAGAAGGACAACGCGCCGATGCTGTTCAACGGCGAGGAGGTCGGCGACGGGACCGGCCCCGAGGTGGACGTGGCGGTCGACCCGATCGACGGCACCACGCTGATGAGCAAGGGCATGCCGAACGCGCTGGCAGTGCTCGCGGTGGCCGAGCGCGGCGCGATGTTCGACCCGAGCGCCGTCTTCTACATGGAGAAGCTCGCCGTCGGCCCGATGTACGCCGACGTGGTCGACATCAACGCCGGGGTGGCCGAGAACATCCACCGGATCGCGAAGGTCAAGGGCACCGACGCCGCCGAGGTGACCGTGTGCGTGCTGGACCGGTCGCGCCACGACGACCTGGTCAAGCAGATCCGGCGTACCGGGGCCGGGATCCGGTTCATCTCCGACGGCGACATCGCCGGGGCCATCGCGGCGGCCCGCGGCGAGTCGGACGTGGACGTGCTGATGGGCATCGGCGGCACCCCGGAGGGCATCACCGCCGCGTGCGCGCTGAAGTGCATGGGCGGCATGATGCAGGCCAAGCTCTGGCCGAAGGACGCCGAGGAACGCCGCAAGGCGCTGGACGCCGGGCACGACCTGGACCGGGTGCTGTTCACCGACGACCTGGTCACCGGCGACAACTGCTTCTTCGTGGCCACCGGCGTCACCTCCGGCGACCTGCTGCGCGGAGTGCGTTACCGCTCCGGTGGCGCGTACACCCAGTCGATCGTGATGCGCTCGAAGAGCGGCACGATCCGGGTGATCGACTCGTACCACCGCCTGGAGAAGCTCGCCCTCTACTCGGCCGTCGACTTCGACGGCCGCCCGCTGGCCGAGCAGGAGTGAGCCCGGCGGCGTCCCGCCCCCGCCCCTAACGGGCGGCGGGGGCCGGGGCGCGCAGGCCGGAGACCATCTCGTCGACGACGCGGTCCAGCGGCGTCGCCTCGATCCCGAACGTGCTGGTGGCGGCGCTGGAGTCCATCACGAACGGCGCGGCGAACTGGTGCGCGGTCTCCCGCATCTCGCGGGCGAACGGGTCGGCCAGGCCGCCCAGCCAGAGCACCGGGTAGGGCATCCGGGCCAGCCGTGGCGCCGCGACGCCCGCCCGCTGCGCCGCCCGCTCGGCCAGACGCCGCATGGGCACCGGCGGCGGGCTCGGCACGTGCCAGGCCCGTCCCCAGGCGCGCGGGTCGGTCGCGGCCGTGACGAGGGTACGGGCGACGTCCGGCACGTACGTCCAGGTGTGCGGGGCGTCCCAGTCGACAGGCAGGAACACCCGCTGCCCGGCGAGCACCTTGGGCAGCACCATCATGGGCAGCGAGCTGCCGCCGAGCCCGATGTAGTCGGAGCCGCGGACCTCGGTGACCCGGGCCCGGCCGGCGCGGTGGGCGTCCAGCGCGTCGGCCCACATCCGGTTGCGGACCCGGCCCTTGACGCCGGTGGCGGCGAGCGGGGTCGCCTCGGTCATCGGGGCGTCGACCGGGCCGTACCCGTAGAGGTTGCCGACCGTGGCGAGCACGGCGTCGCTGCGCTCCGCGGCGGTGAGCAGCGCGGCGGCCAGCGGCGGCCAGTCCGTCGCCCACCTGTGGTAGGCCGGGTTGGCGCAGTTGTAGAGCGCGGCCGCGCCCTTGGTCAGCTCGGTGAGCCGGTCCGCGTCGGCGGCGTCGGCGGCCACCAGTTCGACCGCCCGGTGCTCCGGGCCGGTGCCGCGCCGGGTGACCACCCGCACCTGCTCGCCGCGCTCGGCGAGCAGGTCGGCGGTGGCGGTGCCGACGGGGCCGGCGCCGACGATCACATGCAGGGCCATGACAGATCCACCTTTTCTGAAGCAGTTGTCCGAAGCGAGAGCACCGCTCTCGAAACAGAGCATGACTCAAATGCAGGTCGACGTCAAGAGCAGTGCTCTCTCTTTTGATTGCTGCTCTCATCCGTGGCAGAGTGAGGGCATGGTCGCTCCCTCACTGCGCGCCCGGGTCCGCGCCGGAATGATCGAAGAGATCAAGACGGTGGCCCGCCGCCACCTGGACACCGACGGCGCGAACCTCTCGCTGCGCGCGGTCGCCCGGGACCTCGGCATGGTCTCCTCGGCGATCTACCGCTACTTCCCCAGCCGGGACGACCTGCTCACCGCGCTGATCCTGGAGGCGTACGACGCGCTCGGCGACGCGGTGGAGGCGGCCGACGCCGCCGCCGACCAGGCCGACCTGCGCGGACGCTGGCTCGCCGCCTGCCGGGCCGCCCGCGCCTGGGCGCTGGCCCACCCCGCCGAGTACGCGCTGCTCTACGGCAGCCCGGTGCCCGGGTACGCAGCCCCCGACGAGACCATCGTGCCGGCCCAGCGTCCACCGCTGACGCTGATCGGCATCCTGCGCGACGGGCTGGCCACCGGCCGGCTCGCCCCGCCCGACCAGGAACTGCCCGAGCCGCTGCGCGGCGACGTGGCCGAACTGGTCGAGCAGATCGGCATGGACGTGCCGCCCGCGCTGCTGGCCCGCGGCATGGCCGGCTGGACCCAGCTGTTCGGGCTGATCAGCTTCGAGCTGTTCGGCCGGATCAACCGGGCGCTGCCGCACCGCGACGAGTACTTCGACCACCAGATCGGCCTGATGGCGGACCTCATCGGCCTGCCCTGACGCCGGGTCAGCCGGGCCGCGAGCCGTCCACCGGGACCGCCGGCGGGTACGGCGGCTCGTACGGCGGTCGCCACGGCCCGATCAGCCGGGCCGCCCGCCAGCCGAGCAGCAGCCCTGGCACCGTGCCGAGCACGGCGAGCACGACGGCTGTCCCGGCGTACACCGGTCGGCCGTGCAGCCATCCCACCATCGCCGCCCCGGCCAGCGCCGCGGTGAGGCCCGCGGCGGCCAGCACCTCGGCGACCCACCGGCCGGGCGCCGCCCGCAGATCGCGCGAGACGAGGGTGAGCACCGCGGCGCCCAGCAACAGCGGCACGACGACCAGCGGAGCCAGTCTGACCAGCGTGGTGTTCTCGCTCGTCCAGACCGCGAACAGCAGCATCGCGATCAGGACCTGGAGCGCGCCCTGGAGGACAGGCAGCGACGAGCCGTGACCGGACGCCCGTCCGGCCCGTGTCCGGGCGACCAGAAGCACCAGCACGACCAACGCCGGCACCAGCAGCAGCGCACGGACCGTGTCGTCGTACCGGTCCCCCGGCGAGATCATGCCCAGCGGCGGTGGCTCCCCTTCCCACCGGCCACCCGGGAAACCGATCCGCTGCCACCTGCCGGCGACGTCACGCAACGCGAAACCGTCCCGGGCGTTCGCCACCAGCACCACGTGTCCGCCACCGGGGACGTCGAGTACGGCGAGGTCCTGACCGGTGATCCGTTTCCCGTCCGGCCCGGCCTCCTCGTAGCGGGCCTTCAACAACTCCCGCTGCTTCTCGGGGATCTCCCAGGACAGTCGCCAGGTCCGTCCGGCGTCGTCGCTCTCCTCCACGCGGATCCGGCCCGACGCCACCCGGTAGCAACGCTGGGGCGTGGCGGCAACGCACACCGGGTGGTCCGGTCCGATCCTGGTCGGCACGCGCTTCCACAGGGCCTCCTGCTCGGCGTCCACCGGGTCGCGCCACGTGACGCCGGCGTCGTCGCTGATCCGCCACCAGGTGGGGATGCCCTCCTCCGCCGACATCGGGCCGGTGGCGGCGCCGGCGGCCAGCCGACCGTCGACCACCTTGGTGGCGACCGCGTCGGGGCGCTCGATCGGGCTCGTGGCCGCCACCGCGACGAGCGCCGCCGGCAGCAGCACGACCAGCCGGACCAGCCGGGCGGCCCGGTGCCCCACCGGGTCCCGCCGTGCCGCCTTCCACGTCCACGCGGCCACCGCGAGCGCCGGCAGGGTGAGCAGGTCGGTCCGGTCGGCCCGGATCAGCGACGGCCCGCTCACCACGCTCCACAGGCCGGAGGCGGCCGTCGCGGCGTACCCACTGCTCTTGACCAGCGCGAAGCCGGCACCGACCGAACCCAGCGCGAAACCGGCGACGGCCCGGGGCCGGAGCCCGGGCACGGCCAGCGTCACCAGCACCGCCACCAGCGGCGGCGCGAGCACCAGCCCGGCGACGTCGCTCAGCTTGCCGGTCACCAGGCCCGGAAAGGCCGCCTTGAACACATGGTCGTTGAGCACCAGCACGATCAACGAGAGCACGGTTCCCGGATGACCCAGCCAGGCGAGCGAAATCCGGGCACCGTCGGGTGCTGTCGACTCGGAGGGGCGCATCCGTCCATCGTGGGCGCGGACAGTCGCGCTCCGGCCACGGAACGGTGAGGATGCGGCGTCAGGTGCCGTCGGAGGAGTGACCGGGGAACAGGTGCGCGGTCGGGTCGATGACGACAGCCGCGTTGTTCACAGCCGTGGCCGCCTCGCCGAAGCCGGTGGCGATCAGGCGGACCTTGCCCGGATATTCGGTGATGTCGCCGGCGGCGAACACCCGGGGCAGGTTGGTGGCCATCGCGCTGTCCACCACGATGTGCCGCCGGTCGATGTTCAGCCCCCACTCGGCGAGCGGGCCGAGGTCGGCGGTGAAGCCGAGCGCGGCCACCACCGTGTCGACCGGCAGCGTCTCCGCCTCGCCGCCGCGTACGGTCAGCTCGGCGCCGGTGACCGTCTCCTCGCCGTACAGGCGGCTCACCTCGGCGTTGACGACGATCCGCACCGGCAGCGCGCGGACCCGCTCGATGGTGGCGGCGTGCGCCCGGAAGCGGTCCCGCCGGTGCACGAGCGTCACCGACCGGGCCAGCGGCGCGAGCGTGGCGGCCCAGTCGAACGCCGAGTCGCCGCCACCGACGATGAGCACGTGCCGGTCGGTCAGCTCGGCCGGCTGCGGCACGAAGTAGACGATGCCGCCGCCGGTGAAGCTCTCCGCGACCGGCAGCGGCCGGGGCGTGAAGCTGCCGAGCCCGCCGGTGACCAGCACCGCGCCGCAGCTCAGCTGCTCGCCGCCGGCCAGGCCGAGCACCGGCCGGCCGTCGAGGTAGGACAGCTTTTCCGCGCGTACGCCGAGCTGGTAGTCGGGGTGGAACGGCGCGGCCTGGGCGACCAGGTTCGCGACCAGCTCGCGGCCCTTGATCGCGGGGAAGCCGGCGACGTCGAGGATCAGCTTCTCCGGGTACATGGCGGTGATCTGACCGCCCGGCTCGGGCAGCGCGTCGATGACCGACACGGAGAGCCCGCGGAATCCGGCGTAGTAGGCGGCGAAGAGCCCTGCGGGACCGGCCCCGATCACGGCGACATCGACCTCGCGCATGGCTCACCGTCACTTTCCGCTTCGGGATCAACCCTCGCTGATGCCGAAACGGTAGGCGGGCGGGTGGCCGCGGGCAAGCATGTCCCGGGGTCTGATCAACGCGCCGTCAGGGCAGCGTCATCCTCGGTGAGCCGAGGTGGTCGGCGTCGCCGGTGTCCCTGCGGCGGCGGAACAGGATCGCCGCCACGACGCCGCCGAGCAGCCCGAACAGGTGGCCCTGCCAGGAGACGCGCTCGTCGGTGGGGAGGATGCCGAGCAGCTGCCAGCCGTAGAGCAACCCGACGAGCAGGCCGACGGCGAAGTTCCACCAGCTCCGCTCGACGACGCCCCGGGTGAGCAGGATGCCGAGGTAGCCGAAGATGACGCCGCTGGCGCCGACCACCACCGAGTTGGGTGAGCCGGTGAACCAGACGCCCAGGCCGCTGACCAGGATGATGACGGCGGTGGACCAGAGGAACCGGCGGGTGCCCGCGGCGAGCACGAACGTGCCCAGCAGGATCAGCGGGATGCTGTTGCTGTAGAGGTGGTTCCAGCCGGCGTGCAGGAACGGTGAGAAGAAGACACCGTCCAGGCCCTGGATCCGCTGCGGGATGATGCCGGCGGTGTAGTCGAGGCCGAGTCGCAGGCCGACGTCGAGCGCCTCGATGAGGAACAGCACCGGCACGACCGCGCACATGGCGACGAAGGCCCGGCCGAGCGCCGCGTAGAACGCATCGGTGCCGAACCGGTGAGGGTCGCCGCCGCGTGGGCTGTCAGGCCAGGTCACCTACCAAGAGCTATCAGTAAAAGTGGCGGGCCGCCAGTCGGGGCCGGGTACGACGACGGCGGGGCACCCGGTTCCGCCCGGGTGTCCCGCCGTCGTCACGACGTCAGTACCAGCCTGAACTCTGCGACTTCTGCCAGGCGCCGCACGGGGTGTCGTACCGGCCCTTGATGTAGCCGAGACCCCACGTGATCTGGGTCGCCGGGTTCGTCTTCCAGTCGTCCGCGACCGAGGCCATCTTGCTGCCCGGCACGGCCTGCGGGATGCCGTAGGCCCCGGAGGAGCTGTTGGACGCCTTCGGGTTCCAGCCGCTCTCCTTGGTCCAGAGCTTGTCCAGACACGGGAACTGGTCGATGCCGAAGCCCTTGTCGAGCATGACGGCGCAACCGATCTTCCGGTTGCCGCTGTACTCCGCGCACGAGGACGGGATCGGGCCGTCGTACGGCTTGATCTTCGTCTCGCTCTCCGCCGCCTCCCGTTCCTTCTTGCGGGTGGCGGCGGCCGCCTCGGCCTTCTTGGCCCGCTCGGCGGCCTCCTTCGCCGCCGCGGCGGCACGCAGCTTCGCCTGGTACTCGGCGGCACGCTGCCGGGACGAGTCCACGCGGTGGTCGGACAGCCGTTCGCGCTGGTACGCGTACTCCGCCTGGTCGACCTCCAGGCCGACCTGCGCGGTCAGGCCCTGCTGCTGGGTCTGGCGATCCTCGCCCAGATAGAAGCCGCCGGCCACGCCCACGGAGAGCAGTGCCACAGCGGCGGTGCGGGCGCCGAACCGGCTCCACAGCCGACTCACGAAGTTTCCCTTCGTCGGGGGCAGGGACGCGGCACGCGTGGCCTACCGGGCCGCGCCGAGGTGCCGCGAGCGCTCCGGTACCGGTGTGACTGCGGGGCGTACATGGCTCCCGAGTGGTCGGTGACGCTCGATGGACACCATTGCGCACAGTGAGGCCGGTGGGAAATGGCCGGGCCTAAAAGTGATCTGCGTCACCCTGAAAATCAGGATAAAGTGGGGCGAAAGCGGCGGTCAGCCGGGGATGTCCTCCAGTAGATCGGTGACCATAGCGGCGATCGGAGAACGCTCCGATCGGCTGAGCGTGACGTGCGCGAAGAGGGGATGCCCCTTCAGCGCCTCGATCACCGCCGTCACCCCGTCGTGCCGGCCGACCCGCAGATTGTCCCGCTGCGCCACGTCGTGGGTGAGCACCACCCGCGAACCCTGACCGATCCGGGACAGCACGGTGAGCAGGACGCCCCGCTCCAGCGACTGCGCCTCGTCGACGATGACGAACGCGTCGTGCAGGCTCCGGCCGCGGATGTGGGTCAGCGGCAGCACCTCCAGCAGCCCGCGCGAGGTGACCTCCTCCAGCACGTTCTCGTGCACCACCGAGCCGAGCGTGTCGAAGACGGCCTGCGCCCACGGCGACATCTTCTCCGACTCCGACCCGGGCAGGTAGCCGAGTTCCTGGCCGCCGACCGCGTACAGCGGACGGAACACGATCACCTTCTTGTGCCGGCGCCGCTCCATCACCGCCTCCAGGCCGGCGCAGAGCGCCAGCGCGGACTTGCCGGTGCCGGCCCGGCCGCCGAGCGAGACGATGCCGATCGACTCGTCCAGCAGCAGGTCGAGCGCGACCCGCTGCTCCGCCGAGCGGCCGTGCACGCCGAACGCCTCCCGATCGCCCCGGACCAGCCGGACCGTCTTGTCCGGCAGCACCCGGCCCAGCGCCGAGCCGCGCCCCGAGTGCAGCACCAGACCGGTGTGGCAGGGCAGGCCCGCCGCGGCGTCGACGTCGAGCGTCTCGCCCGCGTACAGCCGGCCGATCTCCTCCTCGGACAGGTCCAGGTCGGCCATGCCGGTCCAGGTCGGATCGCTGGCCTGGCCGTGGCGGTACTCGTCGGCGCGCAGGCCGACCGAGGCCGCCTTCACCCGCAGCGGCATGTCCTTGCTGACGAGCGTGACCTCACGCCCCTCGGCGGCCAGGTTGAGCGCCACGGACAGGATGCGCGCGTCGTTCGACTCGTTGCGGAAGCCGGGCGGCAGCACCCCGTCGTCGGTGTGGTTCAGCTCCACCCGCAGCGTGCCGCCCTGCTCGTTGGCGGGCACCGGCCGGTCCAGCCGGCCGTGCCGTACCCGCAGCTCGTCGAGCATGCGCAGCGACTGACGGGCGAACCAGCCCAGCTCGGGGTGGTGCCGCTTGCCCTCCAGTTCGGAGATGACCACCAGCGGCAGCACCACCTCGTGCTCGGCGAAGCGGTGGAACGCCGCCGGGTCGGAGAGGAGGACCGAGGTGTCCAGGACGAAGGCCGGGCCGGCTGGTCGGGGCTCCTCGGTCTCGACAGCGGCGCTGCGGCGGCTGCGGGTGGTCCGGCGGGTCTGGGCGGTCGAGGCCGGGGTCTGCTGCTCGGCTCCGGCGGGGGTACGGCGAGTGGTCACAGGCCTGCTCCGCGGATGGGCACCCGGCCACCCGAGTTCCGCCTCTTCCGGTGCCCGGGGGACACGGGGTCGGATGCGGGCCCCGTGTGCGAGGACGCAGGTCCGGGCTGTCCGGCTGGCCCGGGAAAACCCCGCGCCATGCCTAGACGCTAATCGCCGCGGGGCCGCGGGGCTAGAGGTGCGCGTGGATCATCGCGTGCCAGTCGCCGGACGTACACCTGTTCGGGTGACGGGCGGACCGGAACCGGCCGGGATGCATGCCCCCTGCGCGCATCCCGGCCGGTCGCCCACGGGCGGCACCGCGTCGCGGTGCGGGCCTCAGCCCGGCCGCCGCGCCAGCGTGCCGGCCCTCGGCCCGGCGCCGGCCGCGCCGAACGACGATCCGGTGTACGTGGTGCCCGCCCGCCCCACCGCGCCGAGCTGGGCGGTGGCGGTGACCCGGACGGCCGGGGCGGAGCCGGACCGCACGGCGACAGCGGCCGGTACGGCGGTGCCGGCGAACGGCACGGCCGAGCGCCCGGCCGACGTCACCACTGTCGCGCCGGGGGCGGACAGCGCCGAGGCGATCGCGGCCTGGGCATCTCGACGGCGGCGGTTCCAGGCGCCCCGGTCACCGTCGAAGTAGCCCTGCCGGTAGCCGAACCGGTAGCCGATGCGGTAGCTCAGCTGCCCGTGCAGGCGACCGGCCGCGTAGCAGGTGGAGCCGAGCACCAGGACGAGCACCACGGCGAGAAAAGGGGTCATCGCTCGTCCGTCCCGGGGAGTGGGTCGACCACCAGCAGGCGTTCCAGGTCGTCGGTGCTGACCTCCTCGACCAGCTCGACGCTGATCCGGCAGCCGTCGAGGATCACCTCGGCCACCGACGCCCGGCGGATCTCGCCGCCGGAGTCGTAGACCCGCACGCTCAGCTCGGGGCAGCCGAGGTGGGTACGCCAGGCGTCCCACTCCCCCCGGTCGCCGACGCTGAGTGAGAGATACCGGCACCCGCGGGCGAGATAGAGACGCCAGGGGGCGCTCAGCCCGGCGGACACGCCGTCCGCGATCAGCCCGAAGGCCTGGGCACGGGTCGCGAGCTCGGTCACGAGACCCCCTCGGCACCCGCGGAGTGACGCATGTGAGCACTCGTCGTCTCAAGCACGTGACACACCGTAAGTTGTCTCATGAGCGTGACAGTATCAGCTTTTCAGACCTTTGCCGCCGTACTCGTGTCCATCTATTCTGCCCAGGTGACACCCCTCAGGAGCAGCACTGGATCGTTTACCGGAAAACCGCGATCACCGTCACGTCAGCGTGACAGCAGCGTGCCGAGACCGCCCGACGGGACCGACTGGCCGTACCGTCACGGGGTGACCGAGACGGCCAACGCGCGGAAGATCGCCTTCGCCACCTTCGTCCGACGTGCGCTCGACGACGCGCGAGCGCTGCGGGCCTGGAGCGGCACCGAGGTCTCCCGGCGCACAGGCGTCTCCCGCCAGACCATCAACCGCTGGGTCCGCGGCGACTGGGCCAGCGACCCGGAGGCCGAGCGGGTGGTCGCCTTCTGCGAGGGCCTCGGGCTCGATCCGGCCGCCGCCTTCACCGCGCTCGGCTGGGACCGCGCCGCCGGCCCACGGGCCACGCCCACCCCACCTCCGATGGACCCGGACGTGGAGGCGCTGCTGCGCCGGCTGGTCGACCCGACCGTGTCGGACGCGGAGAAATTCCACATTCGAGAAACCATTCGTTACCTCGCATATCGCCCGACACTGCCGGGCGGTGTCCGAAATAGGGGGAAACAGGCCGGGTAGTTCCTCAGATGGCGAAAGAACGGAAGGTCAGACCCGATCGTTTCGCCTCGGGGACGGATCGGACCCGCTAGCGTCCACGTTTGTACTGCTAGGGGCTCGTCATCGGCGGGGGGACGGGACACAGCCGAACCCAGCCCTGCGGGACAGAAGGAGGGGTCTGTCCATGACCCTGAAATGGTTGGCAGTCGTGGTCGCGGTGGTGTCGCTGACATCGTGCGTGACCGGCAACGTGGTGGTCGGCGTACTGGACGGCGGGCAGCTTCCCCTGGTCGTCAACCTCTTCGCGCTCACCACGGCCGGCACCGCGGTGATCCTCGCCGTCGTCGCCGAACTGCACGATCGTCTCAACGACCGGGTCAGCGCGCTCACCGAGTTCCTGGTGGCGCGGCTGAACGAGATCGAGGCGCACACCGGCGACCGCAACACCGGCTTCGTGGAGGGCTACCTGCTCAGCCACGGGCAGGAGGCGGCAGTGGTGCCGTTCGGGCGCCGGGGACGGGGAGCCGCCGAACGCTGATCCCCACGACATTCCCACGTCACATCTCGGCCACGAATACGCCGCCCGGCGCGGGGTACGCTGACGCGCGTGCCGCCGTTGAATCTGGGCAACCAGCAGCCGAAGACCCCGTTGAACGCGGAGCACGCCTGGCGTGCGACCGCCGATCGCGCACGGGACGTCGTTCTCTTCTTCGACTTCGACGGCACGTTGGCGCCGGTCGACGACGACCCCACGGCCGTCCGGCCCGCGCCCAACGTGCTCACCGCGCTGGAGGCGCTCGCCCCGCACGTGCGGCGGATCGCCATCGTCTCCGCCCGGCCGGTGGACTTCCTCCGCGACCACCTCGGCGGCCTCGCCGGAATCGACCTGTACGGGCTGTACGGCCTGGAGCACAGCCACTCCGGCGGTGAGACGGTCACCGAGCCGGCCGCTCTGCCGTGGGTGCCCACCATGTCCGAGCTGGCCGAGCAGGCCCGCGCCGAGCTGCCGCCGGGCGCGCTGGTCGAGTACAAGCGGCTCTCCGTCGCGCTGCACTGGCGTACCGCCCCGCAGCTCGGTGAGCTGGTGCAGGAGTGGGGCCGCGCCCAGGCCGAGCGGCTTGGCCTGCGCGCCCAGCCGGGCCGGATGGTGCTGGAACTCAAGCCCCCCGTCGACCGGGACAAGGGCATGGTGATCGGCGAGACGGTCCGGGACGCCGGCGGCGCCTGGTACTTCGGTGACGACGTCTCCGACATCAAGGCGTTCGCCGCGCTGCGCGCCCGCGCCGCCGCCGACCCCGGCTTCCTCGGGGTCTGCGTCGCCGTGGCCAACCCGGAGACCGGGCACGAGGTGGCCGACGCCGCCGACCTGACCCTGGACTCCCCCGCCGCCCTGGCCGAGTTCCTCACCGACGCCCTGCGCCACTTGACCTGACCCAGCTTTTCCGCGTCGATCTTGCACTTGCCGCCCCGACAAACGGGGACGAAAGCCGCGCACGCGGGGCCGGAAGTGCAAGATCGACGGGGAGGCGGCGGTCAGGTGCCGAATCGGCGCTGGCGGGTGGCGTAGGAGCGCAGGGCACGCAGGAAGTCGACCTTGCGGAAGTCGGGCCAGTTCAGCTCGCAGAAGTAGAACTCCGAGTGCGCGCTCTGCCAGAGCATGAAACCGGAGAGTCGCTGCTCGCCACTGGTCCGGATGATCAGATCCGGGTCCGGCAGCCCCTTGGTGTAGAGGTGCTCGGAGATGTGGTCGACGTCGAGCGAGGTGGCCAGCTCCTCGAGCGTGCCGCCGTTCGCGGCGTGCTCCGCCAGCAGCGAGCGGACCGCGTCGGCGATCTCGCGCCGCCCGCCGTACCCGACCGCGATGTTGACCTGAGCCCCGCCGTCGCGGTCCCGGGTGCGTTCCTCGGCGGCCTTGAGTGCGGCGGCGTGCTGCGCCGGCAACACGTCGAGCGCGCCGACCATCCGCAGCCGCCAGGGGTTGCCCTCCTCGGCCAGCTCGGTGGTGAGGTCCTCGATGATCTGGAGCAGTGGGTCCAGCTCGGCGGCCGGGCGGGAGAGGTTGTCGGTGGAGAGCAGCCACAGCGTGACGTGCCCGACACCGGCCGCGTCGCACCAGCGGAGCAGCTCCTTGATCCGCTCGGCGCCCATCCGGTGGCCGTCGTTCGGGTCGACGAAGCCCATCTCCCGGGCCCATCTGCGGTTGCCGTCGCACATCACGCCGACATGCGCGGGTACGGGCTTGCCCGCGAGCTTCGCCGTCAGCCGGCGCTCGTACACGGAGTAGAGGAGTTTCCGCAGAGTCATCACCTTGCAGGGTAGCGACCCGTGAGAAAGATCAGTGTCTCGGTGGCGTATCAGCCGACGGCGAGCCGGTCCGGCGCGGTCGCGGCACGTCAGCGGCGATCGCCGCGAGCGTGCGGGCGTCCAGCCGCCCGTCGCCGAGCCCCAGCTCCACCACGGTGCGGTAGACCCGCTCGTCGCGCCCGGCCGCGCCGACCACCGCGTCGACCACCCAGCGCCGACGCGCCAGCCAGGCCGCCGCCGAGCTGTGCCGCAGGTGGGTGCCGAGCCGGGCGCCCAGCGCGGCGGCGTACCCCCGGGCGGCCTCGGCCGGACTGCCGGCCGCCGCCGCGCCGGCCAGCGCCCCCGAGCGCAGCGCGTAGAAGATGCCCTCGCCGGTGAACGGGTTGATCAGCGACAGCGCGTCCCCGGCCAGCACCACCCGGCCCCGCCCGGGCGCCGGCCGGTGGGTGGACAGCGGCAGATGGTGCGCGCGCAGGCCGGTCACCGTGGCCGGGTCGACTCCGGGCAGCAGCGCGGCCATCCGGTCCAGCAGGTGCGCGCGGCTGAGCGGCTCGCCGCGCAGCACCTCCCCGTACCCGACGTTCGCGCGACCGTCACCGATCGGAAAGACCCAGGCGTACGCGGGCCAGCGCGCCGCCGAGGTGACGATGAGCTGTTCGGGCGGCCCGGGCGGGGCCGGCGCGTAGCCCCGGATGGCGAGCGCCAGGTGCCGGTCCGGGTTGACCGGGTGCCCGAGCGCGCGCCGGACCACCGAACCGGCGCCGTCCGCGCCGACCAGCGCCCGCGCGGACAGCTCACCGTCGAGCACCACCCGGTCGGGAGCGATCTCCACCCGGCGTACGGTGTGCCGCCGCAACTCCGCGCCGGCCGCCACCGCCGCCGCCACCAGGCGTGCGTCGAACACCTGGCGGGGCACCGTGTACGCGGGCCGGGGCAGCGTCCGGGCGACGGTGCCGCCACCGGGTGCGACCAGGCGCAGCGCGGGCAGGGGCGGGTAGCCGTCGACGGCCCCGGTCACGCCCAGCTCGTCGAGGACGTCCAGCGCGTGCGCGGCGATGCCGTCCCCGCACGCCTTGTCGCGAGGGAAGTCGGACCGGTCCAGCAGCAGCACCCGCGCCGCCCCGGCCCGTCGTGCGCCGAGCGCGGCGGCCGCTCCCGCCGGCCCCGCCCCCACCACCACGACGTCCCACACCCCCTCATCCTCCCCCGCCGGCCCCCACCCCGGGCATCAACGGGACCGGGTGGCCCGGTACAGCGACCAGCCGCAGAGGGCTGCCGCCGTGACCAGGGGGGCGCCGTCTCGGATCAGGCCGTCGGCGCCGAGCAGCCACCAGCACAGGGGCAGGTCGATCGCGAGGACGCCGAGGGTGACGGCCACCAGGCCCTTCCGCGCCCACGCCTTGTCGCGCAGCAGGAACGCGGTGCAGAACAGGACGGCGTAGCTGACCGCGATGCCGGCGCCGAACCAGAAGATCAATGCCGGTACGGCGGCCAGCCGCCCGTCCAGCACGGCACCGGTCGCCACCAGCGCCGGCACCAGCATCAGCGGGCTGTAGGTGAACGCCGCGACCCGGGCGGTGAGCAGCCAGCCGTTCGCCTGCGGACGCTTCGGCGTCATCTCCCGCCAGGCGATCGTCCCGCCCTCGACGACCAGGCCCTTGCGGTGCCGGACCAGGTGCGCGCGGATCGCCTCGGAACGGTAGAGCAGCACCACCACGGCGACGCAGAGCGCGGTGAGCACGGCGAATCCGATCAGGCCGGGCAGCGCGGGCACCCCCTGCCGGGGCACGATCAGCCGCCCGACCGCGAAGATCGTGGTCACCGCCAGGATCAGCCCGAACGGCCGGGCGCCCACCCGGCCCTTGTTCACCTGCCCGATCAGCAGCAGGAAGCCGAGCGATCGGAGCATCGCCCAGCCGGTGCGTACGGCCAGACCGAACTCCTGCTCCGGGGCGTACCAGTAGTTGAGCAGCTCGACCACGACGGTGGCCGCCGCGGTCACGGCGAGCAGCGTGGTCAGCGCCCGGACGGCGGACGGCCGCCGGACCTCGACAGGTTCAGCGGCCGTCCTCATGGCATCCGATGTTGCCCGGCGCGGGCAACAGGCACACCTGTTACTTCTGCGGCTCCGCGTCGAGGCGGGCGCGCAGCGCGTCCAGCTCGGCCCAGAGCACGCCGGGGAGCTTGTCCCCGAACTTCTCGAACCACTCGGTGACCAGCGGCAGCTCGTTGCGCCACTCGTCCGCGTCGACCTTCAGCGCGATCCGGACGTCCTCCGGGGTCATGTCCAGACCCTCGACGTCGAGCGCGTCCTGCGCCGGGACCATGCCGATCGGCGTCTCCACCGCCTCGGCCCGGCCCTCCAACCGCTCGATGACCCACTTGAGCACGCGGGAGTTCTCGCCGAAGCCCGGCCAGAGGAAGTTGCCCTCGGCGTCCTTGCGGAACCAGTTGACGTAGTAGATCTTGGGCAGCTTGGCCTCGTCGCCGTCCGCGCCCTTGCCCATCTCGATCCAGTGCCGGAAGTAGTCGCCGGCGTTGTAACCGATGAACGGCAGCATGGCCATCGGGTCACGACGCACCACGCCGACCGCGCCGGAGGCGGCGGCGGTGGTCTCCGAGGAGAGCGTGGCGCCCATGTAGACGCCGTGCACCCAGTCGCGGGCCTCGGTGACCAGCGGGATGGTGTCCCGCCGACGGCCGCCGAACAGGATCGCGTCGATCGGCACGCCGTTCGGGTCGTAGTAGTCGTCGGCCAGGATCGGGCACTGGGTGATCGGGGTGCAGAAGCGGCTGTTCGCGTGCGAGGAGAGGTTCTCGCTCTCCGGCGTCCAGTCGTTGCCCTTCCAGTCGATCAGGTGCGCCGGCGGCTCACCCATGCCCTCCCACCAGATGTCGCCGTCGTCGGTCAGCGCCACGTTGGTGAAGATGGAGTTGCCGCGGTCCAGCGTCCGCATGGCGTTGGCGTTGGTCTTCCAGTCGGTGCCAGGGGCGACACCGAACAGGCCGTACTCCGGGTTGATCGCGTAGAGGCGGCCGTCCTGGCCGAACCGCATCCAGGCGATGTCGTCGCCGATGGTCTCGACCTTCCAGCCCGGGATGGTCGGCTCCAGCATGGCGAGGTTGGTCTTGCCACAGGCGGACGGGAAGGCGCCGGCGATGTGGTAGACCTTGCCCTCCGGCGAGGTGATCTTGAGGATCAGCATGTGCTCGGCCAGCCAGCCCTCGTCGCGCCCCATCACGCTGGCGATACGCAGCGAGTAGCACTTCTTGCCCAGCAGCGAGTTGCCGCCGTAGCCGGAGCCGAAGGACCAGATCTCCCGGGTCTCCGGGAAGTGCGAGATGTACTTCGTCTCGTTGCACGGCCAGGCCACGTCCTGCTGACCCGGGGCGAGCGGCGCGCCGATCGAGTGCAGCGCGTGCACGAAGTCGGCGTCGTCGCCCATCGCCTCCAGGATCGCCGACCCCATCCGGGTCATGATCCGCATGGAGGCGACCACGTACGGGCTGTCGGTGATCTCGACGCCGAACATGGGGTTCTCGGCCTCGATCGGACCCATGCAGAACGGGATGACGTACATGGTGCGCCCGCGCATGCTGCCGCGGTACAGCTCCGTCATCGTCCGCTTCATCTCGGCCGGCGCCATCCAGTTGTTGGTGGGGCCGGCGTCCGCCTCGTCGACGGAGCAGATGAAGGTGCGCTCCTCCACCCGGGCGACGTCCGTGGGGTCGGTACGCGCGTAGAACGAGTTGGGCTTCTTCTCGGGATTCAGCCGGATGAGGGTGCCGTTTGAGACGAGCTCGTCGGTGAGGCGGCGCCACTCCTCATCAGACCCGTCCACCCAGACCACGCGGTCGGGGGTGGTCAGTTCCGCGACCTCACGTACCCAGGCCAGCAGCTTGGGGTGGGACGTCGGGGCCTGATCGATACCCCGAACAGCAGCCGGAGCAACCATGTCACTTCTCCTTGTGGTCGACGCTGACCGATCTATGGGGTGCACGAGTTCTGGCGGGCAAGTACGCCGCCTCGTGGAAACCTGGGATTGGGCTCAGCGTAAACCGGACTGCCTCGCCAGTCAGTGGGACTGGTTGTGAAGAACTGCACAAGGTACGGCCACGCTGCGGCTTCACGATCTGATACCCGCTTTCGCGCGCAGTTTCACGCAAATCCTGCGGTGAACCTTCGACGGCCCGCTCCGTCCCCGGAGTGACCGCGACGCCCGATCGCGGGGAAGCGTACGAACATGTCGTGAAAGACGATTCCGTGATGGGCTCCACAGATTCACACAGCGGGTTACCCTCTGCTCACGGACATCGAGAACGGGCGACAGATCCCCGACCCGGGCGGCCCGGCCGCGAGGGCCACGACGAAGCCGTCGTGGCCGACTCGCCGTTGCGGTCCGCCCGTGTACCCCACAACCGGTACTCTCGGCGGGTGGCCGCGACGATGACCGGGGACCAACCGGGGGCTCCGCAGACCCGTCGGGGTCCGATCGGAGCACTACTCGACCGTTTCGGTCACCTGATCCACGAGTTGAGCAAGTTCGCCACCGTCGGCGGCTTCGCCTTCGTGGTCGACTTCGTCCTCTTCAACTTCCTGTCCAGTGGCCGTGACATGCCGCCGCTCGCCGCGAAGACCATCTCCACGGTGATCGCCGCGACCGTCGCCTTCCTCGGCAACCGGTTCTGGACCTGGCGGCACCGGCAGCGCTCCAACCCGGCCCGGGAGTACGCGCTGTTCTTCTTCTTCAACGCGGTCGGTCTCGGTATCGCGGTGGCAAGTCTCGCGGTCAGCCACTACGGGCTGGGCGCGGTCTGGCCGGCGGTGTTCCAGACCCCACTGGCCGACAACATCGCCAGCTTCATCGTCGGCACCGGCCTCGGGACGCTCTTCCGGTTCTGGTCGTACCGACGGTTCGTCTTCGTCGACGCGGGAACACCACCCGTTCCGGCAACGAGCCACGACCGAGAGTCCGGGGCGTGACGAACCGCCCATCCCGACCCGCCGGGCCGAGCCGGCCCAGCCCACTGCCTAAGGTGTTCCGCATGCCTGGAGTCCGTCTGCTGCCCGAGCGCTGGCAGAAGTTCATCCACGAGGCGCTCAAATTCGGCATCGTCGGCGGCATCAACACCGTCATCAATTACGCGGTGTTCAATGCCCTGGCACTCACGGTTTTCCGCGACGGTCAGCTGAAAGCGACCGTGATCGCGACGATTGTCGCCACGATCACGTCGTATCTGATGAATCGTCACTGGACGTACCGGGATCGGCCGAAATCGGCACTCCGGCGGGAATACGTCCTGTTCTTCCTTTTCAACGGCGCCGGCCTGGTCATCGAACTCGGCGTCCTGGCCCTGGCCAAGTACGGCCTCGGCGTACACGGACTGCTGGCGCTGAACGTCGCCAAGACCATCGGTGTCCTGCTGGCGACGCTGTTCCGCTTCTGGTCCTACCGCACGTTCGTCTTCCAGCCGGTGCCCAAGCACGCCGAGGAGACCTGGCACTCGGTGCCGCGTGACGAGTGGGACAACGTCGCCGAGATGGACCCGGTGGCCGAGCTGGCCGAGTCGGTGAGCGAGCTGGAGGAGGAGGAACCTCCCCCGGGCGCCGGGCGACCCGACTACGCGCCGCCCCGGGGCCGTCCGGCACCTGCTGACGCCGGGCTCGGGGGCGCGCTCGGCGCCGACCTGGACGCCGAATTCGCCGCCGAACTCCAGCCCCGCCGCGCGCGCCGCTGACCGACGAAGAGGGCCGGCACCTCCGCTTCCGGGGGTGCCGGCCCTCTTCGGTCGGCGGCGCGGTCAGGGCTGGTCGCGCAGGGACTTGCCCTCGGCCATGTCGGCGAGGATCTCGCGCATCTCGTCGTCGCCCAGGCTGTGCTTGTCGTGGTGCGCCTCGACCAGCTCGTACAGCTTCGTCTGCACCCGGTCCACGCCCGGCACGTCGTGCAGCACCGACTGGCCGCGCTCACCCGCCGACTCGATGGTCAGCGTGCCGCAGCCGAGCAGCCGCTCCACGAAGCGCTGGTTCATGGCGTGGTCGTTGATCCGGGTCAACGGCAGGTCCCGCCGGTTGCGCGACAGCACCCCCTGCTGGAGCAGCACGCGCTCGTTTGTGAACAGGTAGTGCGTGGTGCGCCAGACCAGGAACGGCCACAGAGCCAGCCACAGCACCAGCGCCAGGGCGACCACCGCGAGGGCGTAGAGCGCGATGGTGCCGCCGCTGCCGTCGGGCAGCAGAATCCAGCCGGCGACGACCGCCGCGACGGCGAGCACGAGCACCAGGACCGGCCGGATCAGGGCCTTCCAGTGCGGGTGCAGGTGCAACACGACGTGCTCGTCCTCGGTGAGCACGTCTTCGGGGAACGCCACGGGGGAACCTCCTCGCAGAACAGGACGCGCTGACCGTAACCGGTCGGCGCATCCCGTCGGCATCGGCCGCGCGGGCGGCTGCCCGTGGTTGTTAAGAGGGGGCCCTTCCTTTCACCGCAGGTGCAGCACGTCTCCCGCGGCCAGCCGCAGCGTCTCGGCATTCGTCTCCACCAGGAGCTGCCCGTCGGCGTCCACCCCGGTCGCGGTGCCGTGCGCCTCGCTGCCGTCGGGCAGCAACACCCGCACCTGGCGACCGATGGTGGCGCACCCGGCCAGGTACGCCTCGCGCAGCCCACTGGCCTCCGCATCACCTCCGGCGTCACGCCAGCGCTCGTACCAGTCGGCGAGCGAGCGCAGCAGCGCCCGCAGCAGCGGATCCCGGTCGGTGGCGGTGGCGCCGGCGAGCTGGAGCGAGGTGGCGGGCAGCCCGGTCGGGTTCTCCGGCAGCTCGTCGGCGCGCAGCGTCACGTTCAGCCCCACACCGACCACGATCGCGGGCGGCCTGTCGTTCTCCCCCGGCACCGCCTCGGCCAGCACGCCGGCGCACTTCGCGCCGTCCACCAGCAGGTCGTTGGGCCACTTCAGCCGCGCGTCCAGCTCGGCCAGCAGGCGTACCGCCTCGACCAGCGCGACACCGGCGAGCAGCGGCAGCCACCCGTACCCGGTGACCGGCACCGGCGCCCAGCCGCGCTCGGGGACCGCCTCGCCGGGCCGCAGCAGCACGCTCGTGGCGAGACCGGCGCGCGGCGGCGACTGCCAGACACGGCCCCGACGGCCCCGGCCGGAGGTCTGCCGCTCGGCGACCACCACCAGGCCCTCCGGCTCGCCGCCCCGCGCCGCGGCCACCGTGTCGGCGTTCGTCGAGCCGGTCTCGGCCAGCAACTCCAAGCGTCGCCAGGGCCCGTTCGGCGCGACCAGCGCGCGCCGCAGCCGGGCCGCGGAGAGCGGCGGTCGGTCCAGATCCGTGTACGGCGAGCCGGGCATCACGCCAGCCTACGGCCCGGATGAGGCGTACTGCACAGCCTCAGACACCTGAACCATCGTTATATTCCACGGGTGACTACCGAGACCGGGTTCAACATCCACACGACCGCCGGCAAGCTGGCGGACCTGGAGCGACGGCTCGACGAGGCGGTGCACGCCGGGTCGGCACGCGCGGTCGAGAAGCAGCACGCGCGGGGCAAGAAGACCGCCCGCGAGCGGATCGAGATGCTCCTCGACGAGGGATCGTTCGTCGAGCTGGACGAGTTCGCCCGGCACCGCTCGACCAACTTCGGGCTGGAGAAGACCCGCCCGTACGGGGACGGCGTGGTGACCGGCTACGGCACCGTGGACGGCCGGCAGGTCTGCGTCTTCTCGCAGGACTTCACCGTCTTCGGCGGCTCCCTCGGCGAGGTCTTCGGCGAGAAGATCGTCAAGCTGATGGACCTCGCCATGAAGATCGGGTGCCCGGTCGTCGGCATCAACGACTCCGGCGGCGCGCGGATCCAGGAGGGCGTCACGTCCCTCGGGCTCTACGGCGAGATCTTCTTCCGCAACGTGCGGGCCAGCGGCGTCATCCCGCAGATCTCGCTGATCATGGGCCCGTGCGCGGGCGGCGCCGTCTACTCCCCGGCGGTCACCGACTTCACCGTCATGGTCGACCAGACCTCGCACATGTTCATCACCGGCCCCGACGTGATCAAGACGGTCACCGGCGAGGACGTCGGCATGGAGGAGCTGGGCGGCGCCCGTACCCACAACACCCGCAGCGGCAACGCGCACTACCTCGGCACCGACGAGGAGGACGCGATCGAGTACGTCAAGGCGCTGCTGTCGTACCTGCCGTCGAACAACCTGGACGAGCCGCCGGTGTTCGACGCGCCCGCGATCCTCGACGTCACGGATGAGGACCGGGAGCTGGACACGCTGATCCCGGACTCGGCCAACCAGCCGTACGACATGCACCGGGTCATCGAGCACGTGCTCGACGACGGAGAGTTCCTCGAGGTGCAGCCGCTGTACGCGCAGAACATGGTGGTCGGTTTCGGTCGCGTCGAGGGGCGCCCGGTGGGCGTGGTGGCGAACCAGCCGATGCAGTTCGCCGGCACACTCGACATCGCCGCGTCGGAGAAGGCGGCCCGGTTCGTACGCACCTGCGACGCGTTCAACATCCCGGTGCTCACCTTCGTGGACGTGCCCGGCTTCCTGCCCGGCACCGGCCAGGAGTGGGACGGTATCATCCGGCGCGGCGCGAAGCTCATCTACGCGTACGCCGAGGCCACCGTCCCGAAGGTCACAGTCATCACCCGCAAGGCGTACGGCGGCGCGTACGACGTGATGGGCTCCAAGCACCTCGGCGCGGACCTGAACTTCGCCTGGCCGACCGCACAGATCGCGGTGATGGGCGCGCAGGGCGCGGTGAACATCCTCTACCGCTCGGAGCTGGCGAACGCCGAGGACCCGGCCGCGGTCCGGGCCGAGAAGATCGCCGAGTACGAGGACACGCTCGCCAACCCGTACATCGCCGCCGAGCGCGGCTACGTGGACGGCGTGATCCCGCCGCACGAGACGCGCGTGCAGATCGTGCGGGCGCTGCGGGTGCTGCGGACCAAGCGCGAGACGCTGCCGCCGAAGAAGCACGGCAACATCCCGCTGTAGTACGTCGGGTGCCCCCGCCGCCTCGGTGGCGGGGGCACCGGCGTCAGCAGCCCGGGTTCGTGGCGCGGCACAGCCGCTCGGCCGCGACCCGGGCCAGGTCCCGCAGTGTCACCTCGTCGCCGCCCGGTCCGGTGCTCAGCACCGTGACGAGGTCACCGACCCGCACCACCACCTGCTCCTTCGGCGGGGTCCCGTCACCGAGCCGCGCCCCGGTGTCCAGCCGCCGGCCCTGCCCGACGGCGTGCCGCACGAGCACCGACTCGTCGCCGGCGAAGCCGCTGTCGACCGTCTGCCAGGAGTGGACGACCTCCGCCTGGACCCGCTTGCCCTTCAACTCCACCGGACCGGTGAACCGCCACGTGCGGCAGGGCGCGAGCAGCGCGGGCAGCTCGTCGAAGAGCCGCTCGCCGTCCTGCGGCGCCAGCCGGTGCACATCCTGCAGGACCACCGCCTGCGGGGCCGACTGGTCACCGGCGCCCGGCCGCTTACGCAGGAGGGTCACCGACCGCGAGTAGCGGGACTTCACCCACTCCGTCCGCAGGCCCTGCTCCTGCCGGCAGACCTCCAGCATCTTGTCCAGCTGGATCTCCTCGTCGAGGCCGGAGTCGTTCCACGGCGTGGTGCCGGCCGGCCGCACGTCGGACGGTTGCAGCAGCGCCTCGGCGGGCACCTCCGTGGCGCTCCACGGTGTCGCCGACGGATTGGCGGCGACCGGGGCCCGCGCCGGTGAGGCGGCACGCCCGGAGGCCACGAACGCGGCCCCGGAGGTGAGTGCGAGCACCGCCACCGCCGCGGCGGCCACCGTGCGGCGGCTGCGGCGCCGGGCACGTGCCCGCAGCTCGGCCGGTTCCGCCCAGCGGACGTTGCGCAGGTCCCGCTGCATCACGTCGATGAACGCCAGGTCGTCGTCACGCATCGGCGGGCTCCTCCAGATCCACTACCGCGAGCAGTTCGGCCAGGGCGGCTCGGCCCCGGGACAGCCGGGCCTTGACGGTGCCGACCGGGGCATCGGTCTCCCGGGCCACCTCGGCGACCGGCATGCCGAGCAGGTAGTACAGCGCGAGAGCGACGCGTTGTTCCTCGGGCAGCCGCCGCAACGCGGCCACCACCTCGACCGTGTCGGTGCTCGGCGCCGGCATGCTCTCCTCGGCGCCATGGCGCAGATAGGCGCGCGCCCGGCTGCGCAGGCTGCGCCAGCGGCTCACCGCGATCCGGCTCGCCACCACCCGCACCCATGCCTCCGGGTCGTCGTATCCGCGCACTGTGGACCACCGCTGCCAGGCCCGGATGTACGCCTCCTGCACGGCGTCCTGCGCCTCGGCGAGGTCGCCGGTGAGCACGTAGACGAAGCCGAGCAGCCGCTGTCGGCTGCCCCGGTAGAACTCGTCGAATCCGTCGACGTCCGGCACCTGCTACCTCCCGAGTGACGGTCGCAGGGGACACGCCTGGCGTGCCTGGTGCGGTTGCCCGCTCAGCCGATCATTTTCTCGAGTTCGCCGAGCGGGAAGCCGCCGGCCGGGATCCGGTCGCGGACGGCCCGGCGGACGGCGGTCTGCACCACCGCGTTGGCCGGGGTGGGTACGCCGTGCAGGCGCCCGAGCAGCACGATCTCGCCGTTGAGGTGGTCGGTCTCGACCGAGCCCGCGCCCCGGGCCAGGCTCTGCCAGGTGGAACCGCCGGAGCGCTCCTCGCCGCCGACGGGCCGGTGCGACACCAGGTCACCGCGCTCGGCGGCCTCCTCCTCGACTGTGGTGTGCGCGATGCCGGCGGCGGCGAGCGCCGCCTCGCCCTCGGCGCGTACCCGCTTCGACAGGGCTTCGGGCACGTCCCGGCCGAGCAGCGCCTGGAGGCCGTTGCCGAGGTTGGCGAGCAGCTTGCCGTACTTCCAGCGCATCACGTCGTCGCGCACCGGCGCGACGAACCCGGCGGAGGTCAGGTCGGCGGCGACCGCCCGGCTGGTGTCGTCGGCGCCGCTCGGGTAGCGGCCGATGTGCAGCATGCCCGGGTGCGGATGCCCGTTGGCGACCACCAGGCCCGGTTCCAGGTGGGTGGCGGGCAGCCACACGCACACCGGGTGTACGCGGGCGAAGCGCCGCAGCGCGGCCGGCTCGTTCGCCACGCCGTTCTGGGCCAGCACGACCGGCAGCCGTTCGCCCGCCGTTCCGCCGCCCTCGACCGGCGCGTCCGCCCACGCCGTCAGCGCCGCCACGGTGTCCTGCGACTTCACGGTGAGCACCAGCACGGTGTCGGCCGGCAGGGGCGGGCCGTCCGGCCCGGCCACCGCCGGCAGCCGGCCGGTGACCTCCCGCTCCGGCGTGCGCAGCGTCAGACCCCGCTCCCGCAGCGCGTCCAGATGCGCGCCGCGGGCCACGAGCGTCACGTCGTGGCCGGCGTCGGCCAGGAGTACGCCGATGGTGCCGCCGACCGCGCCCGCTCCGATGATCACATATCGCACGGGTCCGATTCTGCCCCTATGTGGCCTCGCCCGCCGGATACGCCGCTTGTCAGGCGGTGAGCCCCGCGTCGGCCAGGATCGGACCGGCCAGCAGCAGCGCGCCGACCACCAGCGCGCCCACGCTCACCAGCAGGAACACGCCCACCCAGAACAGCGCCGGGAACGGCGTGAGCCGGGCGAGCTGGTCGGCGTCGGACTGCGGCATCCGGCCCCGGGCGCGTTGCCGGTGCAGCTCGAACACCGGTCGTACGCCGCCGAGCAGCAGGAACCAGACCGACGTCCAGGCGAACGCGGCCTGCACCTCGGGCGAGGTGTACCAGGAGACGGCGAGCACCACCCCGCCGGTGACAAGCAGCGAGAGCACGCCGAACAGGTTGCGGATCATCACCAGCATGGCGAGCAGCAGCGCCACCGCCAGCCACAGCAGCAGCGTGATCCGGTTCCCGGCCAGCAGCCACGCGCCGCCGAGGCCGAGCAGCGACGGCGCGACGTACCCGGCGAGCAGCGTGAGGATCATCCCGGGCCCGGTGGGGCGGCCGGCGGAGAGCGTCAGCCCGGAGGTGTCCGAGTGCAGCCGGATGCCGTGCAGCCGGCGGCCGGTGAGCAGCGCGACGAGCGCGTGGCCGCCCTCGTGCGCGATGGTGACCGCGTTCCGGGCGATCCGCCACGGCAGCCGGGTGGCGACCACGGCGAGCGCGACCACGGCGGTGAGCACCACCAGCAGCGGCGGCGGGTCCGGCTGGGCGCTCGTCAGCGTGTCCCAGAGCGTGGTGAGGCCGTCGATCAGGGGCATGGGCGGGGAGCCTACCGGCCCGAGCCGTGTCGTTCGACCGGCCGAGTCTCATAGAGTGTGAGACTGATCGGACGAGGCGCCGGAGCGGAGGTGAGGTCGGTGAGCGCAGCTCCCTTGGAGCCCTACAGCTCGCACGAGCAGGACGGCGACAGCCACTCGCTGCGGCTGCACCGGCTCGACGGCGCGCACTACGTCGAGGACGCGGTGGCCAAGGCGGGTGAGACGCTCAGTGTCACCGAGCCGTTCCGCTGGGCGATGGACCCGAGCGCGCTCCGCTGATCCGCAAACGACGCGCCACCTGGGCGAACGATGGGCGTCGATGAAAATTTCCTTGCTCCCTATTGCGATCTAGGGCACTAAGCTCCAAAGATGGGCGTCAATAAACGGACGTTCCTCTGGAGGCAACCATGGCCCGTACCAGACTCTCCGTACGCCGGCTCCTCGCTGCCGGCCTGGCCGCCGCCGCCACCGCGGCCGTGGCCCTCGTGGCGACCGCCGGACCGGCCGCCGCCGCGACCACGCCCGGGATCGACGTCTCCCGTTACCAGGGCAGCATCAACTGGACCAGCGTGCGCAACGCGGGCATCCAGTTCGCCTTCATCAAGGCCACCGAGGGCACGAGCTACAAGGACCCGAACTTCAACGCGAACTACGTCAACGCGTACAACGCCGGGGTGATCCGCGGGGCATACCACTTCGCCCGGCCGAACATCTCCGCCGGTTCCACCCAGGCCAACTACCTGGCCAGCAACGGCGGCGCCTGGTCGGCCGACAGCCGTACGCTGCCCGCCGCGCTGGACCTGGAGGGCAACCCGTACAGCGGCGGCTACTGCTACGGCCTGAGCACCACCGGCATGCGCAACTGGGTCCAGGACTTCCTCAACACCTACCGCTCCCGCACCGGCCGGTACGCGGTCATCTACACCACGACGAGCTGGTGGAACCAGTGCACCGGCAGCTGGAGCGGCCCGTGGGCCAACCACCCGCTGTGGATCGCCCGCTGGGCCAGCTCGCCCGGCACCCTGCCGGCCGGCGCTCCGTTCTACAGCTTCTGGCAGTACACGAGCACCGGCTCCGTCTCCGGGATCAGCGGCAACGTGGACCGCAACTACTGGAACGGTGACCGCAGCCGGCTGATCGCCCTGGCCAACAACACCTGATCCACCGGCTTACGACAGTGGGACCGCCTCCGTGCGAGGCGGTCCCACTGTCGCGTCGTACGTGGCTCAGGCTCTGCGGCGCGCGGAGGCCGGCACGGGCGTCCGGCGCATCCAGCGCCACGCCGCCACACCCGCGATCGTGAGGGTCAGCACACCGAGGACCGCGACCGGCGCGGACAGGCCGGCGGCGATCAGGAGCAGCACGACGTCGCCGAGCGCAACGAGCATCCACAGTGCCAGCCGCGGGCCGGTGTCCCTGCGTCGGTAACCCATGTCGCGCCTCCTTCCGTCGTCGGAGGGATTCATACCCCCGAGGACGGAAAGCCATGCGAGCGAGTTTCGTGACCGGCGGGATTCCCGGTCAGTTCTGACGGTCCGGCACGAAGCCCTTGGTGATGATCTCCCAGTTCGCCAGGTTGGCGTCCCAGTCCTTCGCCGGGACCTCCCAGCGCAGCGCGAAGCCCCGGTTGCTGGCGGTCGCCACACCACGGTTGCGGACGTGGAAGCGGGTGTCGCCGTTGCGCGTCTCCAGCCAGTCCCAGTCGGCGCAGGTGCGGAAGTAGGGGTCGCACTTGGTGATGCCGACCAGTTTGTAGTTGCGCACGAAGTTGCGCCGGCTCGACTCCTGGCTCTTCCAGTCCGCGTACGCGTCCTTCTTCGGGTTCGGCGTCCACTGGATGAACAGCACCCGCCGAGCGCCACCGACCTCATAGAGCACGACGTTGTCGCTGCGGACCCGCGCCTCGAAACCGTTCGGGATCGGCACCTTGAAGCCGTTCGGGCCGGTGTAGAGACGCCAGCCGGCCGGCAACGCGGCCCCGGACGCCGAGGGGCTGGCCGACGGCGTGGGGCTGGCCGACGCGCTGGTCGCCGGGGCGCTCGGGGACGCGCTCTCGCTCGCCGCGGGCGGCGGCGCCGCCGACGCGGAGGTGCCGGCCGTCGGCTCACCGGCGTCGCCGTCGTCACCGTTGTTCAGCAGCGGGACGGCCACCACCAGACCGACGAGCAGCAGCAGTACCAGCGCGCCGATCAGCAGGTTGCGCCGGTTGGGCGCGGACTTCTCGACCGGCAGCACCGTGGCCCGGCCGGTCGACTGCGCCTCCTGCACCGGAGCCGGGCTGACCGGTGCGGAACCGGACACGGCCGGGCTGACCGGCGCCGGGGCGTCGGTGACCGGCTCGCCGTCGAGCCGCGTCTCGTCCAGCGCCGGGTCGACGCCGTCGACAGGGGCCTCGTCGTCCACCCGGGTCTCGTCGGTCGAAGGCGCCGGGTCGAGCTTGGTGGTCGGATCGGCGGCCGGCGGAGCCACCTTCGCCGTCGGGCCGGCGTCCGAGCTGGGCGCCGCCACCTTCGCCGTCGGGTCGACGGCCGCGGCCGTACCCCCGGTGGCGGCCCCGGAGACCGAGGTCGCCGCGCGCTCGGCCTGGTCGGCCGGGCGCGGCGCCGGCACCAGCGGCGGGCGCGGCACGCGCGGACCGTTCGGCCCCGGCCGGCGTACGCCGTCCAGCAGTGAAATGCCCTTGGCCCGGCGACCGGCGGCCTTGCGCAGCATGCGCTCCGCCACCTCGGCGGTGATCCGCTCGTCCGGGTCCTTGCGCAGCAGGCCCTGGAGCACCGGCTTGAGCGGCCCGGCGTTGCGCGGCGGCGGCAGCGGCTCGGTGGCGAGCGCCGCCAGCGTGGCGATCGCCGACGGACGCGCGTACGGCGACTTGCCCTCGACCGCCGCGTAGAGCGTGGCGCCGAGCGACCAGAGGTCGGCCTCCGGCCCGGCCGTGCCGTCCCGCGCCCGCTCCGGCGAGATGTACGCGGGCGAACCGAGCACCATGCCGGTGCGCGTCACGTTCGGGTCGCCGGGGATCGTGGCCAGGCCGAAGTCGGTGAGCACCACGCGGCCGTCCTCGCCGAGCAGCACGTTGCCCGGCTTGACGTCGCGGTGCATGATGCCCGCCTTGTGCGCGGCCTTCAGCGCGTTCAGCACGCCGAGGCCGATCTCGACCGCCTTGGCCGACGAGACCGGACCGTCCTCGGCGATGGTGTCCTGCAACGACTTCGACGCCACGTACTCCATGACGATCCACGGATCGCCGTCGGTGCGCAGCACGTCGAAGATGCGGACCACGTTGACGTTGTTGAGCCGGGCGATCGCCCGCGCCTCCCGCAGCGAGCGCTCGCGCATCTCGCGGCGCTCCTCGGGGGTGAGGCCGGGCGGCGGGACCAGTTCCTTGATGGCCACGTCCCGGTGCAGCACCTCGTCCCGCGCCTTCCAGACGCGGCCCATGCCGCCCTGACCGAGCGGCGTGATAAGCCGGTACCGGTCGGCGACGAGTTGGGGGAGCGCGTTCGACATCGCAGAAACCGTACCCGGCCGCTGCGACGCCTACACCGTCGGCACGCCACTGTACGGCGAAGGTCGAATTCGTGACGGTTACCCTTGGGGCATGTCTGCCGAAGAGCCGCTGTTCCGGATCGTCCGCGGCGTGCCCACCGCCGAGGAGCTGGCCGCTCTGGTCGGCGCGATCATGGTGCGTACCCGCCCGGCCCAGGCCGCCACGCCGGCCCCCGTGTCGCAGTGGGCGCGCAGCGCACGTCCCGCCCTCGCCGGCCCGGTCGCCGGCGCCGGCGCGTGGCGGGCCTCCGGCCTGCCCCGCTGACGTCTGGTTCCACCCGCGGCGCCGGGCGGGGCTGCCGGGATCCACGTTGAGCCACTAACCTCACTCAGGGAAACCGTGTGGTGACGGGCAGGAGGCTCCGATGATCCCGGAGGACAACCAGCCAGCCGGCTGGCTGCGCGGCTACGGCGGCATCGAGGCCGACATCCGACAGATGCGGGAGTTCGCCGACCGCCTCCAGGACGAGGTGACGCGCAACTACTCGCCGCATTTGTCGTACATCGCCGACGACATGAAGGCCCCGGTGCCGAACCCGGCCGACGCCTTCATCGAGCTGGTCCATTTCCTCCAGGCCCACCACGACACCCAGACGGCAGCGGTCAGCGCCGTGTGGGACCTGGCACCCGCCACCGGCCGGCTCGCCGACGCCGCCGGCCGGATCGCCAACCACTACGGCGACGCCGACGCGTTCTCCTCCGCACGGGTCACCGACGTCGAACGGGCACTCGCCGGGCCGTCGAGCACCGTCGCCCGCCCGCTGCCGCCACTGGCCGACCCCACCGCCCCCGAACAGAGCCGGGTGATCCTGCCGTGATCGAACGGGGCAGCGGACGCACCTCCGGGCTGACCGACTGGCGGCTGATGGACGTCCTCAGCATGTGGGCGTGCCTCCAGGACCAGGACACCGCCGGCCAGTGGAAGCAGGTCGCCGGTTGGCGCAAGGTCTGTGACCTCGCGCTGACCCACCTGAGTCGGCTGCGGGAATACCGCCGCGGCCTCGCCGAGGCCTGGCCGCCCGAGACCAACGCCGCCGCGCGGGCGTACATCGCCGAACTCGACCAGCTCATCGACCGCGTGCAGCGCACCCACGACGCCGCCGCCGCGAACTACGACGCGCTCGCCGCCGCCACCCGCGCCATCGGCAGCGCGCGGGCCGAGCTGCAACCCCTGCACGAGGAGTACGAGAAGAGGCTGCGGCAGAAGCGGGCGTACGAGGCGACGATCGCCGACCCGAAGGCGGTGGCGGGTAGCCGGTTGCCGGAACGGCCCCCGGTCACGGACGACGACTTGGAGCAGTTGAACGTACGGGCGCGCGGGTTGATGACGGGGTTGAGCGGCGAGCTGCAGCACGCCCAGGTCATGCTCCAGCGCCCGCCGGCTGCTCCTCGGCCTGGCATCGAGACGAATAACCCAGATGTCTACGGGGCCAGCGGGGCAGCACCAGTTATTCCACCAATCGTTCCGGTTACTGTCACAAGTCCAGGCCCAAGGTCAAAGCCAGCGCCGCTCGGCGGCACCTCCGGCCAAGGACCACAAAATCCCCCCACCGTGGGCGTCGGACCAATCCTTGGCGGCGCCGGTTCCACCTTGACGCCTCCTCCAAGCATCACCACACCAAACGTTTCATCGACTCCCCCATCGTTGCCGAGTGCGACTCCCCTTCCCCCAACCGTTCCTGGCGCTCTAGGTGCTAGCCCGCCTCCGCGAGATGCTCGACCTCACCCCTTCACTGGCAGCCCGGTTTCAGGCGAGGCGCCGAAGAACTTCCTCCCTCGCACGCAGCCGAACGGGTTGATCGGTCAACCATTCGGCCCGGGTCTCGTCCAGCCGTCTTCTCCGAATACCACCCCGCGCAGGGTAAATCCCGTCGGCGGTGTCATAGGAGGTGGCGGCGCGGGTACCGCGCCCGCCGGCAATGCTGGATCGCGTCCCGGGATTGGAAGAAACCCCGTGATGGGCCCGATGGGCGGATCACCTCTCGGCGGCTACCCCTCCACGACTAACCGACCCGGTCGTCGGGACGAGACGAGTGGAGTTTCTCGACCATGGGATCAAGACAACCCCTGGGAGACCGACAAGGGGGTTAGTCCAGTGGTGCTACCTCCGACCGATGATGGTCCGATCGATCCGGGACCAGCCATCGGGCGAGATCGCTGACTGATTCAACATGCGCATCGCCCTCTCGATTTTGGCCGTCGTCAGCTTCATCTCAGCCCAAGCAGCGCAGCCAGCCGCGCCAGAGGATGCATTGCGAGTCCGGAAAGATCAGTGGCATCTGGACTTCCTCAGGGTGAATGAAGCTCATAAGATCTCTCGCGGAGCCGGGGTACTGGTAGCCGTCCCCGACACTGGAGTTGACCCTCATCCGGACCTCTCCCAAAACCTGCTTGAAGGAAGGAATGTTCTGACGGGAAGCGGCGATGGTTTGCGCGACGCGAACAGTCACGGAACCGCCATGGCGGGACTTATCGCCGCCCACGGATCTGGCAGGGAAATCGGCGCACTCGGCATAGCACCGGAAGCCAAGGTTCTCCCAATAATCTCCTCCACCTCGGACAACTATGGCGAGGCGGACAAGCTCGCCGAGGCAATAGATTATGCAGTCACGCAGCATGCCGGAGTCATAAGCATCTCGAGCGCCGGCGTCGCGAGCGAGAGGCTGATTCGATCAGTAAAGAGCGCACTCGCTGCAGACATAGTCGTTATCGCAGGCGTCGGCAACCTCCCGGAAGCTGCGACGATCGGCTATCCAGCTGCAGAGGAAGGTGTGATCGCCGTAGGCGGGACCGATCAGGCCGGGAACCACGCCCAAATTTCCGTCACAGGATCCAAGATCGAGGTCGCTGCCCCAGCCGTTGATATCTACAGCACCAGCTACGGCGGCAAATATTCGAAGGGCACGGGGACATCCAGTGCTACCGCGATTGTTGCCGGCGCTGCTGCCCTGATCCGCTCCAAGTACCCCAACCTCCCCGCGCAGGAAGTCGCCCACCGGCTGACCGCCACCGCCGTCGACAAGGGACCACCAGGCCGCGACGACCAGTACGGCTACGGCGTCATCGACCTGGTAGCGGCGCTCACCGCCGACGTCCCCCCGCTCGGCTTCGAGTCCTCGAACGTCACCCCACCGGCATCGGCGAAGGCAGCCCCGGAAAAGGGCGACGACAGCAGCGCGACCGTACGCGGGCTCGCCACCCTGGGTGTGCTGGTGGCGGCGGGCGGCGGATACCTGTTCTGGCGTCGGCGCCGACGTGCCGACGACCCGCCGCCGAGGGTCAGCCGGTAGCGTCGGCGGGGTGTCGACCTCCGTACCGGTGCGCCTCGTGCTCGCCTCGCAGTCTCCCGCCCGCCGCAAGTTGCTCCAGGCCGCTGGCATCGAGCCCGACGTGCTGGTCAGCGGCGTGGACGAGTCGCAGGTGGTCAGCGAGCGCGCCGAGGATCTGTGTCTGGAGTTGGCCCGGTTGAAGGCGCAGGCCGTACGCGATCGGCTGCGGCCGTCGCCGGACGAGCGCACTCTCGTGCTCGGCTGTGACTCGGTGCTGGCCTTCGACGGTGAGATCCTCGGCAAGCCTGATGACGCGGCGGACGCCACCCGGCGGTGGCAGCGGATGCGCGGGCGCAGCGGTGTCCTGCACACCGGGCACAGTCTGATCGACGTGACGCACGAGTCGCGGGCCGAGGCCGTCGCGTCGACCACTGTGCATTTCGCCGACATCAGCGACGAGGAGATCGCCGCGTACGTGGCGACGGGCGAGCCGCTGGCCGTTGCCGGCGCGTTCACCATCGACGGGCTGGGCGGCGCGTTCCTGACCGGGATCGAGGGTGACCCGGGCACAGTGGTGGGGTTGTCCCTGCCGTTGCTGCGCCGGCTGCTCGCCGAGGTGGAGCTGAGCATCGTCGACCTGTGGACGAAGGTCGCGCCCGGGGGCCAGGAGATCGAGCATCTCGGCTAACGTCCGGACATGACCACGAAGCCTCTGCCGCTCACCCCGGAACTGCACGCCTACCTGGTGGCCCACGGGTCCGCGCCGGACGAGATCGTCCGGGAGCTGGCCGAGGAGACCCGGGCGGCCCTGCCCGCCGAGGCGGTCATGCAGGTCGCGCCGGAGCAGGCGGCGTTCCTGACGTTCCTGACCCGGCTGCTCGGCGTACGGCAGGCGGTCGAGGTGGGCACGTTCACCGGCCTCTCCTCGCTGGCGATCGCCCGGGGGCTCGCCGATGGCGGGCGGCTGACCTGCTTCGACATCTCCGAGGAGTACACGGGCGTGGCCCGGCGCTACTGGGAGCGCGCCGGTGTGCAGGACCGGATCGAGCTGCGCATCGGCCCGGCCGCCCAGACGCTGCGCGAGCTGCCCCGCGAGCGTTACCTGGACTTCGCGTTCATCGACGCGGACAAGGTCGGCTACCCGGTCTACTGGGACGAGCTGGTGCCGCGCATGCGCCCCGGCGCGGTGGTCGCCGTCGACAACACGCTGCGCGACGGCCGGGTGCTCGCCCCGCGAAACGCCGACGACCGGGCGATCGCCGCCTTCAACGACGCGGTGATCGCGGACGTGCGCGTCGAGGCGGTCATGCTGCCGATCGCCGACGGCGTCACACTCGCCCGAGTGCTCTGAGCCGGCCCGAACACAACCTCGCCGAAGTGGCGGCAACCCTGAACACCGGATACCGCCACCTCGCCGAAACGGAGTCGATCAAGTCGCGCGGACCGGCGCAGGCAAGGCACGCCCCAGCCGCACCGTCAGCAGCACCGCCACCGCGATGAACGCGGGCAGCAGCAGGAACGCCGGATGCGGGCCGGCGCCGTCGGCCACCCACCCGAGCGCGACCGGCGCGATCCCGAAACCCACACCCATCGAGTACGCCGACCAGCCCGCCGCCTTGTCGGCGGCCGGACCGGCGACTGCGAGCGCGATGGAGATCGCCAGCGGGTAGTGCAGCGCGTTGCCCAGGCCGAGCACGACCAGGCCGGTGACGGCGAGCCAGCCGACCGTACTGCCCCAGAACAGCGCGAACCCGGCCAGCGAGACGGTGAGCGCGCCGAGCAGCAGCGGCACCGGCGGCCAGCGCAGCGCGGCCCGGCCACCGGCGATCCGGCCGGCGAACATGCCGCAGACGATCGCGGCCACCGCCGCCGACGCCCCGCCCGCGCTCAGCCCGGCGTGGGTCCGCAGCACGTCGGCGGTCCAGAGCGACAGGCAGACCTCGATCGACCCGGTGACGGACATCAGAACCCAGGCGATCCAGTACGCACGCGGCAGCCGCCCCGCTGCCCCACGCACCCCGGAGGCGGGCACCTCCGACGCCGGCATCCCCGGCGCGGGCACGGCCGAAGCGGGCACAGGCGCGGCGCCCCCGGACGACACGGTGACGGGAGCGCCCGAAGCGGGCACGGCGGCGTCGGATGCGCCGACGGCGGGGACTGCCGGAGCGGGCGCGGCGGCCTCGGCCACCCCGGACGTGGGGATGGCGGGCACCCGGGTGGATGCGGCCACGGGGACCGGTGTGCCGGCAGCCGCGACAGCGGGGGCGCGGTTCGGCCCGCGTACCCGGAAGGTCAGAGCCGCGAGCGCGACAAGCGTGATCAGCCCGACCTCGACGGCCATCAGCGGTCGCCAGCCGAGGCCGGCGTCGACGCTGGCGCCGATGGTCAGCGGCGCCAGGATGCCCATGCCGGCGCACGCGGCGTTGGCCTCGGTGAGCGCGGCGGGGGCGGCGGGTCCGTGCCGGGCGGTGAGCACCACGCTGACGCCACTGACGATCATCATGCCGAAGGTGGCGATGACCGCGACGGCGGCGAGCGTGGCCGGTAGCGGGCGGAGCAGGCCGAGCGCGGTGACGCCGGCGGCGACGCCGGCGAGGCCGAGCCAGATGGCGGGGCCGCGGCCGAGGCGGCGGGCGATCGGGGCGAACAGCGCTCCGCCGGCAAGCGCGCCGACGGCGATGCCGGTGCTGTGCAGGCCGGCGACGGCGGCGCTGGTGCCCTGTTCGTCGCGGAGCAGCGGTACGACCGGGCCGAATCCGTAGAGGAAGAAGCCCCAGAGACCGAGCTGGGCGTAGGTCAGCCAGGTGATCCGGTCACGGGTGAGGCGGGGCACCGGCCCACGCTACGCGCGTGGCGCCGGTGCCCCCTGCCTCCTGAGAGGTACGTCTCCCCTGGTCAGCGGACACTGCGGGCGAACTGGCGGGCGGCCCAGAAAACGCCTGCGGCGGCGAGCACCGCGATGATGCCGAGGCCCTGCCAGACGCGGTCGTTGCCGAGGTCGCCGTTGAACAGCGCGCGCGTGCCCTCGACCGCCCAGGAGAACGGGTTCCACTTGGCCACGCCCTGGAGCCAGCCGGGGGCGAAGGTGAGCGGCAGCAGGATGCCGGAGAGCAGCAGGACCGGCTGCGCGACGGTGTTCATGAGCGGGGCGAGCGCGTCCTCGCTCTTGACCTTGAGCGCGATGCCGTACGAGACGGCCGAGGTCATCAGCGCGATGAGGGCGAGCATCAGGTACGCCAGGAGCAGGTTGCCGATGAAGACGCGCAGGTCGAACGCGAGCGCCAGCAGCGTGATGATGATCGCCTGCGCGATCAGCGAGACCACGTCACGCAGGGACCGGCCGAGCAGCAGCGCGAGCCGGCTGACCGGGGTGACCCGGGAGCGTTCGATCACGCCGGCGCGCAGTTCGGCGATCAGGCCGAAGCCCTGGAACAGGCCGCCGAAGATGGCCAGCAGCACGAGCAGGCCGGGCACGAAGATCTTGTACGCGGCGGCCTGCGTCGGGGCGTTCAGCGCGGGCTTGAGCAGCGGGGCGAACAGGAGCAGGTACATCACCGGCTGGAAGACGCCGACGAAGATCCACACCGGGTTGCGCAGCAGCAGTTGCGTCTGGCGCTGGAAGATCAGCCAGGTGTCGCGGGCGAGTTTCATGACAGCTTCTCCGGGGGTCAGGACTCGCGCAGCGAGCGGCCGGTCTTGGTGAGGAAGACGTCGTCGAGGCTGGGCCGGTGCAGCTCGATCGAGCGCAGGTCCAGCCCGGCGTGGTCGAGGCGGCGCAACACCTGCGGGATGGCGGTGGCGCCCTCGTCGACGTAGAGGCGCAGGCCGCCCTCGTCGACGGTCTCCAGCTTGCTCACGTACGCCTCGGTGTCGAGCAGTTCGGCGGCGCGCGGGGTGCTCGGGGCGTCCAGTCCGACGATCAACACCTCGCCGGAGATCTCCCGCTTCAGCTCGGCCGGCGTGCCCTCGGCGACGATCTCGCCGTGATCCATGATCGCGATGCGGTCGCAGAGCGCGTCCGCCTCGTCCAGGTAGTGCGTGGTGATGAAGACGGTCATCCCCTCGGTACGCAGCCGGCGGATCTCGTCCCACATGTGCGCGCGGCTCTGCGGGTCGAGGCCGGTGGTCGGCTCGTCCAGGAAGACGATCTTCGGCTCGTGGATGATGCCGAGCGCGATCTCGACCCGCCGGCGCTGGCCGCCGGAGTAGGTCTTGCACTTGCGGTCGGCGTACTCGGTGAGCTGGAAGGCTTCGAGCGCGCGCTCGGCGCGTCGGTGCGCCTCGGCCTTGCTGATGCCGTAGAGGCGGGCCTGGAGCACCAGCTCCTCGCGGGCGCTCGACTCGTCCCAGGTGCTGCCGCCCTGGGCCACGTACCCGATCCGGCGGCGCACCTCGGCCGGGTCCTTGCGCAGGTCGGCGCCGGCCACGGTGGCCTGGCCGCCGTCCGGCTCGATGAGCGTGGCGAGCATCCGCAGCGTGGTGGTCTTGCCGGCGCCGTTGGGCCCGAGGAAGCCGAAGATCTCCCCCTCGGCGACGTCGAGGTTGACGCCGCGGACGGCGTCCACGGTCTTCGTCTCGCGACCCTCGCGGGAGCGGTACGACTTCCGCAACCCCCTGGTCTCGATCATTTCTGCTCCTGGTCGTCCGGGCGGGCCTGACCGGCCGCCGATCGTCCGCGAGGACGCACGAATCCCCCGCGATTCCTGCCGAGGCTAACGCGATATAGCTTCTTTGGTCAACGTTGATTATGTCGTGTCATCGGGAGCCGTCGGTCCAGCCCGACCAGCCCTCGGCCCGCTCCATCCCATCGGGCAGGTACGACACTCCCGACTCGATCCGCTCCGCGATCCGCTCGCACCACGCCGTCTCCGCCTCGGCGCGGGCCAGCCACAGCTCGAACATCCACCCGACGTGCACCGGCTTGCGGGTGCGTACCCAGTCCGAGTCGAGCGAGGCGCGCATCGACTCGACCCCGGCGCGAAGGAGGTTCGCCCGGTTGCGCAGCGCCGCCGCGGCCTCCTCGCGCGGCATCGCCGGCAGGAAGGAGAACGCCGCCACGAACGGGTCCGGCGGCTCCTGCACCTGCCACCACTGCGCGCGCAGCAGCGTCTCGAACTCGTCCTCCCCCTTCGCCGTCACCTCGTACGTGGTGCGGGCCGGGCGGGCGCCCACCTGCTCGATCGAGACGGTCCGCAGCAGGCCCTCGTCGGTGAGTTTGCGCAGCGCGTGGTAGATCGAGCCGGGCTGCACGTTGGCCCACTTGTCCGCGCTCCAGCTCAGCAGCTCACGGCGCACGTCGTAGCCGTGCACCGGCTGCATCCACCGGACCAGGCCCAGAATCATCATCCTCGTTGCCGACACCGGACAAGCGTAATAGGCAAATTTGACTACAGTGCCGCATCCCACACTGAGCGATCGTTAGGCTCCGCAGGTAGGCCGCTAAACTCCCGGCAACGACCTCCCGGGAGGAGCCTCAAGGTGCGCAAGGTTCTCATCGCCAACCGCGGCGAGATCGCCGTCCGCGTCATTCGCGCCTGTCGCGACGCCGGCCTGGCGAGCGTCGCCGTCTACGCGGACTCGGACCGGGACGCCCTGCACGCCACGCTCGCCGACGAGGCGTACGCGCTCGGCGGCGACACCGCCGCGGACAGCTACCTGCGCATCGACAAGCTGATCGACGTGGCGGCCCGGTCCGGCGCGGACGCGGTGCACCCCGGCTACGGCTTCCTCTCCGAGAACGCCGACTTCGCCCAGGCCGTCATCGACGCCGGGCTCACCTGGATCGGCCCCACCCCGCAGGCGATCCGCGACCTCGGCGACAAGGTGACCGCCCGGCACATCGCGCAGCGGGCCGGCGCGCCGCTGGTGCCCGGCACCCCGGACCCGGTGGGCAACGCGGACGAGGTGATGGCGTTCGCCGTCGACCACGGCCTGCCGGTCGCCATCAAGGCCGCCTTCGGCGGTGGCGGGCGCGGCCTCAAGGTCGCCCGCACCATGGAGGAGATCCCGCACCTGTTCGAGTCGGCCACCCGCGAGGCGGTCGCCGCGTTCGGCCGGGGCGAGTGCTTCGTCGAGCGCTACCTCGACAAGCCGCGCCACGTCGAGGCGCAGGTGCTGGCCGACCAGCACGGCAACGTGATCGTGGTGGGCACCCGGGACTGCTCGTTGCAGCGCCGGCACCAGAAGCTGGTCGAGGAGGCGCCCGCGCCGTTCCTCACCGACGCCCAGCGCGCCCAGATCCACGACAGCGCCAAGGCCATCTGCCGCGAGGCCGGCTATCACGGCGCCGGCACCGTGGAATACCTGGTCGGCGCGGACGGCACGATCTCCTTCCTGGAGGTCAACACCCGGCTCCAGGTCGAGCACCCGGTGACCGAGGAGACCGCCGGCATCGACCTGGTACGCGAGCAGTTCCGCATCGCCGACGGGGAGAAGCTGCGCTTCACCGAGGACCCGACGCCGCGCGGACACGCCATCGAGTTCCGGATCAACGGCGAGGACCCGGGCCGCAACTTCCTGCCCGCCCCGGGCACCGTCACCGCGCTGCGCCTGCCCTCCGGGCCGGGCGTGCGGGTGGACACCGGCATCTCGGCCGGCGACGTGATCGGCGGCAACTTCGACTCGCTGCTCGCCAAGGTGATCATCGTCGGCGAGACGCGCGCCGAGGCGCTGGAGCGGGCCCGCCGGGCGCTCGACGAGATGGTGGTCGACGGCATGGCCACCGCGCTGCCCTTCCACCGCCTGGTGATCCGCGACGAGGCGTTCACCGCCGAACCGTTCACCGTGCACACCCGGTGGATCGAGACCGAGTGGGACAACACCGTACCGGCGTTCACCGCCGCCGCCGGCGCCGCCGACGAGCCGGCCGAGCGCGAGACCGTCGTGGTCGAGGTGGGCGGCAAGCGGCTGGAGGTCGTCCTCCCCGCCGGGCTCGGCGCGGGTACGGCGGCAGCCGCGCCCGCCGCGAAGAAGCCGGCCCGCCGGGGCGGCGGAGGCAAGGCGGGTGCCGCGGTCAGCGGCGACACGCTCACCTCGCCGATGCAGGGCACGATCGTGAAGATCGCGGTCGCCGACGGCGACGAGGTGGCCGAGGGCGACCTGGTCGTGGTGCTGGAGGCGATGAAGATGGAGCAGCCGCTGCACGCGCACAAGGCCGGCACGGTCAGCGGGCTCGCCGCCGAGGTCGGCGCGGTGATCACGTCCGGCGCCGCGATCTGCACCATCGCCTGAGGTGTAAGGAAGGGCCCCTTCTTAACGCCTGAGGTAGTGAAGGGGCCCCTTCTTAACAGCGCGAGGCCGGGTGGTGTGAGCCACCACCGGGGGCGGGCACGGGCTCGGGCGGGAATGATGGCCGGGTGCGGTTCCTTCACGGCGCGGTCCCCGCGCACGACCTGACCTACAACGACGTCTTCATGGCGCCCAACCGGTCCGAGGTGGGCTCCCGGCTCGACGTCGACCTGGCCACCACCGACGGGACCGGCACCACGATCCCACTCGTGGTGGCGAACATGACGGCCGTCGCGGGCCGGCGGATGGCCGAGACGGTGGCCCGGCGTGGCGCGGTGGCGGTGATCCCGCAGGACATCCCGATCGAGGTCGTCGCCGACGTGGTGGGCTGGGTCAAGCAGCGGCACCTGGTGCACGACACGGCGATCGCCCTCGGCCCGACCGACACCGTCGGCGACGCCATCCACCTGCTGCCGAAGCGGTCGCACGGCGCGGTGGTGGTGGTCGACGGGGACGGCCGGCCGATGGGCGTGGTGACCGAGGCGGACACCGTCGGGGTGGACCGCTTCGCCCAGCTCCGGCACGTGATGTCGACCGAGCTGCACACCGTGCCGGCGGACGCGGACCCGCGTACCGGATTCGACCGGCTGTCGGCGGGCCGGCGGCGGATCGCGCCGGTGGTGGACGGCGACGGCCGCCTGGTCGGGGTGCTGACCCGGCAGGGCGCGCTGCGCGCCACGCTGTACAAGCCCGCGGTGGACGACCGGGGGCGGTTGCGGATCGCCGCCGCCGTGGGCATCAACGGCGACGTCACCGGCAAGGCCGCCGCGCTGCTGGAGGCCGGGGTGGACACGCTCGTCGTGGACACCGCGCACGGGCACCAGGAGCGGATGCTCCAGGCGCTGCGGGCGGTCCGCCGGCTGGACCCGCCGGTGCCGGTGGCGGCCGGGAACGTGGTCACCGCTGATGGCGTACGTGACCTGGTCGACGCCGGTGCGGACATCGTGAAGGTGGGTGTCGGGCCGGGCGCGATGTGCACCACCCGGATGATGACCGGCGTGGGCCGTCCGCAGTTCTCCGCGGTGCTCGACTGCGCCGCGGCGGCCCGCTCGCTGGGGCGGCACGTGTGGGCCGACGGCGGCGTACGCCACCCGCGCGACGTGGCGCTGGCGCTGGCCGCGGGCGCGTCGAACGTGATGATCGGCTCCTGGTTCGCCGGCACCTACGAGTCCCCCGGCGACCTCTACACCGATGCCGACGGGCGGCGCTACAAGGAGAGCTTCGGCATGGCGTCCTCGCGTGCGGTGAGCGCCCGTACGGCCGAGGACAGCGCGTTCGACAGGGCCCGGAAGGCGATCTTCGAGGAGGGCATCTCCTCGGCCCGGATGTATCTGGACCCGAACCGGCCCGGCGTCGAGGACCTCATCGACGAGATCATCTCGGGGGTGCGCAGCGCGTTCACCTACGCGGGTGCGCGCAGCCTGGAGGAGTTCCACGAGCGGGCGCTCGTCGGTGTGCAGAGCGCCGCCGGCTACACCGAGGGGATGCCGCTGCCGACGAGCTGGTGACGTTCGGTCCCGCTCAGTCGAACAACCGCCTGATCACGGTACGGGCGGCAGCCTCCGGGTCGTCGCCCACCCGTGGCGGCAGCGCGCCGGAGAGCCAGAGCGTGGCGAAGCCGTGCACGATCGACCAGGCGGCGAGCGCGTCGGCGTCCGGCTCCCGCCCGGTGTGCCGGGCCACCCCCTCGCGCAGCACGTCGCCGGAGCGGGCGCGGGCGGCGACCAGCTCCGGGTCGTCGGCCCGGTACAGCTCGGGCCGGAACATGACGTCGAAGTGCGCCCGGTGCCGCACCGCGAACCCGACGTAGGCCACGCCGGTGTCGAGCAGGTCGTCCCCGGCCTGCCGCAACGCGTCGGCGAGCAGGTCGAAGCCCTGGGTGGCGAACGCGGTGAGCAGCCCGGCCTTGTCGCCGAAGTGGTGCGCCGGCGCGGCGTGCGAGACCCCGGCGCGCCGAGCCAGCTCACGCAGGCTCAGCGCGGCCGGTCCGGACTCGGCGATCGCCTCGGCGGCGGTGCTCAGCAGGACGCGGCGGAGGTCGCCGTGGTGGTACGAGGCCATGCAGTCACCCTAACTTGTCATTGACAAGATGGCACCATCGCCGCAATCTTGTCAGCGACAAGATTTTCGTCGGAGGGATCGACAATGGCACCCCTGATCGCACTGCTCGCCGGCACCGCGCTGGCCCGGATAGCCGGCCTGCTCGGCGTGGACGCCCTGGACGGGTGGCACCCCGCGCTGCGAGTGGGGCTGGCGCTGATGTTCGTGCTGACCGGCGTGGCCCACTTCGTGTCCCGCCGCGCCGGCCTCATCGCGATGGTCCCGCCGTCGCTGCCCCGGCCGGCCTTGCTGGTCACCGTCACCGGCGTACTGGAACTGGCCGGCGCGCTCGCGCTGCTGTTCCCGGCCACCGCGCGCCCGGCGGCGGCCGGGCTGGCACTGCTGATGCTCGCCATGTTCCCGGCCAACGTGTCAGCCGCACGGCGACGCCTCATGCTCGCCGGGCGCCCGGTGACGCCGCTCGGCGTCCGTACCGTGCTCCAGGTCGTCTTCGTGGCCGCGGCGCTGGCGGTGACCCTCGGCGGATGACCCGCCGCGGGCCCGGCGACCCCGCCCGCCCACGCCGACCGGCGGAACCCGGCTCAGGCCCGGGACGGCTCCGCTTCGGCGGGCTGGGACTCCCCGGTCTCCCCGTGGCGAACTGTCGGCAGGCGCAGGCAGGCGACCAGACCGATCAGCAGGAAGCCGGCGCCCGCGAACGCCGCGTACCGGGTGGCGTCGGAGAACGCCGCCTTCGCCTCCTCGGCGATCGGCGCGGTACGCGGGTCCGCCTCCAGCCCGCCGATCGCCGCGCCGGCGCTCTCCTTGACCGCGCTGACCACCTGGTCCCGCTGGGCCGGGTCGAGTCCGGGCTGGTCGGCCAGGCGGTCGCCGAGCAGCCCGCCGAGGCCGGCGAAGAGCACGGTGCCGAGGACCGCGATGCCGAGCGCGGAGCCGACCTGCCGGGCGGTGCTCTGCAGGCCCGAGCCCTGGCCGCTGCGGCGTACCGGCACCTCGGACAGCGAGACGCCGGTGAGCTGGGCGGTGGCCAGGCCGACGCCGACGCCGTAGACGAACAGGAAGCCCACCGGCGCCCACCAGCTGGTGTCCGGCGCGACCACGAATCCGAGCCCGGCCACGCCGACCAGTTCGGCGGCGACACCGAGCTGGACCACCCGGGCCGCGCCCCAGCGCTGAGTCAGCGGCGCGCCGATGCCGCTGGCCAGGAAGCTGCCGACGGCGAGCGGCAGCAGCGCCAGGCCGGTCCGGAAGGCGCTGTAGCCGAGCACGTTCTGGAACCACAGCGGCAGCGCGAACAGCAGGCCGAACTCGCCCAGGCTGACGATCGCGGCGGCCAGGATGCCGTTGCGGAACGAGCCGATGCCGAACAGCGACAGGTCGAGCAGTGCCGGACGGCCGGCCCGGTTGCGGCGTACCTGCTGGGTCAGGAAGAGCCCGAGCGCGGCGAGCCCGAGGAGCGCGGCCACCGGCACCGGTGAGATCGACGCGGTCCACTCCAGCCCGAAGAGGCTGAACGGCCGTTCCCGCTCCCACCAGCCGTAGGTGCGGCCCTCGATCAGCGCGAAGACCACGCCGGTCATGCCGATCACGGAGAGCAGCGCGCCGGTGAGGTCCAGGCCGCGTTCGGCCCGGTCGTCGCGGGACTCGGCCACCAGCACGAGCGTCGCCACGATCACGGCGAGGCTGACCGGGACGTTGATGCCGAAGGCCCACCGCCAGGAGTACGTGGTGGTGAGCCAGCCGCCGAGCAGCGGCCCGAGCGCTGCCGCGCCACCGATGGTGGAGCCCCAGACGGCGAACGCGATGCCCTTCTCCCGGCCGGTGAAGTTGGCGTTGAGCAGGGAGAGCGAGGTGGGCAGCATCATCGCCCCGCCGACGCCCTGGAGCACCCGGGCGGCGATGAGCGTCTCGCCGGAGCCGGCGAGCGCGGCGAGGACGCTGGCGACCACGAACACTGTGACGCCGACGAGAAACATCCGCCGCCGTCCGGACCGGTCGGCGAAGCGGCCGGCGACCAGCAGCAACGCGGCGAAGACCAGGGTGTACGCCTCCTGCACCCACTGCGCGTCGGTGGAGGTGATGTCGAGGTCCCGGATGATCTGCGGCACCGCGACGTTCACGATGGTGGCGTCCACGATGATCATCGCTACGCCGAGGCTGATGGCCAGCAGCCCGAACCAGCGTCCGCGCCCGTCGCCGCGCATGGTGCCCTCCCTTTAGCTAGATTTTCTAGCTACCCGAAGTGCTAGCTTTATCCCATGGAGGGGGTGCCGTCAACCGGGGAGCCCGCACCGGGTCCGCCGCCGAGCAGCGAGACCTCCCGGGCGCTGCGCGAGGTGCTGCGGATCGCCGGTGACACCCGGGCCGCGCTGGCCCGCCGCCTGGGCCTCAACTCGACCGACGCCGCCGCGATCCATCACCTGATCTCCAGCCCGGAGCCACTGGGCCCGGTCGAACTGGGCAACCGGCTCGGCATCCGGTCCGCCTCGGCGACCACGCTCGTGGACCGGCTGGTGCAGGCCGGTCACGTCGCCCGGGCCCCGCACCCGCACGACCGGCGTCGGCTCAGCCTCCAGGTGACCGAGAGCGGCGTGGGTGAGGTGCTGGAGGCGCTGCGCCCGATGCTCGTCGGCGTCGACCGGGCCGTCTCCCGGCTCACCCCCGAGCAGGCCGAGGCCACCACAGCGTTCCTGCGCGAGGTCACCGAGGTGATGCGCGAGTACGTCGCCACCGCCCCGGACGAGCCTCCGCGCGCCCGCGCCGACCGCGGCTGAGGAGATTCTCAGAAATAGTTTGGGCCCTGATGGTTCGGGAGCTAATCTGACGCTCGTGAACATGGGCCCGCTCGTCCGCTTCCCCGACGCCCTGCACCACGCGCCACTCGGCCGGCTGGTCTCCATCGCCGGCCACGTCGTCGAGCAGCACTGGGGGCGTTACCTCGCCGAACACCACGGGCTCACGTCCGCCGGCATGCGGGTCCTGATGATCCTCCTCCGATCCGGCGACGTGAGCCACCGGGAAATGGCCGAGCTGTGCTTCGTCCGGCCCGCCACGCTCACCGGCATCGTGGACACCCTCGAACGCGACGGCTTCGTCACCAGGCGCCGCGCGCCCGAGGACCGCCGCACCGTCCGGCTCGCCCTCACCGACAAGGGCGGCGAGCACGCCCGCACCATCATCGACATGATCCACAGCGACCGGCCACTGACGTCCGTCGACGCCGACCCGGACAAGCGGGCGGTCATCCGCGAGTTCCTGATCGAAATCATCACCGGCATGTCCGACGGAGACCTCCGTCGGTTGAACCGGGACAGCGAGTCCGACACCGAGCCGCCAACGGGGAGCCATCCGTGTTGATCCGCCTGCTCCGCACACATCTACGCCCGTACCGACGATGGCTGGTCGCCGTGGTGGCGTTCCAGTTCGTCGGCACCATCGCCTCGCTCTACCTGCCCAGCCTCAACGCCGACATCATCGACCGCGGCGTCGCCGTCGGCGACACCGACCAGATCCTGCGTACGGGCGGCTGGATGCTGCTCGTCAGCCTGCTCCAGATCGCCTGCTCGATCGCCGCCGTCTACTTCGGGGCGAAGACCGCGATGGGCTTCGGCCGCGACGTGCGGGGCGCCATCTTCCGGCGGGTGAACAGCTTCTCCGCCCGCGAGGTGGCCCGGTTCGGCGCGCCGTCCCTGATCACCCGCAACACCAACGACGTCCAGCAGGTGCAGATGCTGGTGCTGCTGAGCTGCACCATGCTGGTCGCCGCGCCGATCATGAGCGTCGGCGGCGTGGTGATGGCGCTGCGCGAGGACGTCGGGCTCTCCTGGCTGATGCTGGTCTGCGTACCGGTGCTCGCCGTCGCGCTGGGCCTGATCATCCGCCGGATGGTGCCGGGCTTCCGGCTCATGCAGACCCGGATCGACACCGTCAACCGGGTGATGCGCGAGCAGATCACCGGCATCCGGGTGGTCCGGGCCTTCGTCCGGGAGCCGTACGAGACCGACCGGTTCCGGGCGGCGAACACCGACCTGACCGCCACCGCGCTGCGGATCGGACGGCTCCAGGCGCTGATCTTCCCGATCGTGATGCTGGTCCTGAACGTCTCCAGCGTCGCGGTGCTCTGGTTCGGCGCGGCGCGCGTCGACTCCGGCCAGATCCAGGTCGGCGCGCTTACCGCGTTCCTGCAGTACCTGATGCAGATCCTGATGGCGGTCATGATGGCCACCTTCATGCTGATGATGGTGCCCCGGGCCGCGGTCTGCGCCGAACGCATCGAGGAGGTGCTGGACACCGACTCGTCGGTGGTGCCGGCGCCCGACCCGGTCACCGAGGTCACCGGCCACGGCGAGCTGGAACTGCGCGGCGCCGGATTCCAGTACCCGGGCGCGAGCGCGCCGGTGCTGCACGACATCTCGTTCCGGGCCGAACCGGGCCGGACCACCGCGATCATCGGCTCCACCGGCGCCGGCAAGACGACGCTGCTGACCCTGATCCCCCGGCTGGTCGACCCGACCGCCGGCGCCGTCCTGGTCGACGGCGTGGACGTCCGGGAACTCGCCCCGGATGAGCTGTGGCGGCGGATCGGGCTGGTACCCCAGCGGCCGTACCTGTTCAGCGGCACCGTCGCCAGCAACCTGCGGTACGGCAACCCGGACGCCACCGACGCGGACCTGTGGGCCGCACTGGAGATCGCCCAGGCGCGTGACTTCGTCGCCGAGATGGCGGGCGGACTGGACGCGCCGATCGCGCAGGGCGGCACGAACGTCTCCGGTGGCCAGCGGCAACGGCTGGCGATCGCCCGCGCGCTCGTACGCAAACCGGAGATCTATCTCTTCGACGACTCCTTCTCCGCGCTCGACCTCGGCACGGACGCCCGGCTGCGGGCCGCCCTCAAGCCGGTCACCGCGGACGCGGCGGTGGTGATCGTGGCCCAGCGGGTCTCCACGATCGTCGACGCCGACCAGATCATCGTGCTCGAGGACGGGGGTGTCGTCGGGATGGGACGACATGAGGAACTGCTGGAGAGCTGCCCCACGTACGCCGAGATCGTGGCGTCGCAGCAGACGGCGGAGGTGGCCGCGTGAGCGCGCCGGTGCCGCAGCAGAAGAACGAACCGAAGCGGCTGCCTCCGGCCGGACGCCGGCCCGCCGGTGGACCGCCGCACATGAACATGGGCATGCCGGCCGAGAAGGCGATGAACTTCGGGCCGTCGGCGCGCCGCCTGCTGGGGCGGCTGCGGCCGTACCGACTCCAGCTCACCGGCGTGCTCGCGCTGGCCCTGGGCAGCGTCGGGCTCAGCGTCGTCGGACCGAAGGTGCTCGGCCACGCCACCGACATCATCTTCAGCGGGGTGATCGGGCGGCAGCTCCCGCCCGGCACCACCACCGAGGCAGCGGCGGAGGCGGCCCGCGCCGAGGGCAACGGCAACTTCGCCGACATGCTGGCCCGGATGGACGTCATCCCCGGCGCCGGCATCGACTTCGACGCGCTGGGCCGGGTGCTGGCGTTCGCGGTGGTGCTCTACATCGGCGCGAGCATCCTGCAGTGGGCGCAGGGCTGGGTGCTCAACGGGGTGGTGCAGCGCACCGTGCTCAAGCTGCGCGCCGACGTGGAGGACAAGCTCAACCGGCTGCCGCTGCCGTACTTCGACAAGCAGCCCCGGGGTGAGCTGCTGAGCCGGGTCACGAACGACATCGACAACGTGTCGCAGACGCTGCAGCAGACGCTGAGCCAGTTGCTCACGTCGCTGCTCACAGTCGTCGGCGTACTCGGGATGATGTTCTGGATCTCGCCGTTGCTGGCGCTGGTCGCGCTGGTCGCGGTGCCGCTGTCGGTGGTGGTCACCGGCCAGATCGCGAAGCGGTCCCAGGGCAAGTTCATCGCGCAGTGGAAGCACACCGGCGAGCTGAACGGCCAGATCGAGGAGGCGTACACCGGGCACGAGCTGGTCAAGGTCTTCGGCCGGCAGAAGGAGGTCGAGGCCGCCTTCCACGCCAAGAACGAGGAGTTGTTCCGGGCCAGCTTCGGCGCGCAGTTCGTCTCCGGCATCATCATGCCGGCGATGTTCTTCATCGGGAACCTCAGCTACGTCGCGATCGCGGTGGTCGGCGGGCTGCGGGTGGCGTCGGGCTCGATGAGCCTCGGTGACGTGCAGGCGTTCATCCAGTACTCGCGGCAGTTCACCCAGCCACTCACCCAGGTCGCGTCGATGGCCAACCTGCTGCAGTCCGGCGTGGCCTCGGCCGAGCGGGTCTTCGCGGTGCTCGACGCCGACGAGCAGAGCCCCGACCCGGCCGAGCCGGCCCGGATCGCCGACCCGCACGGGCGGGTCGAGTTCGAGCACGTCTCCTTCCGGTACGACCCGGAGAAGCCGCTCATCGACGACCTGTCCCTGGTCGCCGAGCCGGGCCACACTGTCGCCATCGTCGGTCCCACCGGCGCGGGCAAGACCACGCTGGTCAACCTGGTCATGCGGTTCTACGAGCTGGACGCCGGCCGGATCACGCTGGACGGGGTGGACATCTCCACGATGCGCCGCGACGACCTGCGCGGCCGGATCGGCATGGTGCTGCAGGACACCTGGCTGTTCGGCGGCACCATCCGGGACAACATCGCCTACGGCCGCCCGGACGCCACCGAGGAGGAGATCCTCGCCGCCGCGCGGGCCACGTTCGTGGACCGGTTCGTCCGCAGCCTGCCGGACGGCTACGACACCGTGATCGACGAGGAGGGCAGCAACGTCAGCGCCGGCGAGAAGCAGCTCATCACCATCGCCCGCGCGTTCCTGGCCGAGCCGTCACTGCTGATCCTGGACGAGGCGACAAGCTCGGTGGACACCCGCACCGAGGTGCTGCTCCAGCGCGCCATGGCGGCGCTGCGCTCGGACCGGACGAGCTTCGTCATCGCGCACCGGCTCTCCACCATCCGCGACGCCGACCTGATCCTGATGATGGAGCAGGGCCGGATCGTGGAGCAGGGCACCCACGAGCAGCTCGTCGCCGCCGGTGGCGCGTACGCCCGGCTCTACCGGGCGCAGTTCACCGGCGCGGTGATCACCGACGAGGTTCCGGCGCCGGCACCGGCCGGCCCGCCGAACGGAATGCGTGCCGGCGCCGGCACGCCGGTCGGGAACTGACGTGGACCCGGCCACAGGTCCGACACCGGTCCCCGTCCGGGTGCCTTCCCGGCACCCGGACGGGCCGGGGTCAGACCGGGAGCAGCGCCGCCGACCGGCTCGCGACCACCGCGCCGATCAGGCCCAGCGCCTGCGCGGCGGGCATCGGGTCGAGCACCCGGCCGTCGCGCAGACGCAGCGAGAGCGACCCGTCGGCCGCCTCCCGGGGGCCGACCACCCCGGTGTACGGGATGCGCCTGCGGGCCGCGTCGCGGATGCGGGCGCCGAGCGAGCCGGCATGGTCCACCTCGGCCCGCAGCCCGGCCACCTCGGCCCGGCGGGCCAGCCCGGCGGCCGCGTCGGCCTGCGCCGCGTCGAGCGGGAGCAGCAGCAACTGCACCGGGGCGTACCAGGCGGGGAACGCGCCCTCGTGCACCTCGATCAGGTACGCGAACAGCCGCTCCATGCTGCCCACGAGGCTGCGGTGCACCATCACCGGCCGTTTCCGGCGGCCGTCCGAGTCGGTGTACGACAGGTCGAACCGCTCCGGCTTGTCGAAGTCGAGCTGGACGGTGGAGATGGTCGACTCCCGGCCGGCCGCGTCCACGATCTGAATGTCGATCTTCGGGCCGTAGAACGCGGCCTCGCCCGGCGCCTCCACGACGTCCACCCCGTCGAGCGCCGCGCGGAGCAGGTCCTCGGCCCGCGCCCAGCTCGCGTCGTCGCCCACGTACCGCTGGCCCGGCCCGCGCAACGACAGCCGCAACCCGGCGGGGCGGACGCCGAGCGCGGCGTGCGCCTCGCCGATCAGCCGCAGGACCTCGCGGACCTCGTCCCCGACCTGGTCCAGCGCGCAGAAGGTGTGCGCGTCGTTGAGCGAGATGGCGCGCACCCGGGACAGCCCGCCGAGCACCCCGGAACGCTCCGCCCGGTACATGCCGCCCAGCTCGGCGATCCGCAGCGGCAGCTCCCGGTAGGAGCGCCCACGGGCGCGGAACACCAGCGCGTGATGCGGGCACAGCGCCGGACGCAGCACGAACTCGTCGTCGGCGCTCAGCCGCATCGGCGGGAACATGTCGTCGGCGAAGTAGCCGAGGTGCCCGGACAGCTCGAACAGCTCCCGTTTGCCCAGCGGCGGCGAGTAGACGTGCCGGTAGCCGGCCCGCCGCTCCAGCTCCCGCACGTACTCCTCGACGGCGTGCCGGGCGGCGGCGCCGTCCGGCAGCCAGATCGGCAGCCCGGCGCCCGCGAGCGGGTCGGAGACGAACAGCTCCAGGTCCCGGCCGAGCCTGCGGTGGTCGATCATGTCGCTCTCCTTGATCGGGTACGACCCGGAGGCGAGCAGGCCCGGAACGCCGCGAGGCCCCGGAGCGGATCGCCCCGGGGCCTCGTCGACGGAAACGTCAGTGCGGCGCGCCGGGAACACCCGGCGTCGTGGTCACTACCGCGCTGCGCATGCCCCGACCGTAGACGCGCGGACGACACCGGCGCACCTGGATTTCGGAGAGAGGGTGCGGGTCGCCGACACGGGACCTGCCGGCGACCCGCGGCGGCCCGGACATCGGGAACGGGGGACCCGACGGCTCCGGTGCCGCGTCCCGCCAACGGTACGCCGCGATCCGTCGATCCGCCGCCCCGCTCCGCGGCCCCGCCCATCCGTCACTTCCGGCCGGGTCGGCTCGTTCCACACCTACGGCCCGTCGGTGTCGCTGGTCACCGCCAGGTGGGGCCGGTGGTGGTGACGCCGGACACGGCGTCACCCTCGATCCGGTCGAACGGAGAACTCCGGCGAGGTGGCGGTCGTGGCCGAGCTCATCTCTGACGTCGCGTCGCCCATGTGGGCGTACGCGCTGCTGCTGACCCTGCTGATCGCCGACGCCTTCGTCCCGGTGGTGCCGACCCAGCTCGTCATGATCACGAGTGGGGCGCTGACCGTCTACGGCGGGCTCAGCCTGCCGGTCACCATCGCTGTCGGCGCGGCCGGCGTCTTCATCGGCGACCTGACCTGCTACCTGATCGGCCGCACCACGCCGACCCGCCGGCCGGCACGGGCCACGCCACGCGGACGGGCACGCCGGGCCGTCACCCGGGTCACCCGCGGGCTGCGCGAGCCGGGGCCGCTGGTGATCCTGCTCTGCCGGTTCGTGCCCGGCGGCCGGATGGCGGCCTGCTTCTCGGCCGGCCGCAGCCGCTACCCGTACCGCCTCTTCCTGCCCTACGAGGCGGCGGCGGCGCTCGCCTGGTCCAGTTACGGCGCGCTCGTCGGCCATCTGGGCGGTACGGCGCTGACCCACTCGGCGTGGCGGCTGCTGCTGATCGGTGGGGTGGCGGCGGCCGGGTTCGCGCTGGCCGGGTGGGCGATGACCTGGATCAGCAGCGCCCGGCAGACCCGCGCCGAGGCCACCGCCGACTCGACCGGCAGCTGACGCTCAGGCCCGAGTTGACCCGCACGCGCATAAGCTTTCGTTATATTGACCAGGTGTGGGAGATCAGGCTTCATCCTGAGGTCGAGCTTTGGTTCCTGGGCCTGTGCACGAGTGAGCCGAGCACCGCTGACCTCGTCAGCGAGGCGCTCGACCTGCTGGCGGAGCACGGTCCCGCACTGGGCCGACCACTGGTCGACCGGCTCAAGGGCAGCGCATATCACCACATGAAAGAACTACGGCCAGGTTCGAGCGGCGCCTCAGAGGTTCGGATGATCTTCGCGTTCGACCCCTCCCGTGAAGCCATCTTCCTGGTGGCCGGGGACAAGGCGGGGCAGTGGCAGAGTTGGTACCGGCTCGCCATTCCGTTGGCGGACGAGCGGTTCCAGGAGCACCTGATCAACTTGAAGGAAGAAAAGCCATGAGTGGTGGGGCGAACTGGCGCGACGTCAAGGCGAAGGCCCGAAGTATCGATCCCTCGTGGGACGACAGCGAGCGTGTGGCCAGGCGGGGACAGTTCCGCGAGCAGATGCTGGCTTCGGTCAGCGGCGCGCAGCTGGCGGAGATCCGCAAGCAGTTGGGCATGACCCAGGCCCAGCTGGCCGAAGCGGCCGGCTTGTCTCAGGCACGGATCAGCCAGATCGAGCACGGCGAGAGCGTCAACCTGGACATCCTGCGCGCCTACGTGACCGGACTGGGCGGACACCTCGACGTGGTCGCCCGGATCGGGAACATCCGCCTCGACGTGGCCTGACGAGTTCTCGGGGGTCCGGTAGGGGACGACCCGGGTAGCGAAGTGGGTGGTGGTCCCGGATCCGTCTGGGGCGGTTCCGGCGACAGGCTGGCCGTATGCCTGGAACGCGGAGCAGCGGCCTGTTGGCCCTCGGCGGGATCGTCCTGGCGGCGGTGCTCGCGGTGATGGGTCACGTCGGGGTGAGCGACGATCTGGATCCCTGGTCGCTGACCGTCAGCGACTTCGCCGTCTCCGATCGGGGCGGCGTCATCGACACCGCGATGGCGGTGCTCGCGGCGGCCAGCGTGGTGCTGCTGCCGGCGCTGCGGCGGTCTGGTGCGGGCCGGGTGCCGCTCGCGCTGCTCACCGCCTGGTCGGCCGGGTTGCTGGCCGCGGCGGTGGTGCCCACTAACGAGCCGGGTACGCCGATGGACACCGCCGCGTACGTGCACCGGTACGCCTCGGTGCTGTCGTTCCTGGCCCTGCCGGTGGCCGGCTGGCTGCTGGCCCGCCATCCACCAGCCGGAGCCGCGGCCTGGCTGCGCGGCCTGACCGTGGCCAGCCTGCTGCTGGCGGGCGCGATGATCTGGTCCGCCTACCCCGGCGACCGGGCCCTGCTGGGCCTGATCGAGCGCGCGCTCATCCTCACGGAGACGGCAGTCATCACCACCCTGGCCCTGCACCTCGCCCTGACCAAAGTCGTCGATCATGCAGTTGTGACCCCGCACAGACCGGGCATACCGGTCGGATCGGGGGCCGCAACTCCATGATCGACGAAAGAAAGGGGCTACTCCAGCTCGTGGAGCATGAGCTGGCGGGCGGCCTCGGTGATGGAGCCGGACAGGCTCGGGTAGATCGTGATGGTGTGGGCCAGCTCGTTGACGGTGAGGTTGTTCTCCACCGCCATCGTGATCGGCAGGATCAGCTCGCTGGCCTTCGGCGCCACCACCACGCCGCCGATCACCTGGCCGCTCGCCGGCCGGCAGAACAGCTTGACGAAGCCGTCGGCCAGGTCGTCCATCTTCGCCCGCGCGTTGCCGGACAGCGGCAGCATCACCTGGCGGGCCGGGGTCTTGCCGGCGTCCACCTCGTCCTGGGACACGCCGACGGTGGCCAGCTCCGGGTCGGTGAAGACGTTCGCCGCGACGGTACGCAGCCGCAGCGGCCGGACCGCCTCGCCCAGCGCGTGCCACATGGCGATCCGGCCCTGCATGGCCGCGACGCTCGCGAGCGGCAGCACGCCGGTGCAGTCGCCGGCCGCGTAGATGCCCGGCACGTTGGTACGGGACACCCGGTCGACAGTCACGTAACCGCCCCGGGCCAGCTCCACGCCGTACTCGGCCAGGCCCAGGTCGGCGGTGTTCGGGATCGAGCCGACGGCGATCAACGCGTGCGAGCCGGTGACCTGGCGGCCGTCGGAGAGCACCACCTCCACCCCGTCGCCGACGCGGCGGACCGCCTCGGCGCGGGAGTTGTTCAGGATGCTCATGCCCCGGTTGCGGAACACCCGCTCGATCGCCATCGCGGCGTCGGCGTCCTCGTGCGGCATGACCCGGTCCCGGCTGGAGACCAGCGTGACCTTGACGCCCATGGCCAGGTAAGCGCTGGCGAACTCGGCGCCGGTCACGCCGGAGCCGACCACGATCAGGTGCTCGGGCAGGTCGGGCAGGTCGTACACCTGACGCCAGGTCAGGATGCGCTCGCCGTCCGGTACGGCGGTGGGCAACTGGCGCGGGGTCGCGCCGGTCGCGACGAGCACCGTCGACGCGGCGATGGAGTACTCCTCGCCGCCGCCGGCCGGGGTGACGATCACACGGTGGGTGTGGCCGAGCGTGTCCTCGCCGAGCCGGGCGGTGCCGGCCACGAACTCGACGCCGGCCTTGACCAGCTTGGTGTGGATGTCGGCGGACTGGGCCAGCGCGAGCCGCTTGACCCGCTCGTGCACCGCCCGGGCGTCGACGGTGACCGCCTCCAGGCCGTCGGAGTGCACGCCGAACTCCTCGGTGTCCCGGTAGCCGGTGACCACCTCCGAGCTGGCGATGAACGTCTTGGAGGGCACGCAGTCGGAGAGCACGCAGGCCCCGCCGGCCCCCTCCGCCTCGACCACTGTGACCTCGGCGTCCAACTGCGCGGCGACCAGGGCCGCCTCGTACCCGGCCGGCCCGCCGCCGATGATCACGATCTGGCTCACAGCATTAGCCCCTCGTCTGTGCTCACAGTGACTTTCTTCTCCCCGTCGGGTTCGACACGCACTGTCGTATTCTCCCCCACCCGCCAGCCGGGCTATCGTCGTCGCCGTGCGTCTCTACGCTGCTTACGGCTCAAACCTGGACCCGGCCCGCATGCGCGCCTACTGCCCGCATTCGCCGATGGTGGGTACCGGCTGGCTGGAGGGGTGGCGGCTCACCTTCGCCGGCGAGGACGTCATCGGATGGGAGGGCTCGGTCAGCACCGTTGTCGAGTCCCCGGGTGACCGGGTCTTCGTGGCGCTCTACGACATCCACCCGTACGACGCCGCGCAGCTCGACGAGATCGAGGGCGTGACCGCCGAGACGTACCGCAGGCTGACCGTGCGCGTGTCGACGCTCGACGGCGACGTGACCGCGTGGGTCTACGTGTTCGACGGTTACGAGGGCGGTCTGCCCACCGCGTGGTACCTGTCGGAGCTGGCGAACGCCGCGGAGAAGGCGGGCGCGCCGGACGACTACGTCACCGAGCTGCGGTCCCGCCCCACCGGCACCGCGTCCGCGTAGCGCGTCTCCCACACCCACAGTGTGCGCCGTGCGGCCGCACCCGCGCTCGGCGACCCCGGTACGAGGGGTGCCGGGTCACACCCGCGAGGCGGGCACGCTCCGCTCGTACATGTCGACCCAGCGCTCCTCCACCAGCCCGACGGAGCGGTAGAGCGTGACCGGTGCGGTCGGGTTGGCCAGGTCGACGCCGAGCCCGGCCCCTTCGCGGCCCTTCGCCGCGTAGACCGCGAAGGCCCGGCGCAGCAGCGCCGCACCCACCCCGCGCCGCCGGTACGCGGGCAGCACCGACAGCGTCCGCACCCACCCCCGGTCCTGGTCGAGCGCCTGGTCGGAGGACTGGAGCGCGCCGGCCGGCTCGCCGTCGACCTCGGCCAGGAACCACTCGTCCCAGACCTTCCCGTACGAGGGCAGCAGGTCCCGCCACTGCTCGAAGTCGAGCGGGTCGTGGTCGGGCGTGTCCCGGAACGCGGTGTCGTAGATCCGGTGGAACAGCCGCAGGTCGTTCTCGTCGTCGGCGCGCAGCGGCCGCACCGTCACCCCGGGCGGGGGCGCCGGCTCGGCGGGCAGGTCGGCCAGCGAGCGGCTCATCCGGATGTAGCGCTTGATCCGGGTGAACCCGGCCTCGGCCAGCTCACCGGCCCAGCGGGTCTCCGGCGCGTACACGCCGGCGCGGGCGGTGAGCGCGGGCAGGCCGCGCTCGGCGGCACGTTCGGCGACCCGCTCCAGCAGCCGCGCCAGCAGCGGCGCACGCAGGTCGGCGCCACGGTCGGGGTCGACCAGGACGTCCACCCATTCCCGGCCGACACCGCTGGGGTTGGCCAGGATCGACCAGGCCACCGCCGTACCGTCCGGGTCGGTGACCAGCCAGGAGTCCCGCGCCGGGTCGACGAACGGCGCGATCAGCGCGGACCGCACATCCTCGGCGTCGAAGTCGGGGTAGCCCACGGCGAACGTGTCGGAGGCGTGCACCACAGCCAGGATCGCGGGCACGTCGTCGAGGGTCGGGCGGCGGGCCGACCAGCCGGCGGGGAGCGTCACGGGCCAGATCCTGGCAGCCGGACCGGCGGGGCCGCCTCCCATTTATCCGCGCCGGGCGCGCTTCCGCGCGGCGCCGAGCAGACCCAGCAGTTCCGCCCCCTCGGCGGTGCTGAGCGCGCGGAACGCCGCCGACGCCAGCCGGTCGGTCACCGCCTCGGCCCACAGTCGGCGTCGCACCAGCGGCCCGACCGGCGGGTACGGGGGCGCCCAGCCGCACGCCGCCGCGCCCGCCTCGCCCTCCGGCCCGGCCAGCACCGCCTCCAGCGGGGTCAGACCGGCTGCGCGTACCGCCAGCAGGTACGCCCCGGCGAAGTGCTCGCGCAGCAGTAGCATGCCGACCGCCGCCCGGGCGCCCGGCGACGGATCGGGCACCGGCATGGCCCGCCAGGCGGCGAACAGCGGCATGCCGCTGCCGTCCGCCGCCTCGACCGCCCGGCCCAGCAGCGCGGCGAGCCGGGACGACTCGGCGCCGTCACCGAGCCGGGCGGTGCCCCACCGGCAGCACTCGGCCAGGTTGGCGGCGGCCACCTCCAGCGGCGGGACGGTGCGCGCGGCGGCGTCCCAGCCGTCGGTGACCGCCTCGGGGGCGATGAAGCCCAGCGCCGCGGCGACCGTCTCGGCGCGGACGTCACCGAGCGCACCGGCCCGTCCGGTGATGTAGAAGGCCCACCCGGAGATGCCCAGCAGCCGCGCCCGGCGCAGCGTGGACGGGCAGCGCGCGAACGCCTCCCCGAGTTCGAGCACCAGCGGTTTGCAGGCGGCGGCGAGCTGTTCCGGAGTCATCGGCCGCCCGTCACTCCACCGTAGCCATTCATCACGCTCAGTCTGCCCGGTCGTCACCGGTGTCGGCATCCCCCTCTTCGGCGTCGAGCGCCTCCAACACGGCCTCCACCTCACCGGCCCGGCGCCGGGCCGCGGTGACCGCCCGTTCCGCGCCCCGCCGGGCCAGCCGGGCCCGGCTCAGCTCCTGCTCGGCCACGGCCCGGCGACGCTCCAGCTCGGCCAGTTCGGTCTCGATCCGGTCCAGCGTCGCGGCGCCGTCCCGCTCGGCCGCGTCGGCCGCCGCCAGCTCCTTCTCGGCCCGGTCCAGGTCCGTCCGGGCCCGGGTCAGCTCCCGGGTCGCGGTCCGCCGCCGCCCGGCCCGTTCGGCCCGCGCCGCCCGCTCGTCGCGGGCCCGGCGCGCGTCGGCCCGCTCGGCCGCCCGATCCGGTACGACAGGCGCCTCTTCGCCCCCTGTCACGAGCCGCAGCTGGGGGCGGGGCACCTCGCCGAACCCGGCGTAGTGGCTGGCCCGCAGCAGGCGTCCGGCGCGTACCTGTTCGGCCACCTCGGTGTCTGACAGCGCGGCGTTGAGTGTCGCCTCCACCTCGCCCAGCGGCAGCCGCCCGGCCGGTGGCGCGGCGGGTTCGGTGGCGGCGAGACGGCGTACCTCCGCCACCAGCGCGCCCACGACGGCGCGCCGCTGCGCGGACAGTTCCCGCAGCGTGCCGCCGCGCAGGTCGCGTTGCGCGGCACGCAGCGACTCGGCCAGCTGGCTCAGGTCGGCGACCAGCTCGGGCCGGCGGATGGCGAGCAGGTTGACCAGCCAGGCCGCCACCGTGGGCCGGCGCAGCTTGGCGATCTCGCGGGCGGTACGCGGGTCGCCGGACTGCCGCGCCTGCGCGACGGCGGCGTCCCGGGCCGCGACGAACCGGTCCGGCGGCGTGGCGTAGAGCTGCCGGATCACCTCCGCGGGCACCTCGGCCATGCTCAGACGTCGATCCGGGTGCCCGGCTCCAGACGGCGGTAGTCGGTCTTGGACAACGCGGTGTACTGCCGGTCCAGCACGCCGAGGCCGTTGCCGTTGAGCAGCGCGTCGTGCAGCGCGTACGCCCGGCGCGGGGCGACCGCGCGGATGAAGTCGACCACCTCGGAGAACTTCGACCAGGGCGCGTGGATCGGGGCGAACAGCGTGTCCACCTGCACGTCGTCGGGGACGAACAGCGCGTCGCCCGGGTGGTAGAGGACGTCGGCGAACAGGTAGCCGATGTTCGGGATCACCGGGATGTCCGGGTGGATGACCGCGTGCTGCCCGCCGTACGTCCGCACCGGCACTCCGGCGACGGTGAGCGACTGCCCCGGCGAGACGGTGACGAGCGCCTCGGCGGCGTCGCCGAGCACCCCGGCGAGCGAGGCCGGGCCGTGCACCGGCACCGGCCGCCGCTCCAGCGCCCGGGTGAGCGCGGCGACGTCCACATGGTCCGGGTGTTCGTGGGTGACGAGCACCGCGTCCGCCCCGTCCAGCGCCTCCGGCTCGCTGAAGCCACCCGGGTCTACGACCAGCACCGCCCCGTCGTGCTCCAGCCGGAGACAGGAGTGCGAGTACTTGGTGACGTGCATCGTGACTCCTCGCATACCGAATCGTGATGTCCTCAGCGCAGTCTGCCGGAACCGGCGCGACCACGCGCCACGTCCGAGGTATCGGTCCCGGTGGGCGGGGCCGCCGACGATCGGAGTACGGGGAATGGGTGGACGACGGTTCCGGGGCCTTGCCCTGGTGGCGGTGGGCCTGGTCGCGGCGCTCGCCATGGGCGCCTGCGGCGCGGACGAGGACAGCGGCGGCGACGCGGCTGCGCCGGCCATGGACGGAGGCGCGGCGCGCGAGCAGCCCGCCGCGGGCGGCGCGGATCGCGACCAGGCGGCTCCCGGCGGCACCGGCGGCGCGGACCTGCGGGTCGACCAGCGGTCCATCATCTACACCGGGACGATGCAGATCCGGGTGGACGATGTGGAGGCCGCGTCGCGGGAGGCGGTCACCGCGGTGACAGCGGCCGGTGGGTTCGTCGGCGGCGACCGGCGGTCGAGCCGCTCCGCCGAGGCCCGGGCGGTGCTGACCCTGCGGGTGCCGGCGGACAAGTTCGCCGGTGTGATCGACCAGCTCGCCGGCCTCGGCCGCCAGGAGCGCCGGGAGATCCGCACCGAGGACGTCACCGAGCAGGTGGTCGACCTGGACGCCCGGATCGCCACCCAGCGGGCGCGGGTGGAGAGCGCCCGCAAGCTGCTCGCCCAGGCGAGTTCGGTGGACGAGCTGGTCCGGCTGGAGAACGAGGTGGGCAGCCGTCAGGCGGACCTGGCCGCGCTGGAGGCGCGCAAGCGCCGGCTGGCGGACCTGACCGCGCTCTCCACCATCACCGTGACGTTGCTCGGGCAGGACGCCAGCACCGCCGAGGAGGAGGCGGATCTGGGCTTCCGCAGCGGGCTGGACGGCGGGTGGACGGCGTTCCGGGCCTCGGCCCGCATCGCGCTGACCGTGCTCGGGGCGGTGCTGCCCTTCGCGGTGGTGATCGGCGTACCGCTGTGGTTGCTGCTCCTGTGGCGGCGCCGGCGGGCCCGGCGGACGCCGCCGCCCGGCCCGGGCGCGATGCCGCAGCCGGGCCTGGGCCCGATGCCGCCGGGCCCGGCCGGTCCGGCCGACGCTCCGGTCAGCGCGCCGCCGCCAGTGCCCGCAGCGCGGTCTGGACCATGAGGCGTACGCCCGCCTCGATGGCGCGCTCGTCCACGTCGAACGAGGCCCGGTGCAGGTCCACATTGGGCCCGCTGCGGCCCACGCCGAGGCGGGCGAGCGCGCCGGGGACGTGCTCCAGGTACCAGGAGAAGTCCTCGCCGCCCATGCTCTGCGGCGTCTCGGCGATGCCGTCGGGGCCGAGCGCGGCGGCGGTGGCGGCGGTGAGCACGCCGATCGCGCCGGCGTCGTTCGTCACCGGCGGCCGGCCGCGCAGGTATTCCAGATCGACAGTGGCGCCGGTGGGCGCGAGCACGTCCCGCACCACCTGAGCCACGATCTTGGGCGCCTCGTCCCAGGTGTCGCGGTCCATCACCCGCAGCGTGCCGGCCGCGCACGCTTCGGAGGGGATGACGTTGTAACGGGTGCCGGCCGAGGCGTGGCCGAACACCAGCAGCAGCCCGCTGTTGGCCGGCACCCGGCGGCTGATCAGGGTCGGGACCTCGGTCACCAGCCGGCCGAGCGCGTCCACCAGGTCGACTGTCAGGTGCGGGCGGGCGGTGTGTCCGCCCGGCCCGGTGAGCCGGACGGTGACGTTGTCGGCGGCGGCGGTGATCGGGCCGACCCGCAGGCCGACCTTGCCCACCGGCAGGTTCGGGTCGCAGTGCAGCGCGAAGATCTGCACCACGTCCTCCAGACCGCCGGCCTCGATGACCTCCAGCGAGCCGCAGGGCAGGATCTCCTCGGCCGGCTGGAAGATCAGCCGTACCCGGCCGTCGAGCTGGCCGATGTCGGCGAGTTGGGCCAGCAGCATGCCGACGCCGAGCATCACCGACGTGTGCACGTCGTGGCCGCAGGCGTGGCAGACGCCCTCCACCGTCGAGCGGTACGGCACGTCCTTCGGGTCGTCCAGCGGGAGCGCGTCGATGTCGGCGCGCAGCGCGATCACCGGGCCGTCCGGGCGTCCGTCGATGTCGCAGATGACGCCGTTGCCCTTCGGCAGCAGGCGCGGCTTCAGCCCGGCGAGGGACAGCTCGCGGTGCACCAGGGCGGCGGTCTCGAACTCCTCGCCGGACAGTTCCGGGTGGGAGTGGAGGTGCCGGCGGGTCGCGATCAGGCCGGGCACGCGCAGCGCGAGGAGATGGTCGAGCTCGAAGGGCAGGGGCTGGGAACCGGTCGGCGCCTCGGGCCGGGACGACGCCAGCGGGCCGCCGGAAGGCAGCGTCAACGCACTCGTCACGTCGAATTCTCGATCACTAGAGATGGATGGATCATCGGGTAGAACAGCAGACAGCCTAGACCTCCGGCGGTGACGCTGCGCAACATCTTTCGCGTAGCGGTCGGACCGCGCAGCGTCACGAATGCCCTGGTGAGAGTGCTCGAATATCTGCGGGACAGCAGGTAGATCACGGTCGGAGCCCGTCATCCGCCTCCCACCTCCTACAACGCGTAACCGTTTCAACGGCCACTAATATCCGGGCCGCTGTTCCGAATTGTCGCATTAGTCACGGCAATTAACCGCCGCTCGGACAATTGCGCGACAACTGTCGGCTGCCGGAAGACTCCCGACGGTGACATGACCGCCCGGCCGTCGACCGCACAGGCTGTCCGTCCCGTTCATCCGATCCGGTTACCCGAATCGCCGAATCGCACACGCGCGGCACCGGGCGCCACCGCCCGGCCACCCGCCGTGACCGGCCGGGCGCCGTCGCCCGGGAGGGGACCAACGGTACGCCTCAGCGGCCCCGTTTGCCCAGTTCAGACCACTACCGGACGCACGACGGCGGCCCGCGCCGGGCACCTGCGTGCGCCGACGGGACCGCCGCCTGAAAACGTCAGAACCGATCGCTCGGCCGGTAGATCCCCCACACCTCGCGCAGCGTGCCGCACACCTCGCCGACGGTGGCCCGGGCGCGCAGCGCCTCCTTCATCGGATAGAGCACGTTGGCGTCGCCCTCGGCTGCGGAACGCAGCTCGGCCAGTGCGCGCTCCACCGCGCCGGAGTCCCGCTCGGCGCGCAGCCGGGCCAGCCGCTCCCCCTGCGCCGCCTCGATCGCCGGGTCCACCCGCAGCGGCTCGTACGGCTCCTCCTCGTCGATCTGGAACCGGTTGAGGCCGACCACCACCCGCTCACCCGAGTCGATCTCCTGGGCGATCCGGTACGCCGACTGCTCGATCTCGCGCTTCTGGAAACCGGCCTCGATCGCGTCCACCGCCGAACCGTGGTCGAACACGCGGTCCATCAGCTCGGTGGCCGCCGCCTCCACCTCGGCGGTCATCGCCTCCACCACGTACGACCCGGCGAACGGGTCGACGGTGGCGGTCAGGTCCGTCTCGTACGCCAGCACCTGCTGGGTGCGCAGCGCCAGCCGGGCCGCCTTCTCGGTGGGCAGCGCGATCGCCTCGTCGAAGCTGTTCGTGTGCAGCGACTGGGTGCCACCGAGCACCGCGCCGAGGCCCTGCACCGCCACCCGGACCAGGTTCACCTCCGGCTGCTGGGCGGTGAGCTGCACGCCGGCGGTCTGGGTGTGGAACCGCAGCATCATCGACTTCGGGTTCTTCGCGCCGAACTCGTCACGCATCAGCCGGGCCCAGATGCGCCGGGCCGCGCGGAACTTCGCGACCTCCTCCAGCAGCGTGGTGCGGGCCACGAAGAAGAACGACAGGCGGGGCGCGAAGTCGTCCACTGCGAGCCCGGCGGCGAGCGCCGCGCGGACGTACTCCACGCCGTTCGCCAGCGTGAACGCGACCTCCTGCGCGGGCGAGGCGCCGGCCTCGGCCATGTGGTAGCCGGAGATCGAGATGGTGTTCCACTTGGGCACCTCGGCCCGGCAGTAGGCGAACGTGTCGGCGACCAGCCGCAGCGAGGGCTTCGGCGGGAAGATGTACGTCCCCCGGGCGATGTACTCCTTGAGGATGTCGTTCTGGATGGTGCCGTTGAGCGCCGCCCCCGGCACGCCGTTCTCCTCGGCCACGAGCTGGTAGAGCAGCAGCAGCACCGAGCCGGGCGCGTTGATCGTCATCGAGGTGGAGACCTTGTCCAGCGGGATGCCGCCGAACAGCGTGCGCATGTCCTCGATGGAGTCGATGGCGACACCGACCTTGCCCACCTCGCCGTGCGCGATCGGGTCGTCCGAGTCGTACCCCATCTGGGTGGGCAGGTCGAACGCGACGGACAGGCCCATCGTCCCGGCGCGCAGCAACTGGTGGTACCGCGCGTTGCTCTCGGTCGCGGTGCCGAAGCCGGCGTACTGTCGCATCGTCCAGGGCCGGGAGGTGTACATCGTCGGGTAGACCCCGCGGGTGTACGGGAATTCGCCCGGCTCGCCCAGCCGGGCCTCCAGGTCCGCCGGAAGGTCTGCCGCCGTGTAGACGCCCTGGATCGGGAAACCCGACTCGCTTGACCGCGCATCGCTCATTACCGGATGGTAGGACGCGCTGACCGCCTGGTGGGTGAGGGATACCGCACACCTGGCCACGGCACACCACCGGAGGTGAGCAACCGGCCACATACCGTCGAGTAGGTAAACGCCCGCCGCGTCGGGTTTCGCATCGGGCGTCGGAACCAGCAAGATAGAGGGGTTGTGTCCCAGCCCCCTCGATATCCCCCGGTGGCTTTTCTGTGACTCAGATTCCGACGTGGAGCGGCGGACCGGCCAGTCCCCCCACTGGACGCGCGGCGCCCGGCACCACCATCGGTGGTCGCTACTCGCTGCGCTCCCCGGTGGGCAACGGAGGCATGGGCACGGTCTGGCGGGCCACAGACACATTGCTGCGCCGCGACGTGGCGGTCAAGGAGGTCGTCCTCCCGCCGGGGCTCGCCCCGAGCGACCGCGACGCGCTCTACGAACGGACGCTGCGGGAGGCCCGCGCCGCCGCCGCGATCCAGCACCCGGCCGTGGTGCAGGTCTACGACGTGGTCACCGAGGGCGGCCGGCCGTGGATCGTGATGGAGCTGCTGGACGCCCGCAGCCTCGCCGACATGGTGATCGAGGACGGGCCGGTCGCGCCGCGCGCCGTCGCCAAGATCGGCATCGCGCTGCTCGGCGCGCTGGAGGTGGCGCACGCCATCGGTGTGCTGCACCGCGACGTCAAGCCGGCCAACGTGCTGATCTGCTCCGACGGCCGCTGCGTGCTCACCGACTTCGGCGTCGCCCGGATGCCCACCGACGTGCAGCTCACCACGCCGGGCATGGTGCTCGGCTCGCCGCACTTCATCTCCCCCGAGCGGGCCATGGGCCAGGAGTTCGGGCCGCCCAGCGATCTGTTCTCGCTCGGCGTGACGCTCTACACAGCGGTCGAGGGCCGTCCCCCGTTCGACAAGGGCGACCCGATCGAGACCATGCACGCCGTGGTCGAGGACCCGCCCGCCACGCCGCAGCGCAGCGGCCCGCTCACCGGCGTGCTGATGGGGCTGCTGGAGAAGGACCCGGCCCGCCGGATGGACGTGCACCGGGCCCGCGCCAACCTGCGCGAACTGCTCGCCGGGCCGCTGACCAGCACCGCCACCGCGGTCAACTCGGTCACCGACCCGTACGCGGTGGTGCCGGTGCCGCGCCCGACCACGCCGCCGGCCATCGCGGCCGAGCCGAAGCCGAGCGGCCAGATCGGCGGTCGGGCCATGATCGGTCCGGACGAGTCGCTGACCGACCGGCTCGCCGCGCTGCGCCGCGGGGAGCGGCCCGCCGGCGAGAAGCCGGCGGCGGGCGACGCCGCGTTGGACGAGACCAGCGCGGACGCGCTGGCCGGCCCGCTGCACACCCCGACCGGCGCGATGTCCGGGCCCGCGCCCGAGGCCACCCAGCGCATCTCGCCGGACGCCACGGTCCGGCTCGGCCAGGGCGCCGGCGCGGACGCCACCCAGCAGGTGCCGACCACCCAGCCGGTCTACGGCCGTGCCGCCGACGCCACCCAGCCGGTGTACGGCGGCGGCAACCAGTGGTCGGTGCCCGGCACCGGCCAGCCGTGGACCACGCCGGCCACCGCTCCGGCCGCCGGTGGTGGCGGCGCGCTCGGCTCGGCCAAGGGCCTGCTCGGCCGGATCAAGGCGTGGCCGCGCAAGGTCCAGCTCGCCGCCGCCGGTGGCCTCGCCGTGGTGCTGCTGGTGAGCGTGATCGCGCTGACCAGCGGCGGCGACGACACGCCACCGCCGATCGTGGGCACGCTGCCGTCGAACTCGGCCGCCGCCGCGCCCGAGATGCAGGAGCAGACCGTCAAGGGCGTGACCATCCAGGTGCCGAAGGGCTGGCAGCGGCAGACCGGCGGCCTCTACGTCGACTACGTCGACCCCGAGGACGAGGGCCGCAAGGTGCGGGTGATCGCCGAGCCGTGGGGCGGCACCTCGATCAGCTGGGCCGAGTTCGCCTCGCGGAACCTGAACAAGAACAGCGCCAAGAGCAAGACCTGTCCCGCCCCCTACACCGAGGTGTCGGTTTCCGAGCAGCCGCTCGCCGGGCAGACCGCGGGCCAGCTCGAATACACCTGCGGCGAGGGTGAGTCCATGCGTCACGGCATCTGGCGGGGCGTGGTCAAGGACGGCAAGGTCTACTCGTTCTACCTCTCCTCGACCGACGCGCGGTTCGCGGAGAGCAAGCCGATCTTCGACGCGATGGTCGGCTCGTTCCAGCTCACCGAGGCGAACTGAGTCGAGGCCGACGGCCAGTGGTGATCCGCCGCCGTGCTATCAAGAGGCAATGGCGGCGGAAACCACTGACCTAGACGACCTTCGCGTCCGAGCCGAGCGTTGGCTCGCCGACGACCCGGACCCGGCCGACCGCGACGAGCTGCGCGCCGTCCTGGACGGGCTGCCCGGCACGGCGACCGACCTGGCCGACCGGTTCGCCGGCCCGCTGACGTTCGGCACCGCCGGACTGCGCGGCCCGCTGCGCGCCGGGCCGAACGGCATGAACCTCGCCGTGGTCACCCAGGCCGCCGCCGGGCTCGTGCGCTGGCTCGCCGCCCAGGGCGGCGAGGGCCCGCTGGTGATCGGGTACGACGCCCGGCGCGGCTCGCTGGCCTTCGCCGAGCGCACCGCCCAGGTGGCCACCGGGGCGGGCCGTCCGGCGCTGCTGCTGCCCCGGCCGTTGCCCACGCCGGTGCTGGCGTTCGCGGTCCGGCAGCTCGGCGCGGTCGCCGGGGTGATGGTGACCGCCAGCCACAACCCGCCGCAGGACAACGGCTACAAGGTCTACCTGGGCGCGCAGCTCGGCGGTGAGCTGGGCGTCGGCGCGCAGATCGTGCCGCCCGCCGACGCCGGCATCGAGGCGGCCATCCGGGCCGTCGGCCCGCTCGCCGAGGTGCCGCTCGGCCCGGCCGGGCAGGTGCTCGGCGACGACCTGGTGGCCGCGTACGTGGAACAGGCCGCCGCCGTGGTGGACCCGACCGGGCCACGCGACCTGAAGGTGGCGTACACGCCGCTGCACGGGGTGGGCGGCGCGGTGCTGACCGCCGCGTTCGCGCACGCCGGGTTCGGCGTGCCGGGCGTGGTGCCGGAGCAGGCCGAGCCGGACCCGGCGTTCCCGACCGTCAGCTTCCCCAACCCGGAGGAGCCGGGCGCGGTGGACCTGCTCGTCGCGCTCGCCGACCGCACCGGCGCGGATCTCGCCATCGCCAACGACCCGGATGCGGACCGCTGCGCGGTGGCCGTACGCGACGCCGGGTCCTGGCGGATGCTGCGCGGCGACGAGGTGGGCGCGCTGCTCGCCGACCACCTGATGCGACGTGGCGTGACCGGCCTGTACGCCACCACGATCGTGTCCTCGGCGCTGCTGCGCGCCATGACGGCGGCCCGGGGGCTGCCCTACGACGAGACGCTCACCGGGTTCAAGTGGATCGTCCGGGCCGGCGGCGGCCGGGAGCCGCTCGTGTACGGCTACGAGGAGGCGCTCGGCTACTGCGTCGCGCCGGAGCACGTACGCGACAAGGACGGCATCACCGCCGCGCTGACCGTCGCCGAGCTGGCCGCCGGTCTGAAGGCCGAGGGCCGTACGCTCCTCGACCGGCTGGACGAGCTGGCCGCCGAGTTCGGCGTGCACCACACCGAGCAGCTCTCGGTCCGGGTGGAGGACCTGCGGGTCATCGCGGACTCGATGGCGCGGATCCGGGCGGCCACCCCGACCGCGCTGCTCGGGCAGCCGGTGACCGAGGCGACCGACCTGCTCCCCGACGCGGACGTGGTGATCCTGCGCACCGGCGCGGCCCGGGTGGTGATCCGGCCGTCCGGCACCGAGCCGAAGCTCAAGGCGTACCTGGAGGTGGTGGAGCCGGTGACCGGCGGCGACGTGCCGGCGGCCCGGCAGCGCGCGCGTGCCGCCGTGACCGAGCTGCGCAACGAGATCGCCGCCGCCCTCGGCCTCTGACCGGGTGTAAGGAAGGGCCCCTTATTAACGCCTCGCGTTAATAAGGGGCCCTTCCTCTACCGGAGGCGTTAAGAGGGGGCCCTTCCTTACCGCTTGCCCAGGGCGGCGTCGACGGCCTGGCCCAGCGCGGCGATGACCAGACTGATCGACGGGCGCACCACGCTGTCGTCCAGGCTCACCGAGCCGGAGAACCCGGCGCCGGCGGCGATCTCCTCCAGGCGGCGCCCGGCGTCCTCGGCGGCCGGGCCGGTGAGCCCGAGCGCCGGCTCCATGCGCAGCACCGCGACCAGCGTGGCGAGCGCGGCGGTCCGCTCGTCGGGGAGCTGCCCGCTGGTCAGCGCGTCGGCCAGACGCTGCCGGATGTCCGCCTCGACCGAGGGGTCCGCCACCGGGTAGCGGTGCACGTGGATGAAGTCCAGCTCGGTCTCCTCCACGTCCCGGACCACGCCCCGCCCGCAGAGGTCGGTGAGGATCCGGTCGCGCAGCCCGTGCCGCAGCCGCTGCACCCAGGACGAGGGTGTATGCGGGGTCTCCGCGGCGATCTTGGCGAGTACGGCGTCGGCGATCGGCTCACCGGTCGGCGCCGGATCGATCACCGCCAGGTTCCCGTCCGCGTACGCGAGCCGTCCGGCCAGGGCCAGCTCGACCAGCACCGCCGCGGCCATGCCCAGGTCAAGGCTGATCCGCGGCATGGTGGCCTTGCCGGTTTCGTCGTCGTACGCGAGGAGCAGCAGCTCTTCGGCGAGCGCAACACCAGTCATGGCCCGGAACGCTAGCGCCTCCCCGCACCCCCGCGCACCAACTCGCCGGGGCAGTCCGGTTCCCGGTGCGGAGGGCCGACCCTCCGCACCGGGACCGGCCTCAGAAACGGGGCATGCCGCCGAACTGGCGGTCGCCGGCGTCACCCAGGCCGGGGACGATGAACTTCGAGTCGTTCAGGCCCTCGTCGATCGAGGCGGTGACCAGGCGCAGCGGCAGGCCGGAGCGCTCCAGCCGCTCGATGCCGACCGGCGCGGCCAGCACGCAGAGCACGGTGATGTCGGTGCAGCCGCGGTCGGCGAGCAGCCGGCAGCAGTGCTCCAGCGAGCCGCCGGTGGCGAGCATCGGGTCGAGCACCAGCACCGGCAGGCCGCTGAGGTCGCGCGGCAGCGACTCCATGTACGCGCGGGGCTCGTACGTCTCCTCGTCGCGGGCCAGGCCGACGAAGCCCATCGACGACTCGGGCAGCAGGCCGAGCGCGGCGTCGGCCATGCCGAGGCCGGCCCGCAGCACCGGCACCAGCAGCGGCGGGTTCGCCAGCCGACTGCCTTCGGTGGCGGTGACCGGGGTCTGGATCGAGTACTTCTCGACCGGGAAGGAGCGCGCGGCCTCGTACACCAGCATGGTGGTGAGTTCGCGCAGCGCGGCCCGGAACGACGACGAGTCGGTCCGGGCGTCCCGCATGGCGGTCAGCCGCGTCTGGGCGAGCGGATGGTCAATGACGGTTACGTCCACGATCGCTCAACCTACCGCTCCGTGGACCGGCGCACGGTGGGTGCGGCCCGACCAGCGACCCCGCTCACGTACGACGCTCGCAACCCGTTCACCGTGACCAAGATCACAGGACTCGCGAGTGCGTACTATTCGGGGCATGACGGCGACAACGACGTCGGCCCGGTCGGATCTCTCCGAGCTGGGACGATCCGAGACCGCTCTGCGGACCTTCCTGCACGGCCTGCCCGGCGTGGACCAGGTCGGCGCGGAGCAGCGGGCGGCGCAGCTCGGCACCCGCTCCATCAAGACCACGGCGAAGGCCGAGGCGATCGACCTGGCGATCCGGATGGTCGACCTGACCACCCTGGAAGGCGCGGACACGCCCGGCAAGGTGCGGGCGCTGGCCGCGAAGGCGCTGCGCCCCGACCCGGCCGATCCGAGCTGCCCGCACGTGGGCGCCGTCTGCGTCTACCCGTCGATGGTCCCGTACGTGGCCGAGGTGCTGCGCGGCAGCGGCGTGCACCTGGCCAGCGTGGCGACCGCGTTCCCGTCCGGTCAGGCCCCGCTGGAGATCAAGCTCGCCGACGTGCGGGCGGCGGTCGAGGCCGGCGCGGACGAGATCGACATGGTGATCAACCGGGGCGCGTTCCTGGCCGGGCGCTACGCCGAGGTCTACGACGAGATCGTGGCCACCAAGGAAGCGTGCGGGGACGCCCACCTCAAGGTGATCCTGGAGACCGGCGAGCTGGCCACGTACGACAACGTGCGGCGGGCGTCCTGGCTCGCCATGCTCGCGGGCGGCGACTTCATCAAGACCTCCACCGGCAAGGTTCCGGTCGCGGCCACCCTGCCGGTGACGCTGGTGATGCTGGAGGCGGTCCGCGACTTCCGCGCCGCCACCGGGCGTCAGGTCGGCGTCAAGCCGGCCGGTGGCATCAAGACCACCAAGGACGCGATCAAGTACCTGGTCATGGTCAACGAGACGGTCGGCGCCGACTGGCTGAGCCCGGACTGGTTCCGGTTCGGCGCGTCGAGCCTGCTCAACGACCTGCTCATGCAGCGCACCAAGCTGACGACCGGCGTCTACGCCGGCCCCGACTACTTCACCCTGGACTGAACGCGATGTTCGAATACGCACCCGCCCCCGAGTCCCGCTCGGTGGTGGACATCAAGCCCTCGTACGGGCTCTTCGTCGACGGCGCGTTCGTCGACCCGGCCTCCGGCGGCAGCTTCAAGTCGGTGAACCCGGCCTCCGAGGAGGTGCTGGCCGAGATCGCCGAGGCCGGCGCCGACGACGTGGACCGCGCCGTGCGCGCCGCCCGGACCGCGTACGAGAAGGTCTGGGGTCCGATGCCGGGCCGGGACCGGGCCAAGTACCTGTTCCGGATCGCCCGGCTCATCCAGGAACGCTCGCGCGAGCTGGCGGTGCTGGAGTCGCTGGACAACGGCAAGCCGATCAAGGAGTCCCGCGACGTCGACCTGCCGCTGGTCGCCGCGCACTTCTTCTACTACGCGGGCTGGGCCGACAAGCTTCCGCACGCGGGCTTCGGCCCGGACCCGAAGCCGCTCGGCGTGGCGGCGCAGGTCATCCCGTGGAACTTCCCGCTGCTCATGCTGGCGTGGAAGATCGCCCCGGCGCTGGCCGCCGGCAACACGGTCGTGCTCAAGCCCGCCGAGACCACCCCGCTGACCGCGCTGCTGTTCGCCGAGATCTGCCAGCAGGCCGACCTGCCCGCCGGCGTGGTCAACATCGTCACCGGCGCCGGCGACACCGGCCGGGCGCTGGTCGAGCACCCGGGCGTGGACAAGGTCGCGTTCACCGGCTCCACCGAGGTGGGCCGGGCCATCGCCCGCTCGGTCGCCGGCACCCGCAAGAAGCTCACGCTGGAACTGGGCGGCAAGGCCGCGAACATCGTCTTCGACGACGCGCCGATCGACCAGGCCGTCGAGGGCATCGTCAACGGCATCTTCTTCAACCAGGGGCACGTCTGCTGCGCCGGGTCCCGGCTGCTGGTCCAGGAGTCGGTGGCCGACCGGGTGCTGGAGTCGCTCAAGCGCCGGATGGCCCAGCTCCGGGTCGGTGACCCGCTGGACAAGAACACCGACATCGGCGCGATCAACTCGGCCGCGCAGCTCGCCCGCATCCGGGAGCTGTCCGACGCCGGGTCCGCCGAGGGTGCGGAGCGCTGGTCGCCGCCGTGCGAGCTGCCCGAGCGCGGCTTCTGGTTCGCGCCGACCATCTTCACCGGCGTCACCCAGGCCCACCGGATCGCCCGCGAGGAGATCTTCGGCCCGGTGCTGTCCGTGCTCACGTTCCGCACCCCGGCGGAGGCCGTCGAAAAGGCCAACAACACGCCGTACGGGCTGTCGGCCGGAATCTGGACCGACAAGGGTTCCCGGATCCTGTGGCTGGCCGACCGGCTGCGCGCAGGAGTGGTGTGGGCGAACACGTTCAACAAGTTCGACCCGACGTCGCCGTTCGGCGGCTACAAGGAGTCGGGCTACGGTCGCGAGGGCGGCCGGCACGGGCTGGAGGGGTACCTCAATGTCTGAGCGGGTCGCGGTACGCAAGACGTACAAGCTCTTCATCGGCGGGAAGTTCCCGCGCAGCGAGTCGGGACGGTCGTATCTCGTGCAATCCGCGAACGTGTCTCTTGCCTCCCGGAAGGACGCGCGGGACGCGGTAGTGGCCGCCCGCGCCGCGGTGAAGGGCTGGGCCGGGGCGACCGCGTACAACAGGGGTCAGATCCTCTACCGCGTCGCCGAGATGCTGGAGGGCCGGCGCGAGCAGTTCGTCGCCCTGGGCGTACCGGCCGACGAGGTGGACGCCGCGATCGACCGCTGGGTCTGGTACGCGGGCTGGTCCGACAAGCTCTCCCAGGTGTACGGCGGCGCGAACCCGGTGGCCGGCCCGTACTTCAACCTGTCCGCGCCGGAGCCCACCGGCGTGGTGGCGGTGGCCGCCCCCGAGGAGCCCGCGCTGCTCGGCCTGGTGAGCGTGATCGCCCCGGCGATCGTCACCGGCAACACGGTCGTGGTGGCCGCCTCCCCGGCGGCGCCGCTGGCAGCGGTGACGCTGGCCGAGGTGCTCGCCACCTCCGACCTGCCCGGCGGGGTGGTCAACATCCTCACCGGCCGGCTGACCGAGACCGTGCCGACGCTCGCCGCGCACATGGACGTCAACGCGATCGACCTGACCGGCGTCACCGACGCCGAGCTGGCCGCCGACCTGGAGATCAAGGCCGCGGAGAACCTCAAGCGGGTGCTCCGGCCGGCCCCGGCCGACCACGACTGGTACGCCGATCCCGGCATCACCCGGATGACCACGCTGCTGGAGACCAAGACGGTCTGGCACCCCAAGGGCGTCTGACAGACGGCAGTCCGGTCCCAGCCCGAAGTGGCGGCACACCCTCCCGGGTTGCCGCCACTTCCCGTCCCCGCTCTTCCCGCGAACGGTCGTCGACCGCACCCGCAGCCGAGCAAGATCGACACCAGCACGGCGAAGTGGGCCGATCAACCCGCCTCGGATGCCACCACCTCCCCGAACTGGCGTTGATCTTGTCGAAGGCCCCGCAGGAGGCCGACAGGATCAACACCAAAACCTCCGAAGTGACCCGAGCCGCGCCCCGACACTCACCCGGCCGCCCAGCAAGATCAACACCACTTCCCCGGAGTGACCACATCAACCAGCCCGGGACTGCACCACCTCCCCGAACTGGCGCTGACCCTGCCCTCCCACGCACCAAAATCGACACCAGTACGGCGAAGTGGTCACATCAACCCGCCCCGAATGCCACCACCTCCCCGAACTGGCGTTGATCTTGCCGAGGCGCCCACCCCGAGGCCAGCACGATCAAGACCAGATCCCCGAGAGGGCCGCATCCACCGCCCCCGGACTGCACCACTTCCCCGAGGCGGAGTGGATCTTGGCGGGGTCGTCCGAGGAGAGCTAGATCGACACCAGTACGGGGAGGTGGCTGCATCGAGCCGCCTCGGACCACACCACCTCCCCGAGCTGGTGTTGATCTTCGGGAGGGAGGGGTGGGACCGGAACCGGGGACCGGGGCGGCGGAGAGGGTCTACTACCGGGGGTAGGATTGGTGGGTGACTCGGCTGGGGGACCTTGAGCGTGCGGTGATGGACGTGCTGTGGGACGCGGCACCAGCTGCCTCGGGCGGCGTGACGGTGCGCGAGGTCGCCGACGCCCTGGACGGCCGCGAACTGGCCTACACCACCGTTATGACCGTGCTCGACCGGCTCGCCGGCAAGGGCATGGTGCAGCGCGAGCGGGAGGGCCGCGCCTGGCGTTACCGCCCCGCCGCCACCCGCGAGGCGCACATCGCCCAGCTCATGCTCGAAGCCCTCGATCTCGGCGGCAGCCGGGACGCCGCGCTGGTGCGCTTCGCCCGTTCGGTGACCGGCACGGAGGCGGACGTGCTCCGCGCCGCGCTCAGCGCCGAGGCCGGGGCGACCCGACCCGCGACCACCGAGGCCGGGACGACAGGCCCCGCGACCGGAGCGACCGCCCAGACCGCCGAGGCCGGGACGACCGGGCCCGCGACCGTCGAGGACGGACCGACCGGCCGGATCGAGGACCCCCGGCCCGGTCGGCCGGCGCTCGACGAGGCGACGGACCGGTAGGCGGCCGCCGTGGCGTACGCCCTGCACTTCGCCGCGACCATTCTGGCCTGCTGGCTGACCGCGCAGGTCCTCGCCGCCGCGCGCTGGACGTGGCGCGCGCCCCGGGTGGCGATCCTGTGCTGGCAGGCGGTCGGGCTGGCGCTCGGCCTGTCGGCCATGGGGTTGCCGATGGCACTGGGCCTCGACGTCTACGACCGGGCGACCGGGTGGGCGCTGCTGGCGCTGGCCGACGACCTGGCCCACGGCACGCTTCCGGCCGGTGTGGGCGCGGTGCACCTCAGCCTGGTCGGCGTCGGTCTCGGCATCGGCGTGGTGCTGCTCACCACGACGGTACGCAGCCTGCACGGCGCGGTACGCGCACAGCGCCGGCACCGGGAGCTGCTGCACCTGGTGGCCCGGCGTGACCCGACGGTGCCCGGCGCGCTGGTGCTGGACCACCCGAGCGCTGCGGCGTACTGCCTGCCGGGGGTGCGGCCCCGCGTGGTGGTGAGCGCGGGCACGCTCGACCTGCTCGACCCGGCCGAGCTGGCGGCGGTGCTCACGCACGAGCGGGCGCACGCCCAGGAGCGGCACGATCTGGTGCTGCTGCCGTTCACCGCGTTGTGCCGGGCGCTGCCCTGGTTCCAGTGGGTGCGGGACGCGCACGCACGGGTGGCGCTGCTGGTCGAGATGCGCGCCGACGACAAGGCCCGGGAGTTGCACGCGGACGCGCCGCTCGCCGGTGCGCTGCGACGGTTCGCCGCCGCCGAGCACCGGGTGCAACCGGCGGGCACGCTCGGACTCGGCGACCGCGATCTGGACGTACGGGTGCAGCGGCTGCTCGTCGCGGACCGCCCGCCGCGGGTGCTCGGCGCGATGGCGCTCGCCGTCGCGGGCACGCTCGTCTCCCTGCCGTTCGCCCTGTTCCTGAGCTGATCTCGCCCCCTAAGGGACTTCTCCGGGTTCGCACACCCCTATAGGTAGTTAAGCTACGTGTAGGTTGGCTACGACAAGAGAGTCGACCCATGGGAGGACGACAGTGGATCCGCTGCTCCTCGCCCGCCTCCAGTTCGCCACCACCACCTCGATCCATTTCCTGTTCGTGGCGGTCACGCTCGGCCTGGTCACGCTGCTGGTCGGGTTGCAGACGGCCGGCTTCCTCACCGGCAAACCGGTGTACGAGCGGCTGACCCGGTTCTGGGGCCAGCTCTACGTGATCAACTACGTGCTCGGCATCGCCACCGGCATCGTGATGGAGTTCCAGTTCGGGCTGAACTGGAGCGGGCTGTCGCGCTACGTCGGCAACGTGTTCGGGGCGCCGCTGGCCATCGAGACGCTCGTGGCGTTCTTCCTGGAGTCCACGTTCCTCGGCATGTGGATCTTCGGGTGGCACCGGCTGCGGCGCGGCGTACACCTGGCGCTGCTCTGGGGCGTGGCGATCACCGCGTACGCCTCGGCGTTCTGGATCATGGTGGCGAACGCCTGGCTGCATAACCCGGTCGGGTACGAGGTCCGCGACGGCGTCGCCCACCTCACCGACTTCGGCGCGCTGCTCACCAATCCCACGTTCGGCATGGCGTTCGGCCACGTGATCTCGGCGAGCCTGGTCACCGGCGGCCTGCTGATGGCCGCGGTCAGCGCCTGGCACCTGCTGCGGCGTACCAGCGACTACGCGCTGTTCCGCACCTCGCTGCGCCTCGGCCTGGTCACCGCGGCGCTAGCGGTCAGCACGCTCCAGGGCTTCGGCTTCGCCCAGTTCGGCCCGGTCGCGCAGCTCCAGCCGACGAAGTTCGGCGGCGGGCCGGAGCGCGACGCGCTCGTCGCCGACTGGACCGCGCGGTTCGGCCCCGGCGACTGGGATCCGCCGGTGCTCTCCAACGTCGGCCTCGGCTTCATGATCCTGATCGGCTTCACGCTCGGCGCCCTCTGGCTCCTGCTGCCGCTGCTCTGGCGCGACTGGATCATCCGGTTGCGGTTCCCGCTCTGGCTGATCCTGCTCGGCCTGCCGCTGCCGTTCGTGGCGATGCTGCTCGGCTGGATCGCCCGCGAGGTCGGCCGCCAGCCCTGGGCCGCGTACGGGCTGCTGCCCACCGCGCAGGCCGTCTCCCCGGTCTCGCCGGGGCTGATGCTCGCCTCGCTGATCGGGTTCAGCCTGCTGCTCGGCGCGCTCGCGGTGACCAACTGGACGCTGCTGGCCCGGCACGCCGCGCGCGGCGCGTACGACCCCGCCCTCGGCCGACCGCCCGCGCCCGACACCGACCCCCACCACCAGCCAGTGCTCGTCTGAGGGAGCCCGCCGTGGAACTCGCCTGGTACGCCCTGCTCGGCCTCTTCTTCGCCACCTACCTCGTGCTCGGCGGCTACGACTACGGCGTCGGCCTGCTGCTGGCCCGGCGCGGCCCGACGCCGGGCAGCCGAGCCACGCTCGCCGCGCTCGGGCCGTTCTTCCTCGGCAACGAGGTCTGGCTGGTGGCGGCCGTCGGCATCCTGTTCGGCGCGTTCCCCCGGCTGGAGGGCGAGCTGCTCTCCGGCTTCTATCCGGCGGTGCTCGCCGCGCTGGCCGGGGTGGTGCTGGTGACCGCCGGGGTGCAGTTGCGCAGCCGCCCGGTCTCCGGAACGGCGCGCGCCGGCTGGGACCGGGTGGTGGTGGTCGGCAGCGTGCTCGCCGCGCTGGGCTGGGGCGGGGTGCTCGGCGGGCTGCTCCAGGGCGTGCCGCTGAGCGCCGACGGGCACGTGGTCGGTGTCGGTCATCTCGCCACCCCGTTCGTCGCCGCCGCGGGGCTGGCCCTGCTGGCGCTGGTGGCGGTGCACGGTGCGACGTTCCTCACGCTCCGGCTGCCCACCGCCGACGCCCCGGCGCTCGCCCGGCTGGCGAGCGCCCTGGTGCCCGCCGCACTCGTCGCCGTCGGCGCGGCCACCGTCCTGGGCGTGCTCTCCGATCGGGTACGCGCCGCGGTGGCGCGCCCGGCTGTGGCCGTACTCCTGCCGTTGGCGCTCGTGGCCGCGCTGCTGACGGCCCGCGCGGCGCTGCGGCGGGGCCGGGCCGGTGTGGCCTTCGCCGCGACCGCGACGGCGCTGGCGCTGCCCGCGCCGCTGGTCGGGGCCGCGCTCTGGCCCCGGATCCTGGTCTCCACGGCCGACCCGGCAGCCTCGCTGACGGTGGCCGAGGCGGCCGCCGGCCGTCCGACGCTGGCACTGTTGGGATGGCTCGCGTTACCGCTCGTGCCGGCCCTACTAGGCTTTCAGGCGATGTGCTGGTGGGTGTTCCGGGGACGGATCGACGGCAGGGCACCGGTGTACTGGTGAACCGCCGCCCGTTCGACCCGCGTCTGCTGCGTCGGGTCCCCGCGGCCCGGCGCGACCTCGCCGTGCTCGCGGCGCTGGGCGGGCTGACCGCGCTGCTGGTGATCGCCCAGGCGACCGCGCTGGCGACGCTGCTGGCCACCGCGTTCGACGGACGGCTGCACCGGCCGGCGCTGGCCGGTCTCGTGGCGGCGGTCGCCGGGCGGGCGCTGGTGAGCTGGGCGCAGGGCACAGTGGCGGCGCGGGCCGCCGCGACGGTCAAGGCTGCGCTGCGCGCCGACCTGCTGGGCGCGGTCGGCCGGCACGGTCCCACCTGGGTCGCCGGGCAGCGGGCCGGGCAGCTCGCCACGCTGGCCGGGCGCGGGCTGGACGCGCTGGACCCCTACTTCACCGGCTACCTGCCGCAGCTCGTGCTGAGCGTCATGGTGCCGGTGGCGGTGCTGGCCCGGATCGTGTTCGCCGACTGGAGCTCGGCGCTGATCATCGCGCTCACCATCCCGCTCATCCCGATCTTCGGCGCGCTGCTCGGCTGGCAGGCGCAGGCCGCCACCGAACGGCAGTGGCGCCGGTTGTCGCTGCTCGGCGGGCACTTCCTCGACATGGTGGCCGGGCTGCCCACGCTGCGCGCGTTCGGCCGTTCCCGGGGCCAGGTCGACGTGGTCCGCCGGATGGCCGACGGCCACCGCCAGGCCACCATGAAGACGCTGCGCATCGCGTTCCTGTCCGCGCTGGTGCTGGAACTGGTCGCCACGCTCTCCGTCGCGCTCGTCGCGGTGCCGGTCGGCATCCGGCTGCTCGGCGGCGGCCTCACGCTCTCCACCGCGCTGCTGGTGCTGCTGCTCACCCCGGAGGCGTACCTGCCGTTGCGTGCGGCGGGCAGCCGGTTCCACGCCAGCATGGAAGGGCTCACCGCGCTGGACGAGGCGCTGACGCTCTCCGCCACCGACGCGCCCGCCACCACCGAACCCCGCCGTCCCACGCCGGGCGGCCGGGGCGAGATCCGCTTCGAGGGCGTGAGCGTCGCGTACGACCGGACCACAGCGCTGCGCGACGTCACGCTGACCATCCGGCCCGGCGACCGGATCGCCGTCATCGGGCCCAGCGGCGCGGGCAAGAGCACGCTGCTCAACCTGCTGCTCGGCTTCGTCGCACCGATCTCCGGCCGGGTCACCGTCGACGGCGTGGACCTGGCCGGGGCCGACCTGGACGCCTGGCGGCGCGAACTGGCGTGGGTGCCGCAGCGGGCGCACCTGTTCGCCGGGTCGCTCGCCGACAACATCCGCCTCGGCGCGCCGGACACCCCGGACGACGTGCTCGCCGCCGCGGTCGCCGACGCCGCGCTGGACGAGGTGGTCGACGCCCTGCCCGACGGGCTGGACACCCGCCTCGGCGAACGCGGCCACGGCCTGTCCAGCGGTCAGCGGCAGCGGGTCGCGCTCGCCCGCGCGTTCCTGCGGGACGCGCCGATCGTGCTGCTCGACGAGCCGACCGCGCGACTGGACTCCGCCAGCGAGGCGGTCGTGCTGGACGCCACACGGCGGCTGGTCGCCGGACGTACCGCGCTGCTCGTCGCGCACCGGCCCGCGCTGCTCGCCGACGCCGACCGGATCCTGCGCGTCGAGGACGGCCGGGTCACCGAACTGCACCCGACCGCCACCGGGCCGGGAGTGGCCCGATGATCCCCGGCGCGGAACGGGCGGTGCTGCGCCTGGCCCGGCCGTACCTGAGCCGGCTGCTCGGCGCCGGGCTGCTCGCCGCCGCCACCGAATTCGCCGGCCTGGCGCTGATGGCCACCGCCACCTGGCTGCTGATGAGCGCGGCGGGCCGCCCGCCGCTGGACCGGCTGACGGTGGCCATCGTCGCGGTCCGGGCGCTGGCGGTCAGCCGGGGCGTGCTGCGGTACACCGAACGGCTCGCCGGGCACGACGCCGTGCTCCGCATGATCACCGACGTACGGGCCCGGGTGTTCGCCACGCTCGCCGCCCGGCGCGACGCCGGCCGGCGTACCGGGGACGCGCTGAGCCGGCTGGTGTCGGACGTGGAGGCGGCCCAGGACCTGCTCCTGCGCGTGCTCGTGCCGGGCGCGGCCGCGGCGGTGGTCAGCGTGCTCGCGGTCGGCGTCGCCGCGCTGATCTCACCGCCGGCCGCCGGTGTGCTCGCGATCGGCCTGCTGGTGGCCGGCGTGGCGCTGCCCGCGCTGGCCACCCGGCTCACCCGCCGCGCCGCCGACGAGGTCGCCCCGCTGCGCGGCGCGCTCGCGGTGGACGCGGTCGACCTCACCCACGGCGCCGCCGACCTGGCCGCGTTCGGGGCCACCGGCGCCGCGCTCGCCGCCGCCGAGAACCGGGGCGCGCGGCTGGCGAAGCTGGAACGCCGGCTCGCCGCTACCGGCTTCGCGGTGGACGCGACCGGCGTACTCGTGGGTGGCCTCACCGCCGCCGCGGTGGTGGCCGTCGCGCTGCGGGCCGGGGTCGGCGGGGTGCTCGTCGGCGTCCTCGCGGTCGGGTCGCTCGCCGCCGTGGAGGTGGCCCTCGCGCTGGTCGCGGCGGCCCGCCAGCGCGCCCAGCTCCGGACCGGGCTGGCCCGGGTGGCCGACCTGCTGGCCGAGCCCGCCGCCACGGCGCCGCCGGCGAGCGCGCCGGAGCCCGCGATCGACGGCCACGACGTACGGTTCGCCGACGTGACTGTGCGCTACCGGACCGGGGCCGCCCCCGCGCTGGCCGATTTCGACCTCGACCTGCCGGCCGGCCGCCGGGTGGCGGTGGTCGGGCCGAGCGGCGCCGGCAAGAGCACGCTCGCCGCCGTGCTCACCGGCGCGGTACGCCCCGACACCGGCCGGGTCACCGTAGGCGGCGTGCCGGTGGCCGGGATCCCGGACGAGCACCTGCCCCGGGTGGTCGGCGGCCTGCTCGCCGAGGCGTACGTCTTCCACGCCACGGTCAAGGAGAACCTGCTCCTCGGCCGTCCGGACGCCACCGAGGCGGACCTGGTCGCCGCGACCCGGGCGGCCGGCCTGCTCGACTGGGTACGCGAACAGCCCGACGGCTGGGACACAGTGGTCGGCGAGCAGGGCGGGCAGCTCTCCGGCGGGCAGCGGCAGCGCCTCGCGCTGGCCCGCGCGCTGCTGGCCGCCCCGCCGGTGCTGGTGCTCGACGAGCCGACCGAAGGGCTCGACCCGGCCGCCGCCGACGCGGTGCTGGACTCCACGCTCGCCGCCACCCCGGCCGGGCACTCGGTGCTGCTGATCAGCCACCGGCTCAGCGGCCTGGCCGGACTGGACGAGATCGTGGTGCTCGACGGCGGCCGGGTGGTACAGCGCGGCCGGCACGACGAACTGGTGGCACACCCCGGCTGGTACCGGGAGCAGTGGCTGCGGCAGCAGACGGCCGAACGCGGCTACCTGGCGGTCACGCCGTAGCGCGCGCTGAATCCGATCGGGGTTTTCCCTGACGCGGTAGCCCGTCCCCCGATGGCAGGCTTGTGCGCATGCGGGTCCATGACGAGGCGGTGGTCGACCGCCGGCTGCGCGAGCTGTCCGGGCGCCTGTACGGGCCGGACCGGCTCAAGGCCGACCTGCTGACCGAGACGCGGCACGCGCTGGAGGACGCCGTCGAGGCGTACCGGGAGGAGGGCCTGCCGCGCGCGGAGGCGGAGCGGCGGGCGGTCGCCGAGTTCGGCAGCGACCGGCAGCTCGTGCCGGAGTTCCAGGCCGAGCTGGCCACCGGCGCGCTGCGCGGGCTGGCGCTGCGCACGCTCCTGATCTCGGTGGTGCTGATCGCCGCCGGTGACCTGACCTGGCAGGGGTCGAGCTGGAGCGGCGGTCCCCCGCCGCCGGCGAGCTACCTGCTGCTCTCCGCCGGGCTGAACGTCATCTGGGGCGTGATCGCCGCGCTGGCGCTGGCCGCGTTGCTCGTCGGCCCGCTCACCGCCCGGTGGGGGTCGCCCCGGCTCGTCCGTCCGGCCCGGCTGATCGGTTTCGGTCTGACCGGCGCCCTGGCGCTCGGCGTGACCGCCGGCGGCGCGCTGTTCGGCTGGTCGGTCGGGCTGTGGGACGCCGCGCTCACCTGGCCCCCGATGATCATCGGGGCGACGGTGGTGTCCGCGGCCTGGTTCGCACTGGTCCGGGCCGCCCGCTGCTGGGTGCTCGCCGAGCGGCGGTTGGCCGGCTGAGCCGGTCGGCCGCCTGAGCGGCCGGCCCACCGGTCCGGCCGGCGGGGTTCAGGCCGGGGCCGTGGGCGGTTCGTCCGCCCCGAGGAACCGGCCGACGGTGGCGCTGAACTCGCGCCAGCCGGCCCGCTCCCCCACCAGCGCCCGGCCACCGGCCTCGGTCAGCTCGTAGGTGCGGCGTTCCCGGCCGTTGACTGTGCTCCACGTGCTCGCCACCAGCCCGGCCCGCTCCAGCCGGCGCAGCGCCGGATAGATGGTGCCGGTGGGCAGATCCAGCGTCCCGCCGCTGCGGGCACGCAACGCCTCGATGATCGCGTAGCCGTGTCTCGGGCCCTGTTCCAGCACGGCGAGCAGCAGCGCGTCGAGGTGGCCGTGCAGCGCCTGCGCCTTCATGCGTAGCAACGCTACTTGTCGATCCTCCGGAACGCCAAGGGGTGCGGCTCCCGGCCGCAACGGTTCGCCCACTAGGGTATGTGCGCAGAGTCACTCGGCGGCGCGACGCCGCCGGGTGGGCAACCGAACGCACACGGAGGTCAGCGTGGCCCGCCAGTCGCCCCAACGGCCCGACGCCGACGAGCCCGAGCTCGACGACACCGACGCGCCCGCCGCAGCCGACGAGGTCGAGGCGGACCGCCCGCCGGCGGACCGCGCGCTCTGGGACGAGGTGCGGATCGACCCGGTGGAGATCGCGCTGCCCGCCGGCACCGGCTTCACGCTGCGGGCGTACCGGCCGGCGCGCGAGCTGACCCCGACCGACGTCGCCGAGCGCGACCAGGACGACCCCTTCCTGGCCCGCCGCCAGGTCGTCGAGACCGAGGACGACGAGGAGGTGGTGATCCTCGACGAGGAGTTCGCCGCCCTCTCCGCCGAGGAGGACGACGAGGACGACGACAAGGCCGAGAAGGCCGCCAAGGGGCGCCGCAAGGGCGAGGCGGACGACGACGCGACCGAGGACAAGGCCGAGTCCGAGGACGAAGAGGACGACGACGAGGACGAGGACGCCGCGGGCGACGAGGAGGTGCCGGTCTTCCTCACCCACAAGGGCCGGCTCCTGCTGTTCAAGACCCCGGAGTCATTGGTCTCTTTCATCCGTTCCGGCGCGCCCAACGACCTGTCCCAACTGGACAGCTGGAATGAATTGTCCGAACGGCTGGAACCGGCCGACATCGCCCCGCTGGACGAGGACACCTACGAACTCGACCTGGTGGTGGAGAACCTGCGCGGCGGCCACGACGCATGGGACCACGAGCTACTCATCGAAGCTGGTGAGATCGCCCGTGACCTGGCGTACGCGCTGCGGCTACCAGCCGTGCTGGACATGCTCTCCGCCGGCTCGAGCCTGGACGATCTGGACGAGGCGCTGCGGGCTTCCGTCAACGGCGGAATCGGTGGTTTCCTGGGTCGGCGCCGGCTGAAGAAAATCGGGGCACAAACCGCAAGTTTGGGTTGGCGCACCATTGTCGGCAAGATCTCTGCGGTTGTGGACTGGCGCGACTGACCCGGAGCGGGGAGCATCAGTCTCTGGCAGAGCAAGACCTGTGTCCCGGGAGGAGGACGACGCCGTGGCGCTCGTGCGCGTGTACTGCGGTCTGGCCTCGGCAGATCCGGCCGACCGAACGGCTTCGGCCGGAACGACGCTGACGTCCGCTGTGGTCGACGACGCAGGCCGTCTGCTGCACGTATGTGAGATCGCCGACGAGGCCGCCGGGTACGCCCAGCTGGTCGCGCTGCTGGTGGAGCGGTCCGGCGGTCCGAGCGGCGCGGCCATCGCCGCGGACAGCGACGACCACATCGTCACCTCGCTGCTGAGCGCCGCCGGCCGTCCGCTGGCGATCGCCGACGACGACTCGGTCGACGACTTCGCCGAGCGCTTCGCCGACGACGACTCCCTGGAGGAGATGCAGTCCCCGCCCGCCGAGCGCCGCGCGGTCGGGCTGGCCCGCGCGCTGCAGGCCGGCGCGCTCTCCGCGGTGACCCTCCCGGCGCCGCGTGAGCTAGCCGGATACACGCAGGTCCTGGCCGCGCACGCGGCGCTGGCGAGCGGCCGGCACTCGGCCGCGGTGACGCTGCGCGAGGTGCTCCGCGAGCTCTACCCGGCCGCGCTGCGCGCGTATCCGGACCCGGCGGACCGGGTCGCCCTCGCGGTTCTCGACGCGCTGCCCGAGCCGGGGATGCTCACCGGTTCCGCGGCCCGTGGCCGCGACGGCGGGCTGACCGCCGACGCGGTGGTCGCGCAGCTGGCCGCCGAGGGTCTGGCGGACGCGGGCGACATCTCCGACGCGGTGACCGCGCTGCGGGTCGCCATCTCCGAGACACCCCGGCGGGCCACCGTCAACCGGACGCTCACCGCCGCCGTCGCCGAGACGGTACGGCAGGCGGTCGCCTCGGTCCGGACCTGTGACGCCGGATGCGACGCGCTCGTGGGCGCGCTCGCCGAACGCACCGCTCCCGCGCCCGCCACCGGCCGCCGGGCCGCCGCCCGACGCGGTGAGCAGGTCGACGAGCTGGCCCCGGCCACCGACCTGCGCGCGGTGCGGCCGGTCCAGCCGGAGCCGGCCGCCGAGCCGGCACACCGTGGTCGTCCCGAGCCGGCCGGCGCACCCGAGCCGGCCGGACGGCGCAGCCGCCCGGAGCCGATTCCCGGCGGGCGCCGCGGCCGGCCCGAGCCGGTCTCCGGCCCGGCCGCCACGACGACGCCCCGGCCGCTCGCCCCGCCACCCGTCGCTCCCGCCCCGGTCACGCCTCCGCCGGTCGCTCCGGCCCCGGTGACTCCCGTGGCTCCGGCTGCCTCGCTGGGCCGTCCGGCCTCCGCGCCGCCGTCCCGGCCCGAGCCGACCGGCGCGCCGCTGCCGTCGCGGGTGGACGGACCCACCAACCGGCCCATCTCCGCGCCTCCGCCGCCGCCGCCCGGCATCACCCCGATCGCCCCGTCGCCGCGCGGCGCCGTGCCGCCGGCCGAGGCCGGCGAGCCGTTCCGGCCGACGCTGACCACCGCGGCGATCAACAAGGCGCGGGCGGAGCGGCAGCGCACCGTCATCCCGCCCCGCCCGAAGACCAATCCGCACCAGGAACCGCCGACCGGCGGGTTCAGCGCCACCGACCTGAGCATCCCGGTGCCGGCCCCGCGCCCGCCGGCGCCGGAGGCAGCCCCGCCGGGTTCCCGGGCGAACTGGCCGCTCGTGAACAACGAGGACGACACCGCCCGGGAGCGGGAGGGCACCACCTACCCGTACGGACGGGGCGTGGACGCGCCGAGCGACCCGGGCCGGGTCACGCCGCCGTGGCTCGCCGACGACCTTCCGCAGGAGCCGCCGATGCTGCGGCTGGTGGAGCCTCCGCCGCTGGCCGACCGGGCGCTGCGCGACGAGATGAGCCGGTCGGCCGCCGATCCCGGGCTGGACACGCCGCCGCTGCGTCTGGTCGACCAGGGCGACCCGGGCCGCGTGCCCATGACCGCCCCGCCCGAGCGGCGTCCCGCGCCGAAGGAGCACCGGCCGCCGCCGGTCTCCGACGACGGCGACGGTGACCTGCTGATCTTCGCGCAGGCCAAGTCCGCCTGGTTCGTCGGGCACGGGGACGAGGCCGACCTGGAGTGGTCCAGCACCGCTGACACCGGCTGGCAGGCGGCCGAGCAGGCCGCCCGCCCGTCCGTCGGCGCGGAGACCAAGGCCGGCCTGCCGAAGCGGGTGCCGCAGGCCAACCTGGTGCCGGGCTCCCCGCTGCGCGAGGAGCGTCCCCTGCGGATCGTCCGGAACGCGGCGAGCCTGGCCGAGAACACCACCGGATACTTCCGGGGCTGGCGGCGTGGCCAGGAGATCGGCGGCTTCGCCGTGGGCGGCCGTCCGGGCCGTGAGGCGGCCGGCGGCTGGGACTTCACCCGCGACACCGGGGACCGCGAGGACGACCGGGAGTACGAGTACCGCTCGGCCGGTTACCGCTCCTGATCAGAGTCCGCCAGGCCCACGAGTGGGGTGTTTCATCCCACACCTGGGCGATTTGACGCTGAGCTGGACCGGCCGGGAACATACCCGGCGGACCAGCGGCGGCGCCTGTTCGCCGGGGTGGGAAGGCGATTCCAATGGCGACACCGGCGTTCGACTCCACTGTGCTCACCCGGCGGGGCGTCCTCGCCGCCGCGGCCGGGAGCCTGCTGCTGGCAGGCTGCGCGCCGCAGGGCCAGCGGCCGGAGGACGGCCCGTCCAGCAGCGCGCCGAGCGACCAGGATCTGATCGTCGGGGCGAGCCTGGAGCTGACCGGCGCGGGATCGGTGCTCGGCGTCGCCCAGCGGCAGGCCCTGCAGCTCACCGCCGACTCGCTCAACCGCACCGGCATCCCGGTCGGGAACCTGGTCCGGTCGGTCCGGCTCCAGATCCTGGACAACGGCAGCAACCCGCAGGTCGCCGCCCGGCATGCCGCCGAGCTGACCCGGGCCGGCGCGCAGGCCCTGATCGGCGGCGTGCTCGGCGAGACCTCCGTCGCCCTGGCGACGGCCGCCCAGCAGGTCAAGACGCCGTTCCTCTCGCTCGGTTACGGTGACCGCATCGTGCTGCCGCTCGACGAGCGCACGTTCACCTACAAGCTCACGCCGGACGCCGTGGACATGGCACGCCGCCTGGTGGAGCTGTTCGAGTCCATGAAGGTCCGGAAGGTGTCCCTGCTGGCCGCCGACGGGCTGCACGGCGACTCAGGTGTGCGGGCGATGCGGGAGGCGCTCGCGGACAGCAGCACCGACCTGGCCCGCACGGTGCGCCTGCCGGCGACCGGCCGGCGCTTCCGCGCCGCCGCCGACCGCGTCGCGGGTGGCGAGCGGGACGGCGTGGTCGTCTGGGCCACCGCGCCGGACTCCGGCGCCGCGGCACGGGAGCTGCGCGCCGCCGGGCACCGCGGCCCGATCTTCTTCGACGCCGGCGCGGTCGCCGACGACACCGTGCAGGGGGCCAACGCCGCCGCCGTGGAGGGCGCATACGCCGTGCACCCGGCCTGCCTGGACATCTCCGCGGTGACCGCCACCACCACGGCGCAGCTGGCCCGGCGGGACTTCGCCACCCGCTACACCCAGCGGCACGGCGGCAGCCCCGGCTTCGCCCCGTACGCCTCGGACGCCCTCCAGCTCCTCGCGTGGTCGGCGCGGATGGCGACGAGCCTGGACCGGGGCCGCCTGCGGGCGCTGCTCCAGGCGCAGGCGGTCCAGGGCATCGCGGGCGGGTACGCGTTCACCGCCGCGCGGCACGGTGGCATGGAACCCGACTCGCTCGCCGTCTACCAGGTCTACCGGGGCGGCTGGACGCGTCTCGGCTGACCCGGAGCGCCGCCCGGCGATTCCTTCCTGGAGGTCACCGGGCGACCGCGTACCGTGTCCGTCCCCGGACGGCAAGAAGCGCCCAGTGGCCTCAGGCCGCCGGGCGCTTCCGCGCGTCGGTCAGGCGGGTGCGACGGCCCGCGAGCGCCGCATGGTGAGCACGTACTCGACCAGCGAGATCAGCACGTGCTTCGTGGACTCCCGGTTACGGGCGTCGCACGGCACCACCGGCACGTCGCGGGAGATCGCCAGCGCGTCCCGGACGTCCTGCGGATCGTGGTACTGCATGCCGTCGAAGCAGTTGATGGCCACCAGGTACGGCAGCCGCCGGTGCTCGAAGAAGTCGATGGCGGCGAAGCAGTCGGCGAGCCGCCGGGTGTCGACCAGCACCACAGCGCCGATCGCACCCCGGACCAACTCGTCCCACATGAACCAGAACCGCGTCTGACCCGGCGTACCGAACAGGTACAGGATCAGATCCCGGTCGATCGAGATACGACCGAAGTCCATCGCCACCGTGGTCGTCGTCTTGCCCGGCACCTGCCGGGTGTCGTCGACGCCGACACCGGCGGAGGTCATGATCGCCTCGGTGGTCAGCGGCGTGATCTCGGAGACCGAGCCGACCAGCGTCGTCTTGCCGACGCCGAACCCACCGGCGATAACGATCTTCGCCGACGTCACTCGGCCGCTCGGGGCCGGCGGCCGGTGCGACATGTCAGAGCCTGCGAAGTCCACTCAGCACCCTCTCCAGCAGTTCAGTGCCCACCGCGTCGTCGGAGTCGTCCAAAATGGTCGGCTCGTGGACCGCGACCAGGCCGTCCGTCGCCATGTCGGCGATGAGCACCCGGGCCACGCCGAGCGGAAGCTGCATCCGCGCCGCGATTTCGGCGAGCGACTGCACACGTCCGTCACACAACGCGGCGATGTACTGGTGTTCACGACCGTGGCCACCATTGCCAGTGGCAACCGCTCGGCCGCGCACCGTCGTCTCGACGAGCGCCTCCAGGGCGATGTCGAGCCGGGGACGGGTACGACCACGGGTGACGGCGTACGGCCGGACCAATGCGCCGGTCGGCTCGTCACGATCCGCCATGTCGCCGCTCACCTCCCTCGTACCCGGCACCGGCTCGCCCCGGTGACATCCGTCGCTGTCGTTGTTGTTCCCGCACCTGACCCACCGGCCAGCGCGTCATTCAGCCCATCATCCCCACAGCCGTGCGCGGCTGCGGCGTCAGGGCATCGCCCACCCGGTCCACGAGCAGGGCCATCTCGTACCCGACCTGACCCACGTCGCAGCTCCGCGCCGCCAGCACCGCGAACGACGAACCGTCGGAGATGGACATCAGGAACAGGAATCCGTTGTCCATCTCGACGACTGTCTGCAACACCGCTCCGCCCTCGAAGCAGCGGGCCGCGCCCTGGGTCAGGCTGACCAGACCGGACGCGATCGCGGCGAGCTGGTCGGCGCGGTCCCGCGGAAGGTCACGGGACGAGGCGAGAAGCAGGCCGTCGGCCGAGACCGCGACCGCGTGCGCCACACCGGGCACCCGGTCGGCGAAGTTGGCGAGCAGCCATCCGAGATCCTGCGTAGTAGTCATCCTTGTTGCTCCTTCTGCCCGCTCCCGGCCACCGGGCCTGAGCCAGACTGCGAGGACTGCTGCCCGCCCGGAGTGCCCTCCGGGCCGGTCGTGTTGCTGTCGGTGTTACGCCCGCGCTGCACGCCCCGATGGTAGGCCGACAGCAGGCCCCGGACGCCTTCCGGCGTCCGCCGCTGCACCGAGGCAGAAGGCTTGTCGATGCTGCCGGGCACGAGCTGCGCCATCGGCTTCCGCTTCGGCAGGCCCTTCTGGGTGGTCTCCGCGACCGGCACCTCGGTGGCCGCCGAGGCGGCGCGCCAGCCGTCGTCGGCCGCGGTCTGCCAGGGCGAGGACTGCGGCGACGCGGTCGGCTGCCGGGTGGGCAGCCCTCCGCCGTACGCGGGACGGGTGTTCCCGTTCGCCGCGCCGTTGTCACGCGGTGCTCCGCCGGCCGTCGGAGTGTGTGCCATCGGTGCGTTACCTGTCGTCGCGGGTGTCGGCTGCGGCACGGGCCGGCCGGCGGTGTCCACCTTGGCGAACTGCTGGGTGGCGTCGCCGCCGTTCGTCGTCGGGGCCGGGGCCGCCGCCTCCTCGTGGGGCCCGGGCCGGCGGGTACGGAACCACGCCGACTCGAGCTCCCGGAAGATCGGCAGCTCCATCGTCTCGTCGGCGTACCGCTGGCGGTTGCCCTGCTGCTGCGCTGCCGGGCCCGGTCGCGCCGCCGGGGCGGCAGCCGGCCGGTTGGTCGCCGGGGTGGCAGCCGGCTGGTTCGTCGCCGGGCCGGCGGCCGACGGCTGGCCGGTCGCGGGCTGCGCGGTGGCCGGCATCTCCGTGCGCGGCACCCGGGGCAGCTCGGTGGTCATGTCCATGCCGCTGGTGGGCCGTTCCGGCGCCGCGGGGGCCGGGGCCGGAGTGACCGGCGGCCAGACCGGCGGCGCACCGACGCCCGGCCCAGGCGTCACCGGTCGCGCCGGCAGCTGGTTCGCCGGCGGCGCGGAGACCTGGTAACCGGCGGCCGGCTGGCCGGAGACCGGCGCGGCCGACGTGGGCTGCCCGGAGACCGGCGTGGCGGAGACCGGACGGCCCGTGTACGGGTCGCCGGAGACCGGCGCCGCGGAGACCGGACGGCCGGAGAACGGGTCGCCGGAGACCGGGGCGGCCGAGACCGGACGGTACGGCAGCGGGTTGCCGGCGGCCGGGGCGCCGGAGACCGGCGGCAGCGGCGGCGCCGACACCGGCGGGACCGGCGGCGCGGAGACCGGCGGCGGGCTGTAGGGCCGCGCTTCGGGGCTGCTCGGCAGCTGGCGCGGGATCGCCGGCTGCTGGCCGCTGGTGCCCGGGTCGCCCTCGGCCGGGTTGCGCCGCTGGGGCAGCGGCTCGAACCCGGAACCGGACGAGGGCCGGGAGCCGAACCCGCCGTCCCCGTCGCCCGGGTTGGCGCCGGTCAGGTCGGACCAGGCCGGCATGGCGCGAGCGCCACCGGCGTTCGCCGGGGTGCCCGAGCCGTTGCGCGGCGCCGGGTCGAAGGCGCGTCCGCCGAGCGTGACCTGGTTGCCGGAGGCGCCCGGGTGCGGGGCCGGCGGCAGGCTCTGCGGGTTGTTGTTGCCGAAAGCGGCCAGGGCGCCGAAGGCGGGCGTCGGTCCGCTCTGCTGCGGGGCGGCGGGCGGCAGGGCCGGCGCGCCCGGACCACGGCCGGCCAGGGCACGCGGCACCAGGACCGTGGTGGGCAGCGTCACGTCGGCGACGGTGCCCCGGTCGGTGCCCGGTCGCAGCTCGACCCGGACGCCGTGGCGGGCGGCCAGCCGCGCCACCACGACCAGGCCCATCATCCGGGAGACCGCGACGTCCACCTGCGGCGGCGTGGCCAGCCGCTCGTTGAGGTCCCGGAGCTGCTCCGGGCTGATGCCGATGCCCCGGTCCTCCACGTAGAGGGAGGCACGGTCGCCGACCCGGCGGGCCTCCACCATGACCTGGGAGTCGGGCGGGGAGAACGCGGTCGCGTTGTCGAACAGCTCGGCGACCAGGTGCACGAGGTCGTTCACCGCGTGGGCGGCGACCTCGATGTCCCGGTCGATCACCCCGAACTCGATCCGGGTGTAGTGCTCGACCTCGGACTGGGCGGCGCGGAGCACGTCGATCAGGGCGGCGGGCTCGCGCTGCACACGCGTGGAGTCCGCGCCGGCGAGCACCAGCAGGTTCTCGTCGTTGCGGCGCATCCGGGTGGCGAGGTGGTCGAGCTGGAACAGCTCGGCCAGCCGGTCCGGGTCCTCCTCGCCGCGCTCCAGCCGGTCGAGGTGGCCGATCAGCCGGTCGACCAGGATCTGCGAGCGGCGGGCCAGGTTGACGAACATGGTCGCGACGGACGCCCGCAGGGCGGCCTGCTCGGCGGCGGTCCGGACGGCCTCCAGGTGGACGGCGTTGAACGCCTCGGTCACCTGGCCGAACTCGTCCTTGCTGCGCACCGGCAGCGGCTCGGCGATCTGGTTGGCCAGCTGCACCGGGGTGAGCTGGCCGGTCACCTGCGGGTCACGCAGCCGGGCGACGGCCTGCGGCAGCCCGTACTGGGCCACCGCCAGGGCGCCCTGGCGCAGGTCGCGCAGCGAGCGGGCCATCGAGCGGGCGACCAGGTACGCGAACAGGATGGCCAGCAGCAGCATGGTGAGCAGCAGGCCGGTCTCCAGGAACACCTGGCGCTGGGTGTCCGAGCGCAGCGCGTCGGCCTGCCGGACCACGTTGCCGTCGAGGCGGGACTCCACCGTCCGCATCAGCTTCGCGTTGGCGACCATGGCCTGGTCCCACTGGTCCGCGCCGAACTGGGCGTTCTCCATCGAGCCGCTGTTGTTGCCCGAGATGAAACTCGTGTAGAGCTCCGCCCGGCGCAGGTCCGGCCCGGAGACGGTCTGGTCGTAGAACAGCTTGTCCGGGTCGGTGGCTACCGCCTGGAACGTCGCGAACGCCTGCGACTGGCCGGTGCCGCTGGCGATGAACTGCTCGCGCAGCGCGGGGGTGTACTGGTTCTGGGTGATCGCCTGGTGGACGACCACGCGGCGCTGAGTCAGGAATTCCTTCTGCCGGGCGACAGCGGCCGCCGCGCGCATCCGGTCACTCAGGTCGTTGTCGCCGGCGAGCTGGGTGGCGGAGTCGCGGATCGCGAGCAGGTCCTCGATCAGCTGCCGGTAGGTCAGGTCGGCGTCATTGATCTTGAGCTTGCCGTTCAGCACCTGGCTGCGCGTCGCCGGGAGGTCCTTCAGCTGGGTGTCGATCGCGTCCAGCAGCCCGACGAAGTTGCGCGGCAGGTCGTCGATCTCGCCACGCTGCCGCAGGTACGGCGACTTCGCCTGGTCCACCCGCTGGTTGGCCCGGTTGTAGCCCTCCTGGTACTGCGCCCGGGTCTGGAACTCCTTCGCGCCGAGGAAGAGCACGGCGCCGACCCGCTCGTCCTGCACCGTGTCGATCAGGTCACCCGAGTAGCCGATCAGATTGGCCAGGTCCCCCGCACGGTTGGCATTGTTGAGCGTCTCCAGGTGGTCGACCAGACCACTGGTGCCCACCACGACCGTGGCGATGGTCGGCACGATCATGATCAGACCGAGCTTGGACCAGATCGGCATGTCGCGCAGCCGACTCATCGGCCGGCGCAGCCGCGACAGGAAGGAGCCCGCCGTCGTTGGCCGTTTGCTCACGTCACCGCCCTCGCATTACCGCGCCCGACGTCACCTGAGGGCAACGCCGAGCGACCGACCCGGCGGGTCGGACCTCCGAGATTCCATCACGCCGCCCCGCAAAGAGAAAGACCAGGTTGTCCCTCACCGGAGGTGTGATGAGATGTTGATGCAATTTGATAGCTATCCGTCTGGCCGGAGTCACTGAAGGTAATGGAACACCCGCATCGCGTTGTCCTGCTCGCTGGCCCCTCCGGGTCAGGAAAGTCATACATAGCGCAGCGAACCGGACTTCCGGTGCTCTGCCTGGACGACTTCTACAAGGACGGCGACGACCCTACGTGTCCGCGTCGGAACGGACAGGTGGATTGGGAGTCCCCACTGTCCTGGGATGCGGACATGGCGGTGCAAACAATCACCCGACTGGCTCGGGAGGGCAAGGCCGAAGTGCCGGTTTATGCGATCGGCGCGGACCGCAGGGTGGCCACCCGGCCATTCGACATCGACGGATCGCCAATCTTTGTCGCCGAGGGGATCTTCGCCGCCGAGATCGTGGCCGAGTGCCGCCGGCAGGGCGTGCTCGCCGGCGCGTACGCGCTGCGCCGCCCACGCGGCGCGACGTTCCTGCGCCGCCTCGCCCGGGACCTCGCCGAGCAGCGCAAGGCGCCCCGGGTGCTGCTCCGGCGCGGGGTCGCGCTGCTGCGTGCCGAGCCGGCCGTGCTGCGCCGGCAGACCGGGCTCGGTGCCGAGGCGGCCCGGGCCGGTCAGGTGCTGCGCGGGGTGGCCGCGCTGCTCTCCGGCCACCCCCGCCAGTCGTGATCAGCCGATCAGCTCGGCGTACGCCGGCTTGATCACCTCGTCGATGATCCGCAGCCGCTCGTCGAACGGGATGAACGCGCTCTTCATCGCGTTGATGGTGAACCACTGGAGTTCCTTCCAGCCGTAGCCGAAGGCCTCCACCAGCAGCGCCATCTCCCGCGACATCGAGGTGCCGCTCATCAGCCGGTTGTCGGTGTTCACAGTCACCCGGAACCGCAGGTCGCGCAGCAGCCCGATCGGGTGGTCGGCGATCGAGGCCGCGGCACCGGTCTGCACGTTCGACGACGGGCACAGCTCCAGCGGGATGCGCTTGTCCCGCACGTACGCGGCCAGCCGGCCCAGCACCGGCGGGTTGCCAGGGGTGATGTCGTCGACGATGCGTACGCCGTGGCCGAGCCGGTCGGCGCCGCACCACTGGATCGCCTGCCAGATGGACGGCAGGCCGAACGCCTCACCGGCGTGGATGGTGAAGTGGAAGTTCTCCCGCTGGAGGTACTCGAACGCGTCCAGGTGCCGGGTGGGCGGGAAGCCCGCCTCGGCGCCGGCGATGTCGAAGCCGACCACCCCGGTGTCGCGGTGCCGCACGGCCAGCTCGGCGATCTCCTGCGACCGGGCGGCGTGCCGCATCGCGGTGAGCAGCGTGCCGATCCGGATCGGGGTGCCCGCCTCGGCGGCCAGCGCGCTGCCCTCCCGGAACCCGGTGACCACCGCGTCGACCACCTCGTCCAGCGTCAGGTTCTGCTCCAGGTGCTGTTCCGGGGCGAACCGCACCTCGGCGTAGACCACACCGTCGGCGGCCAGGTCCAGCGCGCACTCGCGGGCGACCCGGCGCAACGCGCCGGCGGTCTGCATGACCGCCACCGTGTGCGCGAACGTCTCCAGGTAGCGCTCCAGCGAGCCGGAGTTCGCCGCCTCGGTGAACCAGACACCGAGCGCCGCCGGGTCGGTGGTGGGCAGTTCGTGGCCGACCTCGGCGGCCAGCTCGACGATCGTCGCGGGCCGCAGGCCGCCGTCGAGGTGATCGTGCAGCAGCGCCTTCGGGACCTTGACGATGTCCTCGTACGAGATTGCGACCATGCTCCGACCCTAGTCACCCCCGGTACGGGCGCGACGGTGGACCGGGCCGGTTCAGGGCCGCCAGCCGTACACCCGCTCCACCGCCAGCCGCAGGACCACCCGCCCGTCGGCCACCATGGCGTCCCGGTACTCGGCCCAGTCCGGGTGCTCGCCGCGGATGCGCCGGTACACCTCGACCAGCTCGTCGACCGTCGCGTCGTCGATGGCGGCGGCCGGCGGGGTGAGCGTCACGGCGCCCTCGGCCACCGCGTACGCCCCGCCGTCGGTGGTGGTCACGTGGAAGCTGGCCCGGGGATCGCGGCGCAGGTTGCGCACCTTCGCCCGGCCGTCGGTGGTGGAGCAGCGGATCAGGCCGGGCTCGGCCAGGTAGTCGAGGTTGGACAGCTGGGGCCGGCCGTCGCGGCGCAGGGTGACGAGCACCCCGCGCCCGCGCTCGCCGAACAGCTCCCACAGCCGGGCGCTCATGCGGTCACCCGCAGCGGGGCGAGCGCGGCGGCCAGCCGGGCGAGCTGATCCAGCATCAGCGCGGCGGCCTCCTCGCGGCCGGGGTCGGGTCGCAGCTCGCCCGACTCGTCCAGCGACTGCCGGAGGAAGACGACCACCTGGTCGTTGACCGGGGTCATGTTCAGCGTGGTCACCACCTGCTTGATCATCTGCACCGCGCGCAGGCCCCCGGAGGTCATGCCGTAGCTGACGAAGCCCACCGGCTTGTGCTGCCACTCGTGGTAGAGGTAGTCGATCGCGTTCTTCAGCGGCGCGCTGAAGCCGTAGTTGTACTCCGGCATCACCAGCACGAAGGCGTCCCCGGCGTCGATCTCGGCGCTCCAGGCGCGGGTGTGCTCGTGCACGTAGTTCCGCTCGGACGGGTGGTGCGGCTCGTCGTGGAAGGGCAGCCCGACCTCGGCCAGGTCGAGCAGGCGCACCTCGTCGAAGCCGGCGTGGCGGACGGCGGCGGCGGTGAACCAGTCACCGATGCGACGGCCGACCCGGCCGGGGCGGGTGCTGGCGACGACGACGTTCAGGCGGGGCATGGTGAGGTCACTCCTGTCGGGGCGGCGGCCGGGGCCGGCGCGGTGAGCCGGGGAACGAGCCAGGCGACGATCGGCCCGATGCCGATCGCGTAGAGCAGGGTGCCGGGGCCGACGGCGCCGCCGAGCAGCCAGCCGACGGCCAGCACCGTCACCTCGATCGCGGTGCGGGCCGGGCCGAGCGGCAGGCCGCGGGCGGCCAGGCCGGTCATCAGCCCGTCCCGCGGGCCGGGGCCGAGGCGGGCGCCGAGGTAGAGCGCGGTGGCGAGGCCGTTGAGCAGGACGCCCGCGACCAGCAGGCCGATCCGGCCGGCGAGCGGGGCGACCGGCGGCAGGAGCGCCAGCGTCGCGTCGAGGGCCAGGCCGACGAGCGCGACGTTCGCCACGGTGCCGACCCCCGGGCGCTGCCGCAGCGGGATCCACAGCAGCAGCACCAGCAGCGCCACGCCGTTGACCAGCAGGCCCATCGGCAGGCCGGTGCGCTCGGCGAGCCCCTGGTGCAGCACGTCCCAGGACGCGAGCCCGAGGTCGGCGCGGACCATCAGCGCGACGCTGACGCCGAACAGGCCCAGGCCGGCGAATAGCCGCACCAGCCGCGACGGCAGTTTGGTTGACATGTCATCAAGCTAGACCGCAACTTGGTGACATGTCAACAACACCGGTAGGATCGGTCCGTGGACGAACCGCGTTGGCTGGACGAGCAGGAGGACCGCGCGTGGCGCGGCTACCGCCGCATGCGACGCCTGCTCGACCTGGAACTGGCCCGGGAACTGATGCAGGACGCCGGCCTCTCCGAGCCGGACTACGACGTCCTGAGCGACCTGTCCGAGACCCCGCAGCAGCGGCTGCGGCTCAGCGAACTGGCCGACCGCATGCTCTGGTCCCGCAGCCGCCTGTCCCACCACATCTCCCGGATGCAGCAGCGTGGCCTGGTCACCCGGGAGGAGTGCGCCACCGACGGCCGCGGCTCGGTCGTCACGCTCACCCCGGCCGGGCGCCAGGCCGTCGAAGCCGCCGCGCCCGGGCACGTGGCCGCCGTACGCCGGCACCTGATCGACCTGCTCACCCCGGCGGAGCTGGCCGCGCTCGGCACGCTCAGCCACCGGGTGGTCGACCACCTCACCGGCCGCCCGGAAGCGGAGGACTGAGGCGTGGACGACCGCATCCTCGCCCGGCTGCGCTGCCCGGTCTGCGCCGAACCGCTGACCGCCGCCACCGCCGGCACCACCCGCGCCCTGCGCTGCCCCCGCGGGCACAGCTTCGACACCGCCCGGCAGGGGTACGTCAACCTGCTCGCCGGCCGCTCCCCGCACACCGGGGACAGCTCCGAGATGGTCGCCGCCCGCGCCGACTTCCTCGCCGCCGGCCACTACGACGCCGTCGCCGCCGCGCTCGCGACCACAGCGGTACGCGTCGCGGGCGTCGACCCGTACCCCCTGGTGGTCGAGCCCGGCGCCGGGACCGGGCACTACCTCGCGGCGGTGCTGGCGGCGCTGCCGGAGGCCGCCGGCCTGGCCCTGGACGTCTCCAAGCCGGCGCTGCGCCGCGCGGCCCGCGCCCACCCGCGGGCCGCCGCCGCGCTCGCCGACACCTGGCAGCGCCTGCCGCTAGCCGACCGGTCGGTGGCCGTGCTGCTGAACGTGTTCGCGCCGCGCAACGGCCCGGAGTTCCACCGGGTGCTCGACCCCGGCGGCGCGTTGCTCGTCGTCACCCCGGCCGCCGACCACCTGGCCGAACTGGTCGAGGCGCTGGACCTGCTGCGGGTGGACCCGGCCAAAGCCGACCGGGTCGCGGGCAGCCTCGGCGCCCACTTCGCCGAGGAGTCCGCGACCGGGCACCGGGCCCGCCTCGCGCTGACCCGCGCCGAGGTCACCACGCTCGTCGGGATGGGACCGAGCGCCTGGCACGCCGAACCGGAACGGCTCGCCGCGCGCATCGCCGCGCTGCCCGAGCCGGTCCCAGTCACGCTCTCGGTCCGGCTCGGCGTGCACCGCCCGCGCTGACCCGGCTCAGGTGGAGAGGTCGACCTCTTCCCAGCCCGGCGGCTCGTCGTGGTACGGCCCGCGCAGCACCACCGCCCACTCCAGCGCCCACCGGCGCTGACCGATCGCGTTGGCGTCCACCAGGCCCGGCAGCGCGCCGCCGGCCTTCTCCGTCTCCAGGTACGCCCAGTCCAGGCAGTAGTGCAGGTCGAGCAGCGCCGCGGCGTCCCCGGGGTGCTGCGGCGCGGCCAGGATCCGGGCCTGCCACTGGGCGAACGTCTCCCCCGCCACCAGGTTCGGCATCCGCTCGACCAGCCGCTCGTCCACCGGCACCGTCGGGTCCAGCTCCTTGGCCAGCCCGAGCACCCAGGCCAGCGAGAACAGCGCGTCGTGGTGCAGCACGAACGACCTGTGGTCACCCCGGCCGCCCATCACGAACTGCCACTCCGGCGGCGTCACCGAGTCGACCAGGTGCGACTCCAGCAGCCAGCTCATCGCCGCCTGCGCGGGCATGCCGAAGCAGCGGGCCAGGATCACGTGCAGCACCGCTATCCGGGCCTCGACCTCCGGCGTCGGACGCAGCTCGATCTCGTCGCCCGGCTCCCAGACCAGCGGGAACTGCGGCGGGGGCAGCGGCAGGCCCAGCCGGGACAGCTCGTCCAGGCTCGCCTCCCGGACGGCCCGGGGGTCGGGGGCGGATACGCGCACGGTCAGTCCCTGTCTGTTCGGGTCCTCGCCGGTCGGTCCCCCCTGGCCTGGGAGGATAGCGACTCCGACCGGCCCGGCACCATGGCCCTCAGCCGATCCGCTCGATGACGAGCGGCGTCGCCTCCGGCGCGTCCGACGCGATCCGCACCGCCTCGCGCGCCTCGGCCAGCGCGGCCGGGATCCGCTCGGCGTGCTCGGCGCGCAGCTCGAACAGCGGGTCGCCGACACGCACCCGGTCACCCCGTCGCTTGTGCAGCACCACGCCGGACGGGATGCTCACCGGGTCCTCCTTGCGGGCCCGGCCCGCGCCGAGCCGCCAGGCGGCCACCCCGATCGCGTACGCGTCCAGCTCCGCGACCCAGCCGTCCTCGGCCGCGGTGACCACCTCGACCTCGCTCGCGGTGGGCATCGGCGCGTCCGGGTCGCCGCCCTGCGCCCGGATCATCGTCCGCCAGGCGTCCATCGCCCGGCCGTCCCGCAGCGCCGCCTCCGGGTCGGCGTCGGGCAGCCCGGCCGCGTGGAGCATCTCCCGGGCCAGCGCCAGCGTCAGCTCCACCACGTCGGCCGGGCCGCCACCGGCCAGCACCTCCACCGACTCGGTCACCTCGACCGCGTTGCCGACGGCCAGGCCGAGCGGCGTGGACATGTCGGTGAGCAGGGCGACGGTCCGTACGCCGTGCGCGCCGCCCAGCTCGACCATGGTGCGGGCCAGCTCGCGGGCGTCGTCGGCGTTCTTCATGAACGCGCCGGAGCCGACCTTCACGTCGAGCACCAGCGCGCCCGTGCCCTCGGCGATCTTCTTGCTCATGATCGAGCTGGCGATCAGCGGGATCGCCTCGACGGTGCCGGTGACGTCGCGCAGCGCGTACAGCTTGCGGTCGGCCGGGGCGAGCCCGTCGCCGGCCGCGCAGATCACCGCGCCCACGTCGCGGAGCTGCGCGATGAACTCGTCGTTCGTGAGCGCCGCCCGCCAGCCCGGGATCGACTCCAGCTTGTCCAGCGTGCCGCCGGTGTGGCCCAGGCCCCGGCCGGACAGTTGCGGGACGGCCGCGCCGCAGGCGGCGACCAGCGGGGTCAACGGCAGGGTGATCTTGTCACCGACACCGCCGGTGGAGTGCTTGTCCACTGTCGGGCGGGCCACCGGCGACAGGTCGAGCCGCTCGCCGCTGGCGATCATGGCGGCGGTCCACCGGGCGATCTCCGGCGCGGTCATGCCGCGCAGCAGGATCGCCATGGCCAGCGCGGACATCTGCTCGTCGGCGACCAGACCCTTCGTGTACGCGTCGACCACCCAGTCGATCTGCCCCTCGCTCAGCACACCCCCGTCCCGCTTGGCCCGAATGACGTCAACCGCCGTAAAAGCACTCACTTACAAGATCCAATCAGTTTGATCGCGCGTGGCCACACCGACCCGCGAACGGTGACCAGGTCGGCCCCGGCCCACAACCTCAACCCCAGCGAACCGGAATCTCCGTAGGAGGCTCACCCTCACCGGCCCAGAAGACAGTGCCCGAAGCATCCACCACCACCACGCGCGGCGTACGCGCCAACCCCCACTCGATCGCGCTCGCCGGGTCGTCCCAGGTCGAGCCCTCCTCCAGCACGCCGGTCTCGGCGTCCTCGGCGCCGCCGGAGGACCGCTCCCAGTACGCCGTCCAGACCTGCTGCCCGGCCGAGAGGTCGGGGTGCACGAACACGGTGCCCCGGCCCCGCCAGGCGGCCAGCCGGTCCGGCACCACCGGCACCGGGTGCTCGCCGGTCACCGCCTCGATGTCGGCCACGTCGAAGGCGTGCGGCAGCAGCTCGGCCATCCGCAGCGGCCCGCCCTTCGACTCGACCAGGCACTCCGGCCCGCCCTGCTCCCACAGCAACTGCCGGCACCTGCCGCACGGCATCAGCGGCTCGCCGGTGGCGTCGACGCAGGACAGCGCCACGATCCGGCCCCCGCCGGTCGCGTGCAGCTGCGACACCACGCCGCACTCGGCGCAGAGCGTCACGCCGTATCCGGCGTTCTCCACGTTGCAGCCGACCACGACGCGGCCGTCGTCGACGAGCGCGGCGGCGCCCACCGGGAACTTCGAGTACGGCACGTAGGCGTGCCGCATGACCTCGGTGGCGGCGGCCCGCAGCCGCTCCCAGTCGATCTCCATCACGACTCCCATTCTGCCCAATTTGCGCCGATCGGTCGCGGCGCGGCCGGAGACGACGATGCCCGGCGGGTCGCCCCGCCGGGCACGGTGTCGCGGCGGGCGGTCAGCCCTTGATGTACGGCTTGCCGTCGGCGGCCGGCGCCCGGACCTTGCCGACCAGCCCGGCCACGGCCAGGATCGTCGCCAGGTACGGCAGCATCGCCAGGAACTGGCTCGGGATGCTGCTGCCGATAGCGCCCAGGTAGGTGGCGAGCTGGTCGGCGAAGCCGAAGAAGAGCGCCGCGAGCAGCGCGCCGGTCGGGCTCCACCGGCCGAAGATCAGCGCGGCCAGGGCGATGAAGCCCTTACCGCCGATCATGTTCTTGGTGAACGAGTAGAGCGCCAGCGTGTACGAGGCGCCGCCGACACCGGCCACCAGACCGGCCAGGATCACGTTGCGGTAGCGCAGCCGCAGCACCTTCACGCCCAGCGTGTCGGCGGCGGTCGGGTGCTCGCCGACCGAGCGGGTCCGCAGGCCCCACCGGGTACGGAACAGCGCCAGGTGGATGACCAGCACCAGCAGCAGGCCGAGGTAGAGGAAGATGTTGCCCCGGAACAGCGCCGGACCGATCAGCGGGATGTCGGACAGCAGCGGGATCTCCCAGTTGCCGAACCGGGGCGCGCTGTTGTACTTCGCCGCGTCGGTCTGCATCAGCCGCTCGTAGAGGAAGCCGGTGATGCCGACCGCGAGCAGGTTGAGCACGATGCCCATGACCACCTGGTCGACCAGGTAGCGGATGGAGAACACGGCCAGCAGGAACGAGATGAACGCGCCGCCGATGGCGGCGGCCACCAGGCCGACCCAGACGCTGCCGGACATGCTGCCGAACAGCGCGCCGGAGAACGCGCCCATCAGGAGCTGGCCCTCGATCGCCACGTTCACCACGCCGGAGCGCTCGCAGAGCACACCGGCGAGCGCGCCGAAGATCAGCGGCAGGGCCAGGATGAACGTGCCGCGCACGACGTTCACCAGCGGCATGAAGTTGCGGCCCTCGGGCGCGGCGGAGACCTGCCAGCACAGGAAGCTCAGCACGAAGGCGACCAGCCCGGCGCCGAGCAGCAGCGCGAACCAGCGCTTCGGCACACCGGCCAGCAGCGCGCCTCCGGCCGCGGCGGTGATCAGCCCGAACAGGATCGCGCCGACCGTACCGTTGATCTCCAGGGCGGCGCCGCCCTCGGTCTCGCTGAGCGTGAACCGGGCGTGCTGGTCGGTCGCGAGCGCGCCGAACAGCACCGCCGCGAGCACGCCGAGCGCCAGCAGGACCACGCCGATCTTCCGGTTACGGGTCCAGAAACCCTCGTCGACCGCGGTAACGGCGACCTCGGGGACAGCGGTGGTGGACATGCTCACCAGCCCTTCGCGAGGCTCGTCTGCAACCGGGCGGCGCGGGCCGCCCGGAGCTGGAAGATCGTCTTCACCAGGGCAGGCGCGGCGATGAAGATGACGATGAGCGCCTGGAGCACGGTGACCAGTTCCAGCGAGATGCCGGAGTACGACTGCATCCGGTTGCCACCGGCCTGGAGCGCGCCGAACAGCAGCGCGGCCAGCAGCACGCCCCACGGCTTCACGCGCCCGAGCAGCGCGACCAGGATGCCGTCGAAGCCGATCTGCGCGATCACCAGCGGGGTCAGCGCGGTAGCGGTGGTGCCGAGCACCATGGTCGAGCCGCCGAGACCGGCCAGCATGCCCGCGAGCACCATCACCAGCACGTACGTCTTGGTCACGCTGATGCCGGCGGTGCGGGCCGCGTCCGGGTTCGCGCCCACGGCCCGCAGCTCGAAGCCGAGCGTGGAGCGGTTGAGCAGCCAGGCGATGAACCAGGTGGCCGCCACCGCGAGCAGGATGCCGGCGTGCACCCGCAGGTCGTCGCCGAGCAGGCGGGGCAACTGCGCGGAGGAGTCGACCGGCTTGCTGATGGCGTCCGACCGGTTCGGGTTCTGCACCCCGTTCTGCACGATGATCCAGGACAGGAAGTAGACCGCCACGTAGTTGAGCATGATCGTGTTGATCACCTCGTGCGCCCCGGCCCGGGCCTTGAGGATGCCGGGGATGAAACCCCAGAGCGCGCCGCCGAGCGCGCCGGCGATCAGCGCCACCAGCAGGTGCACGACGGGCGGCAGCGGCAGCGCGAAGCCGGCCACGGCGGCCAGGATGACGGCGATCGTCGCCTGGCCCTGGGCGCCGATGTTGAACAGGCCGCCGCGGAAGGCCAGCGCCACCGACAGGCCGGTGAAGACGAGCGGCGCGGCGTAGGTGAGCGTCTCCGAGATCGGGCTCATGACGGCGGTGAAGCCGACCGCGTCCGGGTCGAAGATCGCGCCCTTGAACAGGTTCGCGTACGCCTCGCTGACCACAGTCCAGCTGGCGTTCAGCGCGTCCGTGGGGCGAGCCGTGATGTAGCTGTAGGTGGTTAGCACCTCCGGGTCGGACACGATGATCAGCACCGCGCCGACCACCATGGCCAGCAGCACCGCGAGCACCGTCACGGTGACCGTGTTTGCCGCCCAGAGGTTGTCCAGGAACATCCGGCCCATGCCGGGACGGGACTCCCCGGCCGGGTCCGGCCTCTTCGCGGTCGCGGTGGCGGGCACCGTCTGCTCGGTGTCACCGGCCGGCTGCGTCGGCGTCGCCCGGGCCTCGCTCAGCGACTCCTGCGCCTCGGTCGCCGGTTCCTTGTCCGGCGAGCCCGAGACGGGGTTCGGGTTGGTCATGCCTCGTCCTCGTTGCCAGGGCCGCCCTCGGTCGCGGTGGCGGCGTCCGGGGTGGCGGCGTCCGGGGTGATGCCGGCCATCAGCAGGCCGATCTCCTCGCGCGGGGTGTCCGGGCCGACGATGCCGATGATCCGGCCGCGGTACATGACCGCGATCCGGTCGGCCAGGCCGATCACCTCGTCCAGTTCGCTGGAGACCACCATCACCGCGGTGCCGATGTCCCGCTCGCGGATGACCCGGCTGTGGATGAACTCGATCGAGCCGACGTCCACGCCCCGGGTGGGCTGGGCGGCGATGAAGAGCTTCAGCGGCCGGGACAGCTCCCGGGCCACGATCACCTTCTGCTGGTTGCCGCCGGAGAGCGTGCCGACCGCGGCGTCGGCCGAGGAGGTACGGACGTCGAACTGCTCGATCCGCTCCCGGGCCGATTTCGCGATGGCCTCGGGCTTCAGCGACAGGCCCTTGCCGAAGGGCGGCCGGTCGTAGATGTCCAGCACCAGGTTCTCCGCCACGGAGAACTCCTTGACCAGGCCGTCCACGCTGCGGTCCTCCGGCACGTAGCCGACGCCGGCGTGGAGCACCTTCTTGGTCGACCAGCCGTGCGTCGGCTCGCCGTCCAGGCTGATCGTGCCGGCGAGCACCGGGCGCAGGCCCATGATCGCCTCGATCAGCTCGGTCTGGCCGTTGCCCTGCACGCCCGCGACACCGAGCACCTCACCGGCGTGCACGGTCAGGTCGACGCCGTCGACCGCGCGTACCTGCCGGTCGTCGTCCACGACCAGGCCGGAGACCTCCAGGACCGGCTTGCCGGGGGTGGCCGGCTTCTTGTCCACGGTCAGCCGGACGCTGCGGCCCACCATCAGCGCGGCCAGTTCGTCCCGGCTGGCGCTCGGCTCGGCGGTGCCGACCGTCTTCCCGCGCCGGATCACGGTGATCCGGTCGGCGATGGCCTTCACCTCGCCCAGCTTGTGGGTGATGAACACGATCGACTTGCCGGCGGCCTTGAGCGACCGCATGACCGCGAGCAGCTCCTCGGTCTCCTGCGGGGTGAGCACGGCGGTCGGCTCGTCGAGGATCAGCAGGTCGACGTCGCGGGTGAGGGCCTTGACGATCTCCACCCGCTGCTGGATGCCGACCGGCAGGTCCTCGATCACCGCGTCCGGGTCGACCCGCAGGTTGTACCGCTCGGACACCTCGGCGACCTCGCGGCGGGCCCGTCGCCGGTCGAGGATGCCGGCGAACGGCCCCCGGACCTGCTCGGCGCCGAGCATCACGTTCTCCGCCACGGTGAAGACCGGCACCAGCATGAAGTGCTGGTGCACCATGCCGATCCCGGCGGCGATCGCGTCCGACGGGCCCTTCAGCTTCAGCGGCTTGCCGTCGACCAGGATCTCGCCCTCGTCCGGCTGGTAGAGGCCGTAGAGCACGTTCATCAGGGTCGACTTGCCGGCACCGTTCTCGCCGAGCAGGGCGTGGATCTCTCCAGGCTCCACCGTCAGGTCGATGTGGTCGTTGGCGACCAGATCACCGAACCGTTTGGTGATGCCGCGCAGTTCGAGTCTCAGCGCAACCTCCTGGAGTGCGAGCGATGGTGCAGCGTAGCGACCTGCCGCGCCGCCACCACGCCGGGTGGGGATGTCGGGGGGAGTCAAGCTGATCGGCCGCCCCGGCGCTCGGGGTACCTTCCCCGTTGCGCCGGGACGGCCGGATCGTCAAACCTGGTGCCCGCCGGCCCCCGCTGCCGATGATCGCATCGCGGCGGCCGGCGGAACCGTCACTTGGTCGGCTGGGCCTTCGAGGTGACGGTGATGGTGCCCGCGGCGATGTCCGCCTTGATCTTGTCGACCTCGGCCTTCAGGTCCGCCGGGACCTTGCTGTCGAAGTCGTGGTACGGGGCGATCGAGACGCCGTTGTTGGCGAGCGTGCCCACGAAGCCCGGCGTGGCCTGGAGCTTCTCGCCACTGGCGGCCTTCAGCGCGGCCTCCTTGACGGCGTCCGGGATGTTCTTGACGACGGTGGTCAGGATCGCCGAGCAGTCCGGGGTGCTCTCGCAGCCGTCGATGTCCACCCAGACGACCGAGTACTTGCCGCCCGAGGCCTTGGCCGCGGAGGTGGTGCCGAGACCGGCGCCACCGGCGACCGGCATCACGATGTCGGCGCCCTGCGCGACGAGCGCGTCGGACACCTTCTTGCCCTCGTCCTGCTTCTCGAACGAGTTGGCGAAGGAGCCCTTCTGGGTGGCCTTGTCCCAGCCCAGCACCTGGACGTTCTTGCTCTTGGCCTTGTTGAAGTACGCCACGCCGTCGGCGAAGCCGTCCATGAAGATGGTGACCGGCGGGATCGGCAGGCCGCCGTAGGTGCCGACCTTGCCGGACTTGCTCATCCCGGCGGCCAGGTAGCCGGCCTGGAACCCGGCCTGCGCGGTGTCGAACTGCATCGGGTAGACGTTCGACACACCCGGGTTGGCGTCGACGATCGCGAACTGCTGGTTCGGGTTCTTCTCAGCCGCCGCCTTGGTGGCGTCCGACATCAGGCCACCGACGGCCAGGATGAAGTCGCACTTCTGGTTGACGAACCCGGTCAGGTTGACCTCGTAGTCCGCCTCGGCCTTCGACTGGACGTACTTGATGTCGATCTTGTCGTTCTCCTTCTTCGCCTCCTGCAGGCCCTTCCAGGCCGAGGCGTTGAAGGACTTGTCGTCGACGCCGCCGACGTCGGTCACCATGCAGGCGCTGAACTTCTTGCCGCCGTCGCCGCCGGCGTTGTTGTCGTCGTCCGGAGCCTCACCACACGCGGCAGCGCCCAGCACGAGTCCACCCGCCGCAATGACGGAGGCAATCCGCATCCCACGCACAGAGCGCAAGACGTCTCCTTCCCCTTGCACACCGCGTTGTGCGCGGTGCGCAGCCCTTGCGCCGGCCTGCGATGTGCGGCCGGCGTCCCACGTTACGGACGGGAGCGTACGCCCGCGCCCACCCACCGGCCGACAATCGTGCACGACTGTTGAGCGTCCGTTACCCCGGTGTAACCCTTGGGTGGGGCAGGTCACTTATCCGGCCGGCGGGCGTGCGCGATGGTGTCGCGAACGTCCGTTTCCCGCAGCTTCCCCGACTGGCGGCGAACTAACGCCAGAACACCGCGACGGCAGCGTTGACCAGCGTCAACCCGACGATCGCGAGGAAGTGGCCGCGGTTGACGGTCTCCCGCTTACGGGAGAAGAAGACCATGACGAAGATGAGCAGCGCGAGCACCAACTTGGTAACAAGTTTCGCCGGGGCCGGCTCGTCCCCGTCCCGCAGCGGGGCGGACAGCCCGATGCCGGTGAGGATCTGGATGATCGCGCCCCAGAGCATGGCCGCGTTGATGCGCAGCTTGCCGGAGACGTACTGGGCGATCGCGCCGCCGAGCAGCAGCGCGAAACCGATCAGATGGACGTAGAGAAGAATCAGTCGAAGAGCTTCCACGCGGCCCATCCTCCCCCATCAACGACGCTTTGTAGTAATGACCCGGCCGACCTGCCGTCATACCGTGACCCCTCCCCCGCGATCTTGCAGTTTCCGCCCCGGCACAACGGGACGAAAGGCGCGGCACACGGGCCGAAACCGCAAGATCGCGAGGGCCCGGGGTCAGCGGAGGCGCCAGACCTGGAACGTGGGGCCCTCGGCGGGGAGGGTCACCTTGTTGTCGGCGTCGGGGTGGAGAGCTGGGGCGTTGCCGTAGACGTTCTCTGCGGCGCCCACGCCGGCCAGGCGGACCGGGGTGCCGGGGGCACGTCTCGCCAGCACCAGCACCGTCGACGTGGGCGCCTCGCGCAGGAAGACGAGCGTGTCCGCGTCCGCGTACACCCAGCGCAGGCCGCCGTGCCGCAGCGCCGGCTCGTCGCGGCGCAGCGTCAGCAACGACCGGTACGCCTCGAACGTGCGCCGATCCCAGCTCTGGCGCCGGTGCCACGGCATCGGGGTACGCGAGCCCTCCCCGTTGGTGCCGGTCAGGCCCAGCTCGTCCCCGGCGAAGACCACAGGCGTGCCGGGCATGGTGGCGAGCAGTCCGGCCGCCACCTCCTGCCGGGCCGCGTCACCGACCACGGTGCGGATCCGGGCCGAGTCGTGCGAGCCGAGCAGCTGCCACGAGTGCGTGTACGAGCGCCACGACACCAGCGACCGGTACGTGTTCATGGTGGCGAGCACCGCGCCCGCGTCGCGCCGCCGTACCCCGCCCGGGGTGCCGAGGAAGTTCGGCACCGGGTCGTCGCCGTGCCGCAGCCAGGACCAGACCGGGTCGGTGAAGCCGACGTAGTTCATCGTCCCGTGCCAGCCGTCGCGGTCCAGGTCACCGGTGTGGTCGTGGCCGTGCTCGGCGAGCAGCAGCCCGTCCGGCCGGGTTTCGGCCACCACCTCGCGCAGCAGCCGCGCCACCTCGTGGGTGTACGCGTCAGCGCCCCGCCGCCCGGTCATGTTCGCCACGTCGACCCGCCAGCCGTCCAGCCCGTACGGCGGGCGCAGCCAGCGGCGCAGCAGCGAGTCCTCGGCGGTGGCGAACCGGCGGCGCAGTTCGGCGCTGCCCCAGTTCAGCTTCGGCAGCGACTTCACCCCGTTCCACGACTCGTAGTCCGAGCCGGGCAGGTCGAAGTAGTACAGCTCGCGTTCCGGCGCGTTGACGTCGGAGACGGCGGCGGTGAACCAGTCGTGGGCGTCGCCGGTGTGGTTGCTGGTGATGTCGCCGAGCAGCCGCCACCCCCGGGCGTGCACCGCGTCGGCGAGCCGGGCCAGCGCCGCGTCGCCGCCGAGCAGCGGGTCGACGGTGTCGAAGCTCGACGCGTCGTACCTGTGGTTGGAGCGCGCCGGGAACACCGGCGTCAGGTAGACGGTGTTGACGCCGAGCCGGTCCAGGTGGTCCAGGTGTTCGGTGACGCCGTCGAGGTCGCCGCCGTAGAACTGGCGGGGCGTCTCCGGGCCGCGGCCGACGACCGGGGTGTCCCAGTCACACGGGATGGCCCAGTCCGGCACGGTCCGGCTGTCGGCGGCGGCCGAGCGGGCGAACCGGTCCGGGAAGATCTGGTAGATCACCGCGTCCCGGGCCCAGGCCGGCGGCGGGGCGTAGCTGACCAGCTTGAAGTCGCCGTTGTCCGGCACGTCGTGCCCGGCCGGGCCGGCGGCGTTGAGCCAGCGGGCGCCGCGTTCGCCGTCGAGCAGGAAGCGGTAGTTGCTGACCGGGTTGCGGACCTCGACGTCGGCCCGCCACCACACGTCGCCGTCGTCGGTGCGGTCGACCCGCGCCTCGGCGAAGCGCGGCTCGCCGTCGCCGGTGGTGCGCACGTGCACCTGGGAGACGCCGGATCCGGCCGGCACCCGGACGAAGACGGGGACGGTCTGCCCGAGCGCGGGCTCCTGCTCCGGGACGTAGGTGGCGGAGCCGTCGTGGTGCGGCTGAAGGGACATGGTGCTGCCTTTCGCGTCGTACCGACAGGGAGAGGGGCGGGCACCCGCCGCGGTCGGTTTCACCCGACCGCGGCGGTCCGCCCGAGAACCGCTCCGGTGTACGCCGACACGACGCCCTTGCCGCAGCGTGAGCCGAGGAGGCTCAGCCCTTTACCGCTCCGGAGGTGAGTCCGGAGACGATGTAGCGCTGGAGCAGTTGGAACACCAGCACCGTCGGGATCGCGGTGAGCAGGGTGCCCGCCGCGAACATCCCGAAGTTGTTGTTGCGCTCGCCGGCCACCAGGCCGTACATGCCGACCGCGAGCGTCTTCGCCTCGGGTTCGGTGAGGAACACGTTGGCGATGATGAACTCGTTGATCGATCCGATGAAGGCGAGCAGGCCGGTCACCGCGAGGATCGGCGCCACCAGCGGCAGCATGATCCGGAAGAAGACCTGCACGTGCGACGCGCCGTC